>DAOULQ010000102.1:0-2353 GCA_034419095.1 Anaerolineae bacterium | reverse complement strand
CAGTTGGAATGTGAGAGAACTTCTGCGACGTTGCCTGGATTCCATCCGAGAGGGCCTGAAAGGTGAGAAGGGTCTTTCAGTTGAGACCATCGTCTTCGATAACGGTTCCGCCGATGGCAGCGCCGATATGGTGCGGGAGGGTTTTCCCTGGGTGCATTTGATGGAGAGCCAAGTTAATCTGGGCTTCACCAAGGGGAATAATCTAGCCCTCGGCCAGAGTGAGGGGTGTTATATCTTGCTCCTCAACCCCGACACCGAAGTAGTGGGCGACGCCTTAGGCACTATGGTGGCCTACATGGAAGCCCATCCTCGGGTAGGGGCTCTGGGCCCTCAACTTTTGAACCCTGATGGAACTACCCGATCTTCCCGGCGGCGCTTCCCCACCCTGGCTACCGCCTTCCTGGAGAGCACCGTGCTACAACCTTGGTTTCAGAGAAGCGGGATCCTAGAGAGATATTACCTTCTAGATAAGCCCGACGACGAGATCCAACCTGTTGACTGGGTAGTGGGGGCTGCTCTTCTCATCCGTCTGGAGGCCCTCCATCAGGTGGGCCCTCTGGATGAGGAGTTCTTTATGTATTCGGAGGAGTTGGACTGGTGCTATCGGCTCAAGGCCCAGGGATGGGAGGTGGTTTATCTCCCCGCCGCCCAGGTGGTACACCAGGAGGGGAAGAGCAGCGAGCAGGTGCTCGCTTTTCGCCATATCCAGTTCCAGCGAAGCAAAGTCCTTTTCTTCAAGAAGTATTATGGGTGGCGAGGGGAGGTTTTGCGCTGGTTTGTCCTTTCCACCTACCTCTACCTTTTCCTTTTGGAGGGGCTCAAGTGGCTGGCGGGGCATAAGAGGCCCCTCCGGAGAGAACGAGTGGCCGCCTACTGGCAGGTCCTCCGTTCAAGGTTGAAGTAAGCCATGAATATCTTGTTGATCTCAGGGGAGTTCCCCCCCATGGTGGGAGGGGTGGGGGGGTATACAAAAGAGTTGGCCAAAGCCCTGGCCAAGTTGGGGAAGCGGGTGAGCGTCTTGACCTCGGTTTTGGGCCAGGATGGAGGCGAGAGTTTCGCCTTATATCCTCGGGTCTCCAAGTGGGATTTCTCCTCTTGGAAGCATATCCTCACCCTTTTCAAAGAGATAGAGCCCCAGATCCTTCACCTTCAATATCAAGCCGCGGCCTACGGGATGCACCCCGCCATAAACCTCCTCCCTTGGCGCCTCCGTCTAATGCGCCCTCTTATCTTGGTCACCTTTCACGATCTCCGGGTGCCCTATCTTTTCCCCAAGGCAGGCCCGGTTCGCCGTGGGGCTATAGCCGCCTTGGCTAAAGGGTGCCATGGGGTCATAGTCACCAATGTGCAAGATGAGGCGGAGGCCAGAGGTTATGGCTTGGAGCCCTATCTTATCCCCATCGGAAGCAATATCAGCCCTCGCCTTCCCCCAGGATACGATCGTGAGGAGTGGCGGGCCCGATGGGGCGTCAAGGAGGAAACCTTGCTTTCCTACTTTGGTCTTCTCCATGAAAGTAAGGGGGTGGAGGTCCTCTTTCGAGCCTTGGCTCGACTTTTAGAAGAGGGGGAGAGGGTCAAACTTCTCATGGTGGGGGGTAAGATAGGGACTAGCGATCCCACGACCACCGAGTACGCCCACCGGATGGAGGCGTTGGGGCGAGAGTTGGGGCTCGCCGAGCGGGTCCTTTGGACAGGGTATGTGGAGGATGAGGAGGCCTCGGCCAACCTTTTGGCTTCCGATATATGTGTGCTTCCTTATAAGGATGGGATCTCCTTACGGCGGGGGAGCCTCATGGCCGCTCTGGCTCATGGCTTGCCCATCATAAGCACACGACCCGGGATCCAGGTAAAAGAACTGGTAGAGGGAGAGAACATCGTCTTGGTGCCGCCCGACGATGTGGAGGCACTGGTGGCCAAGATCCAGGAGTTAATCGCCTCAGAGGGGCTCCGGCGCCGTCTGGGGGAAAGGGCCAAGAGGCTGTCTCGCGCTTTCAGTTGGAAGAGGATCGCGGAGGAGACGGCGGCGCTCTATTCTTCTCTTGCGGGTTTGCAATGACCTCTGGCAGAAAGCGGTCTCCAATCCAGAGATCCCTGACTATCTTCCTGGAATCAAGAGGAGGCCAAGCCATAGCCATCCTATTGTTTCTAGGCTATGGCCTTCTTTTCTCCTATCTATCCATCGCCCAACACGAATCTTTACAGACTCATGGCTTAGATCTGGGCTATGAAGACCAAGTAGTGTGGAACACCGCTCATGGCAGGCCCTTCGCTTATAGCCTGAGCACCTGGGCCACGAACTATCTAGGAGAGCATTGCTCCCCTATTTTGGCTCTTCTGGCGCCCCTATACTGGA
>DAOULQ010000101.1:0-3326 GCA_034419095.1 Anaerolineae bacterium | reverse complement strand
GGCCACCACCATATCGATGGCCGTGACATTGAACCCTCCTTCGGGGATGATGATATCCGCGTACCTCTTGCTGGGCTCCACGAACTCCAGATGCATGGGGCGTACCGTTTCCAGATATTGGCGGATCACCGATTCTCTGGTTCGTCCTCGCTCGGTAATATCCCGCTGCAACCGCCGGATGAAACGGATGTCGGCATCGGTATCTACGAAGATCTTTACGTCCATGAGCTCTCTTAGAGCCTTATCGGCGAAGATGAGTATCCCCTCTACCAGGGTCACCCCTCTTGGCTCCGCTCTCCTCGTCTCCCTTCTCCGCGTATGGGTTGTGAAATCGTAAATCGGCACCTCTACCGGAGAGCCGGCTTGTAACCGTTTGAGGTGTTCTACCAGGAGGTTGGTATCTAGAGCCTCAGGGTGATCGAAGTTGATCTTATGGCGCTCCTCAGGGGGCAAGGGGCTTAGATCCTTGTAGTAGGAGTCATGTTGGATGTAGGTGATCCGTTCTCTCCCTACTCGTTCCAAGATGGCCTCGGAAACCGTGGTCTTCCCGGAACCGGTACCCCCTGCCACTCCG
Source organism: Anaerolineae bacterium (assembly GCA_034419095.1). Lineage (GTDB taxonomy): Bacteria > Chloroflexota > Anaerolineae > UBA7937 > UBA7937 > UBA7937. Next base: position 2,752 of record DAOULQ010000101.1, on the reverse strand, counting down.
ATGATTATCGGTTTCATCAGGGCTCCTTAGACACTCATCGCCTCTATTATATATCATTGCCGCTTCCCTGGGAAGGATGCCTTTTTCTAATATGTTGCAGAATCTACCCTGCTGCGATATACTAAAAGGGAGATGGAGATCGAGGCCCTAATCGAGGAAGTGAAAGAATATTACCCTCAATGCGATCCAGACCTGATCCGTCGGGCCTACGAGGTGGCTTCCCAGGCCCACAACGGTCAGATGCGGGCCTCCGGGCAGCCCTATGTCCAACACTCTTTGGAGACGGCTGCCCTTTTGGCCGACCTCCGTCTGGACCCGGCTACCATCGCCGCGGCGATTTTGCACGATGTGCCGGAGGATACCGGGACCCCCTTAGAGATGATTCACCAGGAGTTCGGTGAAGAAGTAACCAGGCTGGTGGACGGGGTCACCAAACTGAGCCGCATAACCTGGGAGAGTCTGGAGGAGGAAGAGGCGGAGAGCCTGCGCAAGATGTTCCTGGCCATGGTGGATGATGTTCGGGTGGTACTCATCAAACTGGCCGACAGACTCCATAACATGCGTACTCTAGCGGCCCTACCCCTCTTGAAGCAGAGGAAGATCGCCCAAGAGACGCTGGAGATCTTCGCTCCCTTGGCCAACCGGCTGGGCATCTGGCAGATGAAATGGGAGTTGGAGGACTTAGCCCTTCAGTATTTGGACCAGGATAAGTATCAAGAGATGGCCAACCTCATCGCCGAGCGAAGAGGGAGCCGGGAGAGGCATATCACCGCTATTATCGATACCCTTAAGGCACGGCTGGCCGAAGAGGGGATAGAGGTGGAGATAACAGGGCGCCCCAAGCATATCTACGGCATCTACCAGAAGATGAAGACCAAAGAACGCTCCTTCGATGAGATCTACGATGTGCAGGGGGTGCGTATCATTGTAGACGAGGTGAAGGATTGTTATGCCGCTTTGGGCATCGTCCACACCCTCTGGCGGCCCATTCCCGGCGAGTTCGACGACTACATCGCCATGCCCAAGGATAACATGTACCGCTCCCTCCATACGGCCGTGGTGGGCCCCCAGGGTAAGCCGTTGGAGATACAGATCCGTACTTGGGAGATGCACCAGACAGCGGAGTTAGGTATCGCTGCCCATTGGCGGTACAAGGAACAGGTAGGACGAGACACCAGCCTGGAGGCGAAGATAGCCTGGCTGCGAGGGCTTATGGAGTGGCGGCAGGAATTGGTCGACGCTCGGGAGTTCGTCGATTCCCTCAAGACCGACCTTTTCCCCAAGCAGGTTTACGTCCTCACCCCTAAAGGGGATATCATCGACCTCCCCGATGGAGCCACCCCCATCGATTTCGCCTATTGCATCCACACGGAGATAGGGAACCGCTGCCGAGGGGCCAAGGTCAACGGCAAATTGGTGCCCCTCAACTACCGGCTTCAGAGCGGCGACCAGGTGGAGATACTCACCGCCAAGAAGGGCAGGCCCAGCCGCGACTGGCTCAACCCCCATCTGGGATACGTCGTCACCTCGCGCGCCAAGCAGAAGATCCGTCAGTGGTTCAGGCGGCAGGAGAGGGAGGAGAGCATCGCTCAGGGGCGGGAGATACTGGAGAAAGAACTGAAACGGTTGGGGATAGAAGAGAGTTTCGAGGATATCGCCCGCCTTTTCCGCTTCAAAAGGGTAGAAGATCTTTTCACCGCCATCGGATACGGGGATATAAACGTCCAGCAGATCGCCACCCGATTGGTAGAGAAAGAAGAGGAGGAACCGGAACTACCCATGGTGGCTCCACCCACTCCCCCTATTTCCGGTATCACGGTGCTGGGCGTGGGGGAGTTGCTCACCCGAGTAGCCCGTTGCTGCCACCCTTTGCCTGGGGACAAGGTGGTGGGTTACGTGACCCGGGGACATGGCATCACCATCCATCGACAGGATTGTGGCAACATCCTCCGCCGGACCGATAGAGAACGCCTGATAGAGGTACAGTGGGGAACGGATAGGAAAGAGGTCTATCCGGTGATGATAAAGGTGGTGGCTTTCGACCGCAAGGGGCTTCTCAAGGATATAGCCACCATCGTCGAGGCCGAGGATGTGAACATGGCTGCGGCCAACGTCACTACCAGCAAAAAGGATCATATGGCGGTGATCACCGCCACCTTGGAGATCGACAGCATGGCCCAGTTAAGCCGCATCCTCACCAAGATCGAGAGCCTCAAGAACGTCTTAGAAGCCCGCCGCCAGATGGGGTAATTCACCTGGGGAGAGATAGAAGAAGAGAAATAAGTAGGGTGGGTATGGAAACCCGCCCTACTTGCTGCCGCTTATCCTGGATTTTAAATCCAGGATAAGCACTAACCCAGTTTCTATGTAGCGTCCGACTTTATGTCGGACGGTTGATTCAAATCAAACGAAAACGTCGCAGATGAACTGCGACGTTACATCGTGTAGACCGATAAGAACCCCTCTTGCCCTCTACTCCGGGGGGACTTTCTCCTCAGGCTGGTATCTCTCGATGGTCGCCTCAGCCTCGAGATCGTCTAACCATTGGGAAAAGGCCGTGTTCTTCCGCGCCTCGAGCGTCGCCGGGTCTAGCTCTCTATCCTCGTCCTTCTCCTCCAACTTGAGGATCTCGTGGCCCCTTGTCGTCTCTATCACTTGGCTTATCTCGCCTACCTCCAACTGAAAGGCCGTGGTGCTGAAGGGGAGATCTCCCTCGTCGAAAGTTATCCACCCCCAATCCCCCCCCTTCTCC
>DAOULQ010000100.1:0-30422 GCA_034419095.1 Anaerolineae bacterium | reverse complement strand
GTGATAGAGTTGATCGGTGCTTCTTCCAATAGTTGGGAGGAGGCGACGCAGAATGCGGTGGCCAAGGCGGCGAAGACGGTAAGGAATATAGTGGGTGTGGAGTTGGTAAGTCAGACGGCGGTTGTCGAGGACGGCCGTATCACCCAGTATAGGGCTGATGTCAAGATCGCCTTTGTAGTCGAGGAAGTGGCGGAGGGGTAGACCAAGGGGGTGGAACGATTTGATACCTGGGCTTGCTCGACCCCCAGCCTTTGAAAAGGCACGCTCCACCCTGAACTCAACTGACACCTCTCTATGATGCGAAACCGAGCAGTGAAGAACGCTACTCGATGGTGGGCGGAGCAGTTGCCTCGCTGGGCAGAAGTGACCATTTTGGCCTTCATCTTGATCCTCGCCGCTTTCTTCCGGCTTTATGATCTCGATGTGGCTATACCGGTGCTCTTCTACGATGAGGCTGGCAATGGGCTTGATGCCCTGGAGGTCCTGGCTGGCCACCCTTCCCTCTTCTTTCCCCGCTCTTTCGGCAAAGAATCCCTTTTCATCTACCTGGTCGCCCCCTTTGTAGCCCTGCTAGGTCGGACCATTTTGGCGGTTCGTCTTCCGGCTGCCCTTTTGGGCAGCCTGACCGTGCTAGTCACCTACCTTCTGGTCAGGGAACTGTTCCGCCCCGACGGAGAGCGGCGATCGCAGCTGATAGCCCTGTTGACCGCTCTCTTTTTAGCCATCTCTTACTGGCATATCACCCTCAGCCGCATCGGTTTTCGAGCCAACACCTTGCCTCTGCTAGAGGCTTTGTCCTTTCTCTTCCTTTGGCGGGGGTTGCGCACTAAACGGCCTTGGTGCTATGTCATCAGCGGCCTCTTCCTGGGGCTGACCCTCTATACCTACGTGGCGGCCCGCTTCGTGCCCTTCTTTTTGCTCCTCTTTCTCCTCTTGGTCAGACGGGGTATAGAGACCACCTCGTGGCGTCCCTTGGCCCTTCTCTTCCTCACCGCGCTCTTAGTGTTCGCGCCCTTAGGCTTCCACTTCCTCACCCACCCTGCCGACTTCTTCCAGCGGGCGAGCCTAGTCTGGGTGAACATAGAGGTCAGTGGACAAGAAATCTTGTCACTTGTGCTTAAGAGCATTGTCTATAACTTTGGCCTTTTCGGCTTCGTGGGCGACAAAAACTGGCTTTATAACTTAAGTGGACGGCCTTTGCTCAACCCTCCCCTGGCCCTCCTCTTCTGGTCAGGCGTTCTTTTGAGCATCAAGCGATGGCATCAGCCGCGTTATCTCTTCCTCCTACTTTGGCTGCCCATTATGGTTATGCCCAGCATCATCGCCCTGGATCCCATCCCCCATAGTACGCGCTCCTGTGGCACCATCCCTCTAACCTATATCTTCCCCTCCCTAATCATTGTAGAGGCTCTAGACCTCCGACACCGCTGGCCGGGGATTTGGCGCTCCGCGGCTCGCCTCCTGCAGCCGGCCTTCGCCCTGCTGGTCATCGCCTTGCTCCTCTATACTTCCTACTCCGCCTATCGTGATTACTTCATCATTTGGGCCCAGCGCGATGAAGTCTATTGGGCCTTCGATGGGCAGATCACGGAACTGGCTCACCGCATCAATGAAGACGATGACCCGGAGGTGGTCTACCTCTTTCCCGTCAACTACGGTTTCAAGACTATCTACGGGACTCATTATCGCGACTACACCTTAGACTTTCTATATGGAGGAAAGGTGCCCTATCATTACCTCATCGTCGACGAGGAGAGCCTCCTCCCTGATTTGACAGCCGTCTGCCGAGGTAAGAGCAAGGTACGCTTCATCGTCTGGACCCACGGCAGCCACATCGATGCCGATCCCAGGGATCTGCTACCCTTCGTCTTTGAGAAACATGGGCAAAAGGTGCGAGAGGAGGTTTCCCGTGGCTATAGGGTTCTCACCTATCGACTTCCCTCCCCAGAGGTAACCTTCACCTTACCCCAGGAAATCATCCGCAGAGAAGCCAACTTTGGTGATAGGCTGATATTACAAGGCTATGCCCACGGACCGACCTTTTACGAGGGCCACACCGCCCAGGCCGGTACGCCCGGTGGGGAGGAGACGTGGTTACTGTTGCGTTGGCAGGTAAAGGAGCCCATGACCGAAGACTACAACGTCTCTATCGCCCTCAGGGACCAAAAAGGACATCTGGTAGGGCAAACGGACAGGCCCTTGATGAGCAATGAGCATCGGCACACCTCCCAGTGGGAGGTCGATCAGATGGTCACCACCTATCATCTCTTGCCCAGCCTGCAGGCCACGCCACCAGGAGAGTATCATATCGAAATAGGGGTGTACGAGCCTCAAACGATGGAAGGGCTGGCCCTTCTGGGCGAGGGTCTAGCGCCCCAAGGTTGGGCCTTCGCTCTTGGGCCTCTGCAGATAAGTAGGCCCCTGCAACCACCAACGGTAGAGCCCTCGGTCAAAGCGGCAGCCGATCTAGCCCAGGGCATAAGGCTCCTAGGCTACGATCTGGACCGAGAGAGGCTTTCGCCAGGGGAAACCTTGCACTTAACCCTCTACTGGGAGACCTGGGACCAGGTGGAGGAATATAGCGTTCTCATGCAACTGAGGGATGCGCAAGGTTTGATCTGGGCAGAGCAGGAGGAGCAACCAGCCTCTGGGAACTGGCCCACCAGTCGCTGGGAAGTCGGTGACCTCTGGCGCGACTGGCACGACCTGACAGTAGCGGCCGATCTGCCATGGGGGGAATACCACCTCGTCATCGCTCTAAAGAATCGGAAAGGGATCGAGGGGGAGATCGACCTGGGAATGGTCAAAGTAGAGGGACGCCCCCGTCAATTCACCCCACCTCCCATTGAGTATCCATTGATCGCTCAGTTGGGTGAGAGCGTCAAGTTCCTTGGATACCAGTTGAGCGCCGAGGAGGTGAAGCCTGGCCAGACTTTACATTTGACTCTATACTGGCAAGCCTTGGCGGAGATGAGCACCTCTTACACCGTCTTCACTCATCTTCTGGATAAGGATAACCATATTTGGGGCCAAAAGGATAGCCTCCCTGGAGACGGAACCCTACCTACTACAGGATGGCTTGAGGGCGAAGTCATCGCCGACGAGTACGATATGGTCCTCAAACCGGAGACCCCACCCGGAGAATATCTGCTGGAGATGGGCATGTATGAGGCGGCCACGGGACAACGTCTCCCGGTCGTCGACGAAGGGGGAGATACTCTAGGGGACAGGATACTCTTGGCCCCCATCAGGGTGGGCCAATAGATCTACGAGGAGCCAAGAGCGTTTATCTACTGGGGGATAACCCTTACTTCGGTAAGGGTTATTTTCTCCCCTAAGATCGTCCCCTTCTCATCCCTAATGGGGAGCCATTCCCAGGTGCCGAAGGGGTGGATGCCCAGTTCTAGGCGATACTGGCCGGGAGGCACATCAGGGGGAAGATATAGCCTGTGCTGGAAAGAGAAGATATCTCCTTCCTTCCAGAGGTCGGTGGAGTATCGGCCTGCCGAAAGGGAACTATCTTTGGTGAGAAGCGGCTGATCAGCCTCGTCCAGGATCTGGATAAGAAGCCAGTAATCGGTGTCGATATCCTCTAAGGCTTGCCAGTAGAGAAAGAGAGGTAGGGTCTCACCCGGTGCGAGTGTCTGAACGTCGAGTTCATAACCCAGGAGCCTGATTTGATCGCCGACCTGGAATCCCTCTCGGTGCTCTACCCCCTCTAGTTGGGAGAGGGCGAGTCTGGGAGGTGGGGCGTAGAGGGGAGCGATGTAGCGGATAGGGGTAATGATCGCTAGGAGGAACATCCCTGCCCCTACTCCGCAGGCTAGAGCGATGTTTTGCCTTGGGGGAACCCATCGCCTCCATCCCAGGAAGAGGAACAAAACCATAGGTGATAGAGCGGGGTAGAGGAGCCTGGCTTGGTCGGCTCCGTCGACCACTGTGGCCCAGCGAAGGAGGGCGGCAAAGACTAGGACGGTCTGTAGAGCCAAGAGGGATAGGAGGACAGGGGCTGGTGGTTCGAGCTCCCTTCTCCTGAGAAACAGAAGCCCCAGACCCCCTAGGGAGACGAGGACCCCTAGAGCCAGGACGGCGTGAACCCAGATATCCAGTTCGATCCCTATCCAGGATAACCAGAAGGAGCGATAGAGGTCGCTGAAGAAATCGAGCCACTCTACTGCGCTCAGAGGGCCCAGCCAGGGGGCGTTGAGGCGTATCACCTGGGCCCAACCTAAAGGGTCGCCATAGAGGGCCTGATTTCGCAGGAACCAGGGCCCGCTGATCAAGAGGAAGGGGATAAACACACCCCCGCATATTTTTGCTCCTTCCCTTAACCCCAAACGGCGCGCCAGGAGGATGATGACCACCAGTGCCGTGGGTATGGAAGCCAGGAGGCTCATCTTGGTGAGGAGCCCCAGTCCCAAAAGGAGCCCTAGAAGGGGAAAAGATTGGGGGTTTCCCTTTCCTTTGATCAGCCTAACCATGGTGATGAGGGTCAGCGAGGAGAGCATGGTGGCCAAGTTATCGTTGTTAGCCACCCCGCTGATGAAGAGGAATTGGGGGATGAAGGCGTTGAGGGCCGCGCTCCCCAGGGCTATGGATCGATCACGGGGGAAGATCTCCCTTGCTAGAGCGTAAGTGGCTCCTACCGTAACAGCCCCCATGATGACCGAAAGCAGCCGCACTAGGTGCCAGGCTAGGGCCCAGCCTCTATAGGGGAAAGATTCTGCGCTGGTATGTAGCAAGAGGTTCTGAGGGGCCTTGGGGTCGGCAAAAGAGAAGTCGGTATTGGCCTTGATGACGAAATCATCGCTATCGATCCAGAAGGTGACTAGTGCCCCCAAGGCGTAGTAGAGAGGCGGCTGGAAGGCTTCATGCTCCTCCTCCCCTGTTGGGTATCCTCGCTCTCGGGCCACGTAGCGGATGAGGGAGTAATGGGGGGCCTCATCAGGGGCCTCCCCCAAAGGTATGGTGACGCTATACCAGGAAGCCAGAACGAGGTAAGCGATGAGGATGAAGAGAAGCCCTTTGTCTTTCCCCATCGATCGGCTGGGCATCTCTATCGGACCTCTATCAGCCCTAAGGGTATCCTATCGTCGGACGTTCCCCCCTCTAACAGGGTTAGGTTTCGCACCGTCTCGTATTCATACATGCCGGTGAATATCCGATAGGATCCAGGGGGCGTCTCTTTGGGGAGCACCAGTTCGTGGCGGTCCGCTATCAGCTCTCCAGCCATCCACCGGGTAGTGGGGGTGAAGCCCGAGGCCGGGTCATCATCTTCCTGAGCCCACATCTTGGCTTCTCCATCCATGAGGTGGACGAACACTTTGTAATCCTCCGTTGTCTCCTCCAAGGCGAGCCAATAAAGGGTCACCTTAACCGCATCTCCCGGAAGGTAGGTGCCCTTATCCACATTGTAACCCAAAAGCCTTGCCTTTCCCTCTAAGTTGGCTTCCACTTTGGTGGGTTGGGTGACGAAATGGAAGGGCCGAAGGTGCCAGGCTAAGAGTCCTCCTAATAGGAGCGTGATCAAAAAGGCGATGCTCAAATGCCTTCTTGGGCTATATTTTAGTAAAGCCGGGATGAGCAGAATAAAGATTGCCAGAGAGAGCGCGCTGCCCAGTTTTCGCTCCCGCGTCCCCTCGAAGCGGAGGAGCAGTTGGTGCTCACCGGTGGGCACATCTAGGGTTACCAGTCCAAATTCTCCCGAGGGGTAGGTATCGACCTTCTTCTCCTCCAGGTAGCCTTGCCAGCCGGGAAAATAGAAGATATGAAAACGGAGGGTTGTGCTTTTCGCGCTCTTCACCCCCAGTTCGTACCAGAGATACCCTTCTTTGATGACCGCTACCTTTGGGGCCTCGAAACCTCTTGGAGCCAGGGCCTTAGGAGTTGAAGGGGGTAGGGAGATCTCGGAGCGATCGGCCCTCACCCAGACAGGTAGGTACTCCGCGGTCCAAGTGGTCCCGATCTGACGGTGAACGAAATCCTCCTCCCACATGCGAGCCACGGTTACCTCTGCATCCGTCATCTCCAGCCTCTCCGCGGGCAAGTGAGCCAGGCCTGCGATAACCGATAAGGCCATCAAGGAAACCCCTACCACATAACCCCAGAAGTCCCCTTTGCTTTCTTCCTTAGCCCAGAAGGTAACCCCTCCGGCCAAGAAAGCCAACCCTAAAGAGGCTATCCCCATGAACCGCCAGGGGTATTGGAGGGAGGCCAGAAGGGGCTCTAGGGGTCTCCATAAAGAGAGGGAGTAGGTGAGGGTCATGAAAAAGGAGAGGGAGGCTATCAAGAGGAAGAGGGCCATCTGCCAAGATGCTTTCTTCTGCCCCATTTTGGCTAGGCGGAAAACCGCAACTACGGAGATGAGGAGCAAAAAAGCCTGAACCAGGCTGAGGGGATGCTCAGCTTCTACTGCCTGATTGGGGAAATAGCGGTAAAGAAGAAAGGGGGAGATGCTCTCCCTCAAGGGGGTCAGATGGTCGCGATAGCCGGTGGAGGCAAAGCCTGCGGCCAGCCCGACCCATCTCGCTTCTGTCAGAGCGGGGAGCCAGTAGAAGGCTGTGAGGCCCAATGCCAAGAAGAAGGAGAGTCCAACCAAGGCCAGGAGTCTAAACTCCCTCTTGGTCCAAAGGAGAGCGTAGGCAAAAAACAGAGGAGCGAAGATGAGGGCAGTGAGGTTATGGGTGAGGATTAGTCCTCCATAGCCCAAGGCGGCGACGACCGCGTAGGTGCCCTTCTTTTGCTTGAAGAGCCTGCCTATAGCCCAAAGGACGAGAGGCATGAAGACGAAGGCCAAGGATTCGGCCAGGGCTCCCCGCACGTATGTGTCTGCCAGGTGATAGGGCGCATAGGTATAGGCCACAGCCGCTACTAGGGCTGGAAATCGTCCCCAGAGGTCGCGAGCCAGAAGGTAGATAGCCAGCCCGGCGAGGAGAAAACCGGCCAGGAAGGTGAGCCTAGTAGACGCTATATAGCCGAACCCCAGGAGGTGGAAGATCTCCCCTACATAGTAGGCTAGAGGGCTATAGTAATTGAGGACCGGATGGCCGTAGCCGTAGGCGAAATCCGGAAACCAGCGGGGATAGATAACGCCCTGGTGAAGCGCCCTATCCAAACCCGCTAGACGGTAGAGGTGGAAGAGGCCATCGTGGGAGATGAAATAGCCACCTCTTAGGAGGGGAAGGCTAGCGGGCAACGAGAGGAGGGAAAACCAAAAGGCACCAGATCCGAGGAGACTGGTGATGACTCCCTTGACGTTTCTCATGGGCCTCCCGCTCGACTTCCTTCATGCTCCGGGGTTATCATAGGATTTACCCCCATCCTTTGACGGGCGTTGGTCGGCGTCCTACTGGCTTCTGATACGCATATATCGGATCAAAGTGCGTATGTACTCCGTGGGAGTGAGCCTGTGGGGGTACATTCGGTTCTTCAGGGCGTAACCTTTCCACATCTTGTAGGTGATCCAATAGAGTCGGTTCCTGGGCAGCCTGATGAGGGGTTTGACCAAGGGCAGGAGGGAGGGGAACTCGACGACTGCTGCAAAGATCTTCTGCAGGTTCTCGATCTGTCGCTTCTCCAGAGGGCTCTTGAACTTGATTATGGTGTTGTCGCTCACTGAACCGCTCAAGTCGTCGAAGGTGCCCTCCATGAGTCCTTCTCTGAAGGCCATCTCTCCCAGTTCCGTCTTAGGATAGGGTTGGTAGAGGAAGACGTTGGCGTAGGCAGGGCGGCACTGGAGATTGAGTTTTAGGGTCTCCAGATCCTCATCCAGGCCTCCCTTGGGCAGCCCTAACATGTTGTTGGTCATGAAGGCGATGCCTTGCTCCCTCAGGATGTGGGAGGCCTTCAAGATATCCTCCTTGCTCATACCACGCTTCAATACCACGTTGCGCAAGTAGTCATCGGCTGTCTCCAGCCCGAAACTGGTGCTAACACAGCCTGCCTTTTTGAAGAGGGAGATCTTCTCCTCGGTCACGAGATCCGCTCGCACCTGGCACCAGAAGGGTAGGCCTATCTTTGCCTTATACTTCTCCGCGAACTCCCGTAGCCACCTAATATTCAAGATGAAGGTGTCATCCATGAAGGTGATGAACTGCAAGGGATACCTTTCCCGCACCTCCTCTATCTCGGCGATGATGTTGTCCACGCTCCGTCGCCTGGTGCGGAGGCCGGTGCCCTCATAGAGCTCCGAATATGCTTTGTTAAAGCAGAAGGTGCAGTTGTATGGACAGCCCCGTCCGGTGATGAAGGGTTTCACCTTCTTCTCCCGGCTGGCGGGCTGGGCTTTATAAAGGAGTTCCCGATCGGGGAAGGGGAGTTGGTCCAGATCCGTGATCAAGGGACGCAGGGGGTTCTTAATGATGCGGCCTTCTATTTTGAACCACCAGTTGGGGATCCTCTCGAAGGGCTCATGGACCCTAAGAGCGTTGAGGAGGTCGAGGGTGGCGTACTCCCCTTCCCCTCGACAGAGGCCATCTACCCCCTCTTCCTCGATCATCTCCGGGAAGAAGGTGGGGTGGGGGCCGCCGAAGATGGAGAAGAGGGGCAGTTGGGCCTTGAGGTGGCGGTTCAATTCCAGGTAGTAGTGCTGAGTCCCGGTATAGACGCTATAACCTGCTAGGTCTGGCTTCAAGCGGAGGGCAGCCTCTAAGGGGTCTTCCTCGGTGGCCACTGCCATGCTCACCCGATGGCCAGCCTTCTTAAGGACGCTGGAGAGGTGTAATACCCCGTGAGGTTCGTTATCTATCTCTTTAAAGATGAAGAGGATATGCATTTAAGATTTTATGCGCATGTAGTGGCGGAGGATCTCGACATAACCCCGCAGGGAAAGCCGAGCGGGATGAACTCTGGTCCCTAGGGCGTATCCTTTCCAGAGTTTGTTGATCAGCCAGAAGAGCCTGTTCTTAGGTAGTTTGATGAGAAAACGGATGAGAGGCAGGAGGCGGGGCCATTCTACAGCCATGGCGAAGAAACGTTGCAAGTTCTCCATTTGACGTTTCTCGTTCTCTTCGAAGTTGAGGATGCTTTTATCCCACATGATTTCGCTTATATCCTCCAGGCTGCCCGCCATCCACCCCTCCCGGCGGGTGAACTCTCCCAGTTCGGTCCTGGGGTAGGGCTGGAAAAGGAAAGCGTGGGCGTAGGCTGGCCGGCATTCGATGTTCAGTTCCAGGGTCTCGAAATCCTCCTCCAGATTGCCAGTGGGCAGGGCTAGCATGTTGGTGGTGGTGAAGTTCACCCCTCCTTCGTGGAGGAGGTGGCAGGCGTTGAGGATCTGCTCCTGGCTCATGTTCCGCTTCAGAAGTTCGTTCCGGATACGGTCGTTCCCGGCTTCAATCCCCATGCCTACACAGAAAGCCCCAGCCTCCTTGAGGAGTCTTACCTGCTCCTCGGTGACCAGGTTGGCTCGCGTGTTGCAGAAGAAGGGGAGCCCTATCTCCCGCGGATACTTCTCGGCGAACTCCCGGAGCCACTCCTTGGAGAGGACGAAGGTATCGTCCACGAAGAGGACGAACTCAAGAGGATAGCCCTCCTTTACCTGGCGTAACTCTTCTATCACGTTGTCTACGCTTCGTTGGCGGAACCGTTTCCCCTTCCCCTTGTAGATCTGGGAGAAGGCGTGATTGAAGCAATAGGTGCAGTTATAGGGGCAACCCCGCCCGCTGATGAAATGTTTTATCTTGCTGTGGCGGGAGATAGCGTCTTTGGAGTAGACGAGCCCCCTATCCGGGAGAGGCAAACTGTCCAGGTCGTCCACCAAAGGGCGCACCGGGTTCTTGATCACCTTCCCGTTTACCTTGAACCACCAGTTGGGGATAGAAGGGTCGAGCCCCCCCTCATCGAGGGCGTTAGCCAGATCGACTATCGCCCCCTCGCCCTCCCCGATGCAGATGCCATCTACCCCTTCCTCCTCTATCATCTCCGGGAAGAAGGTGGGGTGAGGCCCTCCGAAAGCGGAGAAGAAATCAAGTTCCTCCTTGAGGCGGCTGTTCAACTGGTAGTAATAACGGTGGGAGCCGGTGATCACGCTGTAGCCGATGATCCCGGGTTGGAACTCCTTGGCTACCCGCAACGGGTCCTCTAAAGCATCCACCGCCAAGGCTACCTCGTGGCCTGCGGCCTTCAGCGCGCTAGAGAGGTGCATTAGGCCATGGGGTTCGTAATCTACCTGTTGCATTGCAAAGAGAACCCGCACCTCGCCTCCTGGTTTCATAGTCTAACATCATGCTCTGGGAGAGGCAAAGGGGTTACTCCTTGCCCCCTTGCATTCGAGGCGAGAGAAGGCCCAGGAACCCATTCCATCCTCGAACCCGATCCAAGGCCTCGAAGTCGGCTCTCCTTTCCAGCCAGGTGCGACGGGCCAAAGTGGGATCGGAAAAAAGCTCTTCTAACCCTTCGGCATCTTCCTCCACGAGGAGCCCTCTTATTTCCTTGAGCCTTTCGATGAAGAGATCGATGGAGCGACAGAGGTTATCTACGTTAGCGAGACAGATGTCGCGATAGGTATCTGGTTCCGAAGAGGGAAACCGAGTGACCCGTTCGAAGTTATGGGAGACAAGTTTACACATATCCTGCCAAGCGGGTGCTCGGGAGGCCATCCGGAAGAGCGCTGCGGCTAGAAGATAAGGTAGGTGCTCGGCCACAGCCATCTGACCATCGTGCTCCGCCGGCTCCAGATAGAAGGGGTTGGCTCCCAATGCTCGCACCAGGTTGTCCATAAATTCCACGGCCTTAGGGTGGGTCCTGGGCGAGGGGATCAAGCAATAGGTAACCCCATGGAAGAGGTCCGCCCGAGCGGCCTGGATCCCGGTTTTCGCTTCCCTAACGATGGGGTCGCCGCCGATGAAATGGGCCGCGGGGGGCAGGAACTCATCGGCCCACCTCAAAACTTTCTCCTTAGTGGTGGTCGTGTCGGTGACTATTACCCCTTCCTCTAGATAGTCGGCTATGGCCTGCATGGTCTCTTTCACCGCTAAAACGGGAGTGGAGATGATCACTAGATTAGCGCCCTCCACGGCGGAGATGAGGTTCCATTCTGCCTTATCGATGGCACCGATTTGGCAGGCCCTCTTGGCTGTAGCAGGATCTATATCGTGACCGACGATCTCAAACCCGACCCTGGCCTCCTTGAGAGCCAGGCCGATGGAGCCGCCTATAAGCCCTACTCCGATAATAGCCATCTTGGGGTGCGACATAACCTTCCTCTCTTGATCTCCTCTTTGGAGGGCTAGCCCGTCAAGAGAACGAGGACTAGCCTGATGATGGGGTCCATCACTAAACCCAGAATGTTTATCCCGAAGAATCCCATGGACAGAAGGAGCATAAGGAAGAGAGGCCCGTAGGATTCGTATCGGGCCAGAGTATACGACCAACGGTAGGGAAGCAACCCTACCAAAAGCCTGAAGCCGTCGAGGGGGGCTATGGGTATGAGGTTGAAGACGGCCAGGATCACATTAACCAGGATAGTGGTGGTGACCACCATCTCTAGGGAGGGGATGATCTCTCCTCTGAGGGTAGGCATCACCAGGCCTAGGCGCACGGGCAGGGCTAGAAGGGCCGCGGTGATGAGGTTCGCCAAAGGGCCGGCGAAGGAGACCATGGCCATCCCGCTCTTGGGGCCATTCCGCAGGTTGTAGGGGTTAACGGGGACGGGCTTACCCCAGCCGAAGCGTGCCAAGATCAGCATCAAGGTCCCCAAGGGGTCCAGATGGGCCAAGGGGTTCAACGTGAGACGCCCTTGGTATCTGGGGGTGGGATCGCCCAGTTGGTCAGCCATCCAAGCGTGGAAAAACTCGTGGACATCGATAGCCACCAGAAGAGCGATAGAGTTGGCGATCAATTGCGCGATTATGTGTATCAACTCCTTTCTCTATCTTAATTATAACACAGGTAGCGGGAAATGTTCGCCAGGGGTTTGGGGATATGATATAATTAGGACCGCTGTGGTCATGGAGGTCCGTCTAGGGGATGTGGTTCGGCTAAGGAAGAAGCACCCCTGTGGCAGTTACGAATGGGAGGTGGTTCGTCTGGGCGCTGATATCGGCATCCGATGCCTGGGATGCCAACGGCGGGTGCTCTTACCCCGCCGTACCTTCGAGAAGAGGGTGAAGGCTTTCCTTTCCCGAGGAAAGGGCTACTCCCTTGAGGCTGGAGCCAACCGGTGTTAAGGGTGTCACAAGAAGAGGGTTTCGGCGCGATCATCAGGAATAGGCCCTTCCTTTTCCTTTGGATCGCCCAGGCTATCTCTCAGACCGCTCAAAACGGCATCCATTTCGTGCAGATGGTGCTCATCGAGAAGTTGACCGGCTCCACTAGCCATATGGCGGTCATCATCTTGGCCTTTAGCCTCCCTGGTGTCCTCTTCAGTTCCTTCGCCGGGATCGCGGTAGACCGCTTATCGAACAAGGTGGTGATGATGGCCTCCAACGCCCTGCGGGTGCTCACCGTCTCCGGCTATATCTTCTTCCTCTATACGCTGAGGGGGAGCTATCTCCTTTTGGCCCTCTATCTCCTCACCTTCATATCCTCGGCTATCGGGCAGTTCTTCAGCCCGGCCGAGGCGGCGACTATCCCCCTCCTGGTGGGAGAGAGGAGGCTGCTCTCGGCGAACGCCCTTTTCAACCTCACTCTCATCACCACGCAGGTGGTGGGGCTAATCATCTTGGCCCCACTGGGGGTCAAACTTCTGGGCATCGATCATTCCTTTGTCCTCATAGCGGTGATGTACCTGGCTGCTACGGTGTTCGTCTCCTTTCTGCCCCGCGATGCGCCCAAACTTGAGCGCAACTCTCAACTCTCTCCCTTAGAGGAGGCGTGGGAGGAGACACAGGAGGGGTGGCGGTTCGTGATCTCTCGCCGCCCCATATTCCTGGCCATCTCTCAACTCACCCTGGTGGCCACCCTCTTTTTGACCTTGGCTATGTTGGCTCCTGGCTTCGCCACTCGGGTCTTGCACCTCGCCCCAGAGGATGCTATCTACGTCTTCTCCCCAGGGGGGCTAGGGTTGCTTTTAGCCACTATCTTGGTCGGTCGCTATGGCCAGCACTTTCGCCGGGAGAGCCTCTCCAACGCTGGTCTTCTGACCTTGGGCCTCACCTTGATGGGGCTCGCCTTTGTGGCGGGGAGGATGGGTGCTTTCTCGCTCATCTCGCCCCTAACGGTGATCGGTATTTTGGCCTTCTTTATGGGGGCAGGGGTAGCGATGATTACCGTTCCCGCTCAGACGGTGATGCAGGAGAGGTCACCGACCGAGGTCAGAGGCCGAGTTATCTCCTTCTATTTCATGGCCTCCAACCTGGTAGCCATCCCTCCCATGCTCTTCATAGGGGTTGTGGCTGATCAGATCGGTCGCCTCTTGGGTGACCCCCGCAAAGGCATGCTTTCGGTGATGGTGTCTCTCGCCTTGGTGGTCCTTTTCGTCGCTGGGGCCAGCCTGCGGCGAACGCACAGGCTATCGCCGAAGGATGAGAAGATAACAAAACTCGGTGGCGAGGGACCAGAGGGGGTCGATCGTGTGCCTGAAGCGTCTGACTCAGAACCTCCCCTCTAATCTCTGCAGCCTGCCCGCTTGTGAGATGAGAGATATGAAAGCCTCAAAACCGCTCCTTCGCCTGGCGACTCCTCTAGGGATGACCTTCGTTATGGTGGCTGTCCTCCTTTTGGCTTTCGCCCTTCGTCTCTATCGCCTAGCCGATAGCGATATCTGGTGGGATGAGGGGTGGAGTGTCTGGCTGGCTAGGCAGGATCTCTGGAGCATCGCTCTCCGCACGGCGGCTGATGAACATCCTCCCCTTCACTATCTCACGCTTCACTTCTGGGACGCCATAGGGGGGGAAAGCGCCTTCGCGGTTCGCTTTTCCTCCCTTGCTTTGGGCACTTTGACCGTGGCTTTGCTCTACCGCATGGGCAGGTCGATGGTAAACGGTTGGCTTGGGCTCCTGGCGGCGCTCCTCCTGACGATATCCCGCTTCCACATCTGGTGGTCGCAGGAGATAAAGATGTACAGTCTGGCCTCTCTTTTGTCCCTCCTTTCCCTCTATCTATTCCTCCGCCTCCTGCGAGATGGAGATTGGCGCCTCTGGCTCTCTTTCCTCTTGGTAAGCGGGTTGGCCCTCTGGACCCATTATCTCGCTATCCTCATCCTCTTGGCTGAGAACGCTACCATGCTGGTCCTTCTTCTTGGGCAGGCCAGGAGGGCCGACTTTCGTCTACCCCTTATCCGCTGGGCGGTAGCTCAGATCGGTCTGGCCCTTCTCTTCGCTCCCTGGCTCTATCTAGCGCTTACTCAACCCACTACCTGGAGTTCTCCTCCTCCCTTCGACTTCCCCCTTTTCCTTCATATGGCCCCGCTACCGTCCTCAGTTTGGGGGTGACGGTAGAGATCGAGCGGTATCTCTGGCCCACACTGGGCTTTATAGCCCTGGTCTTGGTGGGTCTCATCTCCCTTTTCAAGGGCCCAAGAAGGGAACGCCAGGGAGGTCTCCTTTTGGCGCTGACGCTCTTTTTTCCTCCTCTGGCCATATACCTTCTCTCTCTGCCCCCGGCCACCTCTTTCTATGCTGCCAAGATCGAAGCCCGATATCTCCTGATACTCTTGCCCGTCTACCTTTTGCTTCTAGCCTGGGGTATATACCTCCTGGGACGACGTCGTTGGCTCTTGGGCCTGCTGGCCTCGTCATTTGTAGTAGGTAGCCTGGGGTATACATTACGAGACTACTACGCTGGCCGGTACCTGAGGGACGACTACACCACGTTGGTGGGGTACATCAAGAGTTACTGGCAGGAGGGGGACGGCGTAATCTTGGATACCGACTTCTCCTGGCCCATCTTTCTCTATTATTATAAGGGGGGTCCCTGGTATGGGATACCCAACGCTCTAGAGATGACCGCTGAGGAGGCGGAGTATCTCCTCTCCCCTATCTTGGCCCAGCACCCTGGGGTCTGGCTCCTTATGAGCCCCGATTCCCTGGTTCAGGACCCCCAGGGGTTGATACCTGCCTGGCTGGGTAGCCACGCTCGTGAGGTGGTAAATCTGAAATATGGCGACAAGAGGCTCTTGCTCTATTCTCAAAAGCCCCGGGACCTCTGTGTCATCCCCCCCGAGAATTTGGAGATTCAACACCCGCTATGGAGGGAATTGGCCCCTGGTTTGTGGCTCGAAGGGTATGATCTTCCCCTGCGAGAGATGCGTACTGGAGATCTCCTACGGGTGGTTTCCTACTGGCGTAGCAGTGCAATGGGTCACCAGATCAGGGCAGGGTTGATGGCCTCCGGGGGAGGGATGGTCAAAGAGGTAACTTTGCCTCTAGGGGCTGGATGTCCAGAGGGTGAGTGGAGACCAGGAGTGATACGTTTACAACACGATCTGGTCATAACCTCGGAGATGCCCTCGGGAAGGTACACCCTGGTCTTGGGGGTAGAAGGAGGCGAGAGGCAGGCTCTAACGGATATGGTTTTGAGTCGTACGAGGGTGGGTATAGTCGAGGCGATGCCCCAGCACCCTATGGCTCTCCTGTTGGGGGAGGAGATTCGCTTTGAGGGGTTTGACCTGCCTGCCCCAGGGCGTGCCAGCCTGTCCTGGCACGCGACAGGCCAGGGGCTGGGGGAGCGCACCACTTACGCACCGGGGGAGGTGATGAGGCTTATCCTCTACTGGGAAGCCGCCTCTGAGATGGAGACCAGTTACGTAGTCTTTACCCATCTTTTAGGGGAGAGTTATAACCCCCAAAGGGGTAATTTCATCTGGGGACAGGTAGATAGTGTCCCTTTAGGGGGCACTTATCCCACCACTGGATGGAGCGTAGGGGAGAGGGTAAGAGACGAATACCGGATACCGATAGAGGCTGATGCCCCGGCGGGGGAGTATGAACTGGAGGTAGGGATCTATGAGCCGGTTACAGGTGAGCGGCTCTTGGTCTATAGCCAGGAGGGCACCCTTTTAGGGGATAGGATCCTTCTAGAGCAGATAAGGGTGGGGGAGTGAAGGTTGCCTGGCGAGGGTAGGTGGGGTATAATCAGACATTATTATCACAGCGAGCAAGGAAGCGTCGATGATTGAAAAGGTGCTAGTGATCGGTTTAGATGGGGTTCCTCTTAGCCTCATCGAGGGGTGGGCGAAGGAGGGGCTCCTTCCCAATTTTCAAGGGGTGATGGAAGGAGGGGCAACCGGGCTTCTTAGATCTACGGTGCCTCCCACTTCAGGGCCTTCCTGGTCTTCCTTCATGACCGGCAAGAACCCGGGGAAGACGGGCATCTATGACTTCCTCTACCGCCGCGAAGGCACCTACATCTTCCCCCCGGTGAACGCTAACCGGCGCGATGGGAAAAGCCTTTGGAGGCTCCTCAGCGAGGAGGGGAGAAGGGTAGGGGTGGTGAATGTCCCCATGTCTTATCCGGTGGAGGAGGTGAACGGCTTCCTCATAGCCGGTTGGATGACCCCCTATAGCGCCCTAGATTTCATCTACCCACCGGAACTCTATGAGGAGTTGAAGAGGGAGATCGGATACTATCGCATCTACCCTGTCGAAACCTTCGCCGAGGAGAGGAAAGAGGAGTTCCTTAAGGCTTGCGACGATCTGTTGGACCTTCGCACTAGAACCAACCTCTATCTTATGGAGAGGTACCCTTGGGATCTCTTCATGACCGTCTTATTCGATACCGATAGAGTTCTGCACCAGATGTGGCATTACCTGGACCCCACCCATCCCTGGCGGACCGAAGGTGAGGATAAGAGCGGCCCCGTAAAGCGCTACTTCCAGGGGGTGGACAGGGCCGTTGGAGAGCTCCTCTCTCGGGTGGGCGATGATACGTTGGTCTTCATTATCTCCGACCATGGTATGGGGTCAGCCCATAACTTTATCGTCTTGAATAACTGGCTCCTGGACACCGGGCTTTTGAAGTTGAAGGGCGACCCATTCCGCCTGCTCAAGAGAGGACTCTTCCGCGCCGGCTTCACCCTCAGAAATGTACATGAGATAGCCGACCGCTTGGGGTTGGCTAAGCATGCCGAATATAAGGGTCTCTACTCCATGGATCACCTTATGAAGTTGGTCTTCCTATCCTTCTTGGACGTAGATTGGTCCCGTTCAAAGGCCTATTCCTTTGGGAGGCACCTGGGCTCGATCTATATTAACCTGAAGGGGAGGGAGCCAGAAGGAGCGGTGCTCCCGGAGGAGTATGAGGCGGTGCGAGAGGAGATAGTTCAATTGGCTGAAGAGTTTGTCGATCCCCGGACTGGGGAACCCCTCATCGGCCAGATCTTGCGCAAGGAGGAGGTCTATCATGGGCCCCACCTAGATCGGGCCCCCGATCTCATCCTGCGTCCCAAAGACGCAAGGAATATCTTCTTCGGACTAGCCGATTTCGGCTCTAACATCACGGTGGATACCGTCTACCGGTACTCCGGGATGCACCGTGACCACGGGATGCTTATGATGAGAGGGAAAGCGGTGAGGAAGGGGGCTAGAATTGAGGGGGCGAATATCGTGGATCTAGCGCCTACCATACTTTACGCTCTGGGGTTGCCCATACCTCGGGATATGGATGGGAGGCCTTTGCGAGGGGTTTTCCAAGAAGAGTATGCAGATGCTATGCCCTTAGCCTATAGCGGGGCGGCTTCCTCCACCGGATCAGGAGAAACTGGCTACACCGAGGAGGGGGAGAAGGAGATCCAGGAGCGGCTGAAGGGTTTAGGCTACTTATGATGAGGAAGGTTCTAGTCATCGGGCTTGACGGGGCCACTTTCGATCTCTTGGCTCCCTGGATAGAGAAGGGGCGGCTCCCCACCCTCGCTCGCCTCATCGATGAGGGGGTCTCGGGGAGCCTGGAGAGCACATCACCTCCTATCAGTTCCGCCGCCTGGGCCTCTTTCGCCACCGGCAAGAACCCCGGCAAGCACGGGGTTGTGGATTTCGTTCACCCGGAAGAGAACGGCTACCGGGTCGCCATAGTCAGTTCCAAGAAGCGAGGTTCCAAAGCCCTCTGGAACCTGGTCAGCGAAGCCGGGGGGCAGGTGGGGGTGGTGGGTGTCCCGGTTACCTATCCCCCGGAAGAGGTCAACGGTTTCATGATCTCCGGTTTCCTCACCCCCAGTTCTAGAAGCGATTACACCCACCCTCCTTCTTTGCGGCAGGAACTGAATGAGAGGCTGGGAGGCTTTCAACTCTTGCCCAGCGAGAGGTACCGCTCTACGGCTTTCACCGATAAGTTCGTAGAGGATATGATCGCCGATATAGAGAAGAGAACCGAAGCGGTGGTTTACCTGATGGGGAAGTCTTGGGATCTCTTCTCTTGCGTCTTTTGGAGCCCGGACATGATGCAGCATGAGGTGTGGCGGCTCTTGGACAAAAGCCACCCTCAATACGACCCCCTTGCCGCCCAAGCCTATGGGGAACAGATCGTAGGCTTCTATGAGAGGTTGGACGACTGCCTGAGGCGGATGCTGGATCAGGTGGACGAGGATGTCACAGTGGTGGTCATGTCGGATCACGGTTTTGGCCCCACCCACAACTTCTTCTTGGTGAACACCTGGCTTCAGAAAACGGGCCTGCTGAGGTTGAAAAGAGCCCCTTTTGCCTTAGCGAAATATCTGATGTTCAAAGCGGGCTTCACCCCTCTCAACGCCTTCCGGATAGCCAAGGCTTTGCGCCTAGGGTTCCTTCGCCGTCGGTTTCGCTTTCAGGGGGGAGGGGGGTTGATAAAACGGCTATTTCTCTCCTTCTCCGATGTGGATTGGTCCCAGACCAAGGCTTTCGCCGTGGGGAGTTTTGGACAGATATATATAAATCTGGCCGGCCGCCGCTCCCAGGGCATCGTCCAGCTGGAGGAATACGAGAGGCTGAGAGAGGAGATCATCGAAAAAGCGTTGGAGATCCGCGATCCCCATAGCGGGGAGCCGGTCGTGGAACGCGCCTACCGTCGTGAGGAACTATATTCCGGCCCTTATCTGGAGAGTATGCCGGACATCATCCTCGTACCGCGGCGGTATGAGTACATGGCTTTTGGCCATGCCGACTTCGGCTCCCACCGTTTGGTGGAGCCCATCTTCGGCCTCTCCGGCCATCATCGTCCCCAAGGGGTGGTCATCCTCTGGGGGGAGAAGGTCAAGCGGGGTGAGACTATAGAGGGGGCCCGTATCATCGACCTAGCACCCACCATCCTCTATCTTATGGGGGTTCCCATCCCCCTCGATATGGACGGCCAGGTGCTCACCGAGGCGCTCGATCCGGGATTCGTCTCCCAGAATCCACCTCTTTTCAGCGATCTGGGCTCCGACCGGGAATCCGGCCCAGATGTATATTCCCCCCAAGAGGAGGAAGAGGTTCGGGAGCGATTGAAGGGTTTTGGCTACGTAGCCTAGGGTTGTCCGTCAGGGATCCCTGTCCCGCAGGTCCCAAAGGGATCCCGTGGGAGATCCCGAGGTATGGGAGAGGTATCGGTTGAAGAGAAGAGTTCTATTAGGGGTGGGAGTGGGCTTTGTCCTTCTCCTCCTGGTCTTGGTCAAGGTAGACCTCCGAGCCACGGTGGCCACCCTTAAGTCGGCCAGTTACGGCTATCTGGTGCCTGCCGCTCTCTTCTTGATGCTCTTTTTGGCTCTCAAAGCGGTGCGTTGGGGTTATCTCTTGGGTTCCGCTGGAAGGGCGAGCCAGGAGGCGGTCTTCTCCGCGGTTTTGGTGGGTTACTTTGGGAACCAGGTACTTATCGCCAACTCCGGGGAGCTTTTACGGGCTTTGGTTTTGGGACAAAGGGAGGATCTGAGCAAGAGCGCCATATTAGGCACCATAGTTGTGGAGAAGATAATGGATGTCTCGGTGCTTTGTTTCTCTCTCTTGCTCCTACTCTGGCTGATACCCTTGCCTTCTTGGGTGGGAGAGGTAGGTTTGGTGGCCACTCTCGTTTTGGCTTTCGGTTTAGCCATGGTGGCCCTTCTTCTCCGTT
Source organism: Anaerolineae bacterium (assembly GCA_034419095.1). Taxonomy (GTDB): domain Bacteria; phylum Chloroflexota; class Anaerolineae; order UBA7937; family UBA7937; genus UBA7937. The sequence goes on along the minus strand of DAOULQ010000100.1, from coordinate 10,487 downwards.
GGAAAGCCGTTGATCTCTTAACCTCTTTCTTGGACCGCTTCTCCCCCCTTTGGGCCCAAGGTATGGCCAGGCTCTTTAACTCCTTCGTTGACGGGCTGAGGGCCCTAGAGCGGCGAGGGGAGGCCGCGGTGGCTTTTCTCTTGGGCTTTCCCATGTGGGCCCTTCTGGTGATCAGTTTCTATTTCGTGGGGTTGGGGGCCCGCATCACCTTGCCCCCCCAAGCCTATACCTTGCCTATGGTACTTGTCGCCTTGGGAGCTTTCATCCTCACCCCTGGGGGGATGGGAACCCTGGAGTTCTTCGGCATCGGTTCTTTGGCCATCCTCTCTGTGGATAGTGGCCAGGCTTTAGCCTTCGTCATCCTCGTGCGAGCGGTGCGTCTCTTGCCTATAGTCTGGGGTTACCTCCTCTTTAGCAAGGAGGGCTTCGGCTTGAGGAGCCTGAGGCGAGAGGCCTACGAGACCTCCAATCCCCCAGACTGACCACCCCCTTCTATCTCCAACTTAAGCAAAAAGGCCACTAGAGTGCGTTCAGCATCTGAAAGCGTGGCCTTTTTCAAGCCCTCTGGTGATAAACGTCTCACAACAGGAGAGGACAAACCCTTGTCATCGCTGCATCACCCTTCTCTTTTCCCTGCCAGTTCCTTCCACACTTGGGGAAGAGACCCGCTGGCGGCGAGAACCACCACTTTATCTCCGGCCTTGATGAGGGTATTTCCATGGGGGATTAGGATCTGCCGATTCCGTCGCACGGAGACGATAATACAATCCTCTGGTGCGTGGAGGTCCTTTACCCGCTTGCTTGCCGCGGGCGAATGCGAGCCCACTTCTACCTCCACAAACTCCACGCCTGTCAACCTCCCCAGACGGAGTCGATCCATGTGGTATTGGAGTTCTTGGCGGCGCATGATGGCCAAATTGTAGGCCCGAATGATGTCGTTCCGTCGCACCATCCCTAAGAGTTTCTTCGGGTCTCCGCGATCGACCACGGGCAAGCGCCCTACATCTCTTACCCCTAACCTCTTGAGGGCCACCCAAAGGGGCTCGTCGGGATAGACGGTGAGGAGAGAAGTGGTAGCGAGATCTCCCGCTTTGAGGTTGCTGGCCTCTTTACCTCTTCGCAAGGCACGTTCCAGATCTCGTATGGTGACCACTCCATACAATTTACCTTCTGCATCGAGGACCGGAAAGCCGTGGTGGTGGGTGCGTTGGAACTCGTTCCCCAACTCATCTAAGGTCATATCCCAAGGGATGGTATCTGGGTTAGGGGTCATAGCCTCCTCAACTAGGACCCCCTGCATAACGTCAATATCCCGCCCCCGTTGCAGTCGGATGCCTCTCCTGACTAGTTTCAGAGTATATATAGATTCCTCGTGGAGCCGTTCCGCTAGGACGGTGCTGATAACAGTAGCCATCATCAAGGGGAGGATGATGCGGTAGTCGCCGGTCATCTCGAAGAGAATGAGGATGGAGGTGATAGGGGCGCGGGCCGCGCCAGCGAAAACGGCGGCCATTCCCACTAAAGCGTAAGCGCCGGGCGGAGCGGTGGTGGAGGGAAACCAACTATGGACTACTTTTCCAAAGACGCCTCCCAGCATGGAGCCGATGAAGAGAGAGGGGGCGAATACCCCTCCCGATCCACCAGAACCGAGAGTGAAAGAGGTGGCTAGGATCTTCAAGAAAACGAGGGCTGTCAGTATGAGGACAGTGATCTGATCTAGTAGAGCGTTTTCGATAGCCTCGTAGCCCACGCCAAATATCTGGGGGAAATAAAGCCCAAGGAGACCTATTAAAAGCCCCCCGGCAGCGGGTTTGAGATATTCGGGGAACTGCCAAGCGTCGAAGATACCTTCGGTTTTATACAAGGTGATGACGAAGAGGACGGCCACGAAAGAAGCGAGGACGCCTAAGATGGCATAGAATCCCAATTCCCAAGGGCTGACCATAGAGTAGGGGGAGACTTTGAAGGCCGGGGAGTTTCCCAGGAAAATGCGGCTGATGACGTTGGCGGTGACCGAGGAGATGACCACGCTGCTGAAGTTGGTAGCGGTGAATTCCCCCAATATCACCTCTGAGGCGAAGAGGGCTCCGGCGATAGGGGCGTTAAAGGTGGCAGCGATCCCTCCCGCGGCTCCACAGGCCACCAGGTTGCTCACCCGCTCGTCGGAGAGGTGGAGGAACTGCCCCAAAGTGGAGCCCAAGGCGGAGCCGATCTGGACGATGGGTCCTTCCCTTCCCACGGAACCCCCAGTCCCGATGCAGATGGAGGAGGCTAAAGACTTGATGACCGCCACGATGGGGCGAATCCGCCCCCCTCTTAAGGCCACGGCTTCCATTACTTCAGGGACGCCATGTCCTTTAGCCTCACGGGCGAAGAAATAGATTAGGGGGCCTGCAATTAGACCTCCTAGGGCAGGGATTAGGATCAGATAATAACGCCCCAGGAAACCGAGAAGTTGTTTGCCTCCCTCGAAGGCGAGATGTTGGAAGAAAGCGATCATCCAGCGGAAGAGGATGGCTCCAAAGCCACTTCCTATTCCCACTATGAGGGCCGTGCCCATGAGAACCGTGGTCTCTGTCAGTTGCCAGCGGTCAAATTGGCGGACCAGGCGGCTGGTGAGACGCTCGCTCCGGAATTGGGAGGTAAACGTTCCGTTCTGGGATTCCTTCATCGGTGCTCTTCTGAACCGTTCATAGAGAGACTGAGAAGAGATTTTACCACTATCACCAGGAAGCGCAAGTCTGGCTACCATTTATGCCCTGAGGTTGGTATAATTGCCTGGAGGGAAGATGCGCCTAGCCATCACTGGAGCCGAGGGGCAGTTAGGTAGAAGCCTACGCCAAGTTTTCGCCGATCAGGAGATGCTCCTCTTGGATCTGCCCCAGTGGGACATCACCAGCGAGGAGACGATCTCCTTCCTTGTCCGATGGGCTCCCGATCTGGTCATCCATGCCGCGGCTATGACCGATGTGGATGGCTGCGAGAGGGATCCAGATAGTGCCTTCTCAGTAAACGGTCAGGGGACGAGGAACGTGGCCCTGGCTTGCCAGCGCTGCAAGGCCACTATGGTTTGTATAAGCACCGATTACGTCTTCGATGGTACGAAAGATGAACCGTACCTGGAGAGCGATGAGCCCAACCCCATCAGTGTCTATGGGGCCTCCAAACTGGAGGGGGAGAGGCACGCCCAAAGGCTCCTAAAAGAGTACTATATCGTGCGCACCGCTTGGTTATATGGCCCCGGGGTCAAGAACTTCGTGGAGAAGGTGCTGCAACTGGCTGAGGAGCACTCCGAACTTCACTATGTGGTTACAGAGGTGGGATCTCCTACCTACACCCGTGACCTGGCGGAGGGCATATCTCGCTTGATTCGACATCCCCAATATGGCATCTATCATCTGGCCAATGAGGGGAGTTGCTCCCGGTATGAGTTCGCAAGAAAGATATTGGATCTGGGGGGAAAGGGTGAGTTCCCGTTGTATCCAGTGGAAAGTTACCCCCGACCGGCTAAGCCGCCACCTCACGCGGTGTTAGCCAACGTGCGGGCTGCTAGGTTGGGGATCCGCTTGCGGCCTTGGCAAGAGGCCCTGGTTGCCTATTTCCAGGAGCGGAGCGATGGCCTCAGTTAGTATCATCATCCCCCATTGGAACAAAGCGGAGTATCTCCCTACCTGCCTAGACTCGCTTCTAGGGCAGAGTCCCCCCCACTTCGAGGTGGTCTTGGTGGATAACGGCTCCACAGATGACTCATTGGCCATCTTGGAGAGGGATTACCCTTGGGTGCAGGTGATAGCTTTAGAAGCCAACCTCGGTTTCGCCAAAGCGGTCAACATCGGCATCCGGGCCACGAGAGGGGAGTTGGTGGCCCTCTTCAATAACGACGTGGAAGCGGACCGGCGATGGCTGGAGGAGTTGGTAGGCGCTTTAGAGCGACACCCCGAGGCTGGTATGGCCACACCTAAACTATTGCTTTTCCACAGGCGGGAGGTGATCAATGCGGCAGGGGACTTCTATGGCCTCGATGGGATGCCGGGCAACCGCGGGGTTTGGCAGAAGGACGAAGGGCAGTTCGATGAAGAGGAGTGGGTTTTTGGGCCTGGGGGGGCGGCATCTCTCTTCCGTCGCTCTATGCTGGAGGAGATCGCCTTGCCGACCGATGAAGGCCTCCAGGTCTTAGACGAGGATTTCGTCAGTTACTGTGAGGATGTGGATCTGGCTTGGCGCGCGCAGTTGGCTGGCTATCGGTGCATCTACGTACCCAAGGCCGTGGCTTATCATCGTCTCAGCGCTACGGGAGGGGGAGCCCTGGCTAGTTATTATGTGGGGCGCAATTTCCTTTACCTTGTGGCCAAGGATTACCCCACCTCGCTCCTGGTTAGGCATTGGTCCCGCGTCCTAAGGGCGCAACTTCGTATCGCCTGGGAAGCCCTGAAGGCCTGGCGAGGGGAGGCGGCCAGAGCCAGGCTCCGAGGGCAGATAGTGGGGCTTTTCACCTGGCCCCGAGTGGTGAAAAAGCGGGGAGTGGTGCAATCTGCTCGGCGGGTGCCTGATGAATACTTGGAGGAGGTTCTGGAGAAAGTATGAACTTCTTATCTCTTATTGGAGCGATGGAGGAAAAGGTTGTGATGCAGAATATCTCTCGACGTAATTTCATAACCCAACTAGCGGCTCTCCTAGGTCTAAGCCTGACCAGTGTGCGATGTCGCCTGGGGTTGGAGGGGAGAGAAGAGCCTCTTACACCCAGCCCCATCATCACACCGACCTCCAGCCCCACCGTTACCTCCACCCCTGAACCTACACCGACGCCGAAGCCCACAGCAACGGCAACTCCTGAGCCGACTGAGACACCAACCCCAGAGCCAACCGAGACACCAATTGCTGAACCTACCGCAACGCCTACCCCAGAACCCACCCCTACCCCTGAGCCACCTCTTGTTACCGTGGCCCTTGTGCGCGGGGAAGGGGTAGCCCAGATGGTGAGACGGGTGGTGGAGTTGGCTGGGGGTTTTGTCGGACTGACGCCCGGGGCCGTGGTGCTTATCAAGCCCAACGTTAACTCCGATGACCTCTACCCTGGCACCACTAACCCAGAGGTGGTTAGGGCGGTGGTGGAGTTGGTGAAGGGGTATGACCCTGGGCGGATTATAGTGGCTGACCGCTCGAATCCGGCCTATGATACCCTTCCGGCTATGAAGAAGGTGGGTATCTATCAAGCCGCTATCGAGGCCGGGGCCGAGGTTGTGCCCTTGGAGGGTTACCAGTGGGTGGGGGGTCGATCCTCCTGGGGCCGAGAATTGGCCTGGCAGGTTCGAGTTCTCTGCTCTCCCCCAAGAGGTGGATTACCTAATCACCCTGCCCGTCACCAAGACCCATATCATCGCTCGCTACACTATGGCTCTCAAGAACACGGTGGGTCTCATTCACCCCAGAAGCCGCAATCTTCTTCACTCCAGAGGGGAGCCTCAGTTTGGAGCCATGTTGGCGGAGATAAACCTGGCCCGCCCTGCCGATTTCGTGGTCATGGACGGGACGCGGGCTTTCATAAGTGGCGGCCCCGCTCATGGCGAGTTGCGGGAGCCTAACCTCGTTCTAGCCACCTCCGATTTAGTGGCCGCCGAGGTGGTGGGCCTAGCCATACTCAAGAATCTAGGGGCGCCGGAACTATTGGCTCGGAACTCGTGGGAGGAGCACCAGGTGGCTAGAGCGGCGGAGTTGGGTTTGGGGGTCTCCGATGCCAGCCAGATAGACTTGGTGGCGGAAGGGGTGGCGGAGATCGACGAGATCAGGGCTTTCATCTAAGGGAACTGCTCTTGAGGGAGAAGGGAGAGCGATACCTCTCCCTTTCTATTTGAGTTGACGGGGCGAAGGAGCGTGTGTATCATTGGGCGCGAGGTGGTATGTTCCTTTCGGTAATCGTTCCCGCCTACAATGAGAAGCGCAGACTTCCCCATAGCCTACGCCGCATCGTTGGCTACTTGGGGAAGCAGGAGTACACCAGCGAGGTGATCGTCGTCGACGATGGGAGCGAGGATGGGACGGCGCAAGTTGTGGAGGAGATGATGGCTGAACTTCCCCTCCTTTCCCTCATCCGAACGGAGCACCGGGGCAAGGGACACGCTGTAAAGACGGGCATGCTCGCTGGGCGAGGGGAATACCTCTTTATCTGCGATGCCGATCTCTCTATGCCCATCGAGGAGCTCTATCAATTCTTGCCCCCAGTTCTGGAGGGTTACGATGTGGCCATCGCCTCGCGAGAGGTCCCCGGGGCCCAGCGGTACGATGAGCCCCCATATCGCCATTTCATGGGACGGGTATTCAACTGGATGGTGAGGCTTTTCGCTGTGCAAGGCTTTCAAGACACCCAATGCGGCTTCAAATGTTTCAGGAGGGAGGCGGCACGAGAGGTCTTCGGTTATCAGACCATGGACGGCTGGGGGTTCGATGTGGAGGTGCTCTTCATCTCCCAGAAGCGAGGGTATAAGATAGTGGAGGTGCCCATCAACTGGTATTACAGCGCTAACTCCCGCGTCCACCCCATCCGAGATTCGATAAACATGTTCACGGAGGTGCTGAAGATCAGGCTGAATGATTGGAGGGGGCGGTATAGAAAGAGGGGATGAAAAGCCAAGGCCACTCGTATGAGTGGCCTTGTGACCAGTTGCGCGAAAGCCTTGAGAATGGGAAGAGCCGCTCATGTGAGCGGCTCTCCACGATTGTCGAGACACCAGTGGGTCTCTTACCCTAAGAGCCCTCCCACCGCCGCGGCACCCAGCCCCAGCACGCCGAGGACAAAACCGCCCACGACCATATAGATAATAGCCATGGCGATCCAGCCCAGGATGACGGTGACGATGGTCTGAACCCATTCCAGGTCCAGCGCTTCCTTTGCCGCTACCAACCAGGCGATTAACCCCAAAATCGCGGCCAGAAAAGTGACTGGAGTCAGCAGGCAATGCAGGGTGGTGGAAAAGAAAGCCAGTATACCGATGACTCCTACGATGTTCCAGACGTAGGCCAAGCCCAGGGTCCGAATCAGTTCCTCGAAGGTGACATCGGCTTTGAAGAGGGCGCGCCCCACCCAGTTGACGATGAAGGCAGCCACGGCGAAACCGATGACCACGAAGATCGTCCCCACAACGGAACCGATCAGCCAGTTGATCAGGTTTCGTTGTGCATTTGAACCCAGTTGGTTGAGGAACCCGATCACTATCACCAAGAGCCAGGCCGTGGTGGTGAATGTGGTGTCCTTCTCCACCTCGGAATAGACTCCCTTACGGAATGTGAATGCACCCATGATGCGGTCGGTAAGCATGGATCTTCCTCCTTGAATAAGAAAACATCATGACGACTCGTGAACCGAAAGGCGATCTATTGTTTTCTTAGGCTATATTGTCCTCCTTTCGCATAAGGTCTTGGGATTGACCCCCGAATATCAAAACACCTTGGCGGTCAGTTGGATTCGCATGCCAGTTGAGAGCGAGTTGGGGCTGCGGGGAAACGTTCTTATAAGCGGTGGCGGGAGTGGATGGGAGTCGAACCCACCGTGGCCATCTCGGCGATACCCACCTACGGTTTTGAAGACCGCGGAGCCCACCGGGACTCAACCACCCCCACGCATCTTAATGATACGTTCTTTTCGGCTCCTCGTCAAGTTGTAGACCGGCTTCTCGCATCGCCTGTTGAATCTCCGCCGGGGTCAGAGGACGGGGATAATTATATAGTGTCCCTCCCGGCCGCTCGTTGTAGTAGGGGCGGTTGCAGCCAGGGCAGCCGGAGGTCTGAAAGGCTTGGCCGTCCTTAAGGGCATTCGACAATTCGTGCTCCTCCAGGCCGAAGCCCAGGATAGGTCCTTCGGCTGAGTCCTTACAGGATCCCGGGGGAAAGACGAACTCTTCGGCCCTGGCTAGCCCTACTGCTATGAGGTAACGGGCTATCTGGATACGCCGATATGAGGAGAGAGGCGGAGGGGGCTGATTCTCCAAGGTGGTGCCAGGGTTGGGGGTGAAGGCGAAGAGGGCTACGATAACTCCCCAATCGTGGAGACGCTGGATGAGCCGGGCTACCTCCTCCTCCGTCTCCCCTAAACCGACGATGAGGTGGGTGGCTACGCGACCGGGGAACCGTTTCGCCGCTTCCTCGATGAGGCCCAAGGTTCGATTGAAATTACCGCCTTTGACGCAGCGGTAAATTTCTTCGTTCGCCGCATCTAGGCTCAGGCCTGCTATCTCCAAGCCCGAATCTAAAAGTTGAGCCACCTGATCCAGGTTAGAAACGACCACCGAAGCGCAGATAGGTATCCCCTTCAATTGGGCGACTATCTCCTCAGTGCGCGAAAGGTATCCTGGGCTCACCGTTACCTGAAGGCAGGCGCGCCGGATCTTACCCCGCTTGTAAGCCTCCTTCAGTGCAGAAAGCGTTTTCTTCTCCTCGTAAGGGGGCCAGATAACGCGGGAGAGGGCCTGGGCCGGTGCTCGGCTGTTTCTAGCCTGGGTGCAGAAGGAACAATCCCGCCCACATCTCTCCCCCACTAGGAGGTAGGCGGTAGTAGGAGGGGCATCGATGAAGGCCTCGCTGAGGCCCAGAACGGTGGCCGTGCCCGAGGAGACGTTGATGGGCTCTAATAGATCAAGAGATCCTTTAATTCTAGGGGAGTGACTTGGCATCGGTAGGTATCCCACTCCAGGCTCTTAGCCCTCATAAACCATTCGTACACGGGAGGACCTAGAGTCTCCTTGATCACCTCATCTTTCTTCAGTTCCTCCAAGGCCTCGCCCAAGGAGCCAGGTAGAGTCTCCAGTTGGAGTCGTCTCTCATCTTCTAGGTGATAGAGATCTTCCTCGGAGGGGAGGGGAGGGGCTATCTTCTTCTTGATGCCGTCCAACCCAGCCTTGAGCATCACGGCGAAGGCGAGGTAGGGGTTGCAACTGGGATCTGGGCAGCGCAACTCTATGCGGGTCTGTCGCAATTGCCCGGGGTTGACCTGGGGCACCCGGATCAAGGCCGAACGGTTGATGCGCGCCCAAGAGATATAGGCCGGAGCCTCATAGCCAGGTACCAACCTCTTGTAGGAGTTGACCAAAGGGGCCAGAATGGCACACATCCCTCGGGCATGGTAGAGCTGGCCGCCCACGAAGTATTTGGCTACTTCCGCGAGGCCATATTTGTCTTTCGGGTCCACGAAGGCGTTTTCGTTGCTCTCCATGTGGACGAGGCTTTGATGCGTATGCATCCCAGAGCCGTTGATCTCCGCGATGGGTTTGGGCATGAAGGTGGCGTGGAGGCCGTTTATTTGGGCGATGGCTTTCACCGTCAGTTTGACCGTCATGGTGTTGTCGGCCGTCTGTAAAGCATCGCTATACTGAAAGTCGATCTCGTGTTGGCCAGGGGCTACCTCATGGTGTATCGCCTCCGCCTCGATACCGAATGACCGCAACGCGTTCACCATCTGCCGGCGCACATCGATATCTAGATCGGTGGAGACATCGAAATAGCCGGCCTGATCGTGGGGGGTGGGGGCGATTGTTCCGTCCTCCTTCGGCTTGAAGAGGAAGAACTCCATCTCCGGCCCACACATATAGAGATAGCCCATCTCTTTTGCCTCTTCCAAGACTCTGGCCAGCACCCGCCTGGGGTCTCCTTCAAAGGGCTCCCCCCTTGGAGTATAGACGTCACAGATCAGCCGGGCTGTCTTACTATCCTCTCTCTCCCAGGGGATAATAGCAAAGGTTTCTGGGTCTGGCACCAGGTACATATCGCTCTCCGCGATGCGGGCGAAGCCTTCGATGGAGGAGCCATCGAACCAGATCCCGTACTCCAAACAGCCTGCCAGTTGATGGACGGGTATGGTCACGCTCTTCGCTATCCCCACGATGTCTGTGAACCAAAGGTTGACGAATTTGACCTCTTCAGACTTTGCCCTCTCCAAAACCTCCTGCCTATCCATAGTTGGTCCTCCCAGGTTTTTGTCATCTTATCATAGAATGAGGGTTTGTCAACCCTTGACACCCCTTCCCATGCGTGATAGAGTGGAGGTGGCCCTTCTATTGGAGGGTCATATTTACCTGAAGGGGCTCTCTATTGGAGGAGATCGCTAAATCTAAAGGGGAGTGGGAGGGGGGTCTTCTCAGCGAGGCCTTGAAGCGCCATCCCGAATCGAAGGAGGAGTACCTATCTGGCTCTGGGATCCCGGTGGAGCGGCTCTATACCCCTGCGGATGTCGATTTGGACTACTTGCGAGACTTAGGCTTCCCCGGTCACTACCCTTTCACCCGGGGGGTCTATCCCTCCATGTATCGGGGCCGGATCTGGACTATGCGCCAGTATGCGGGTTATGCTACCGCTTTGGAGACCAATCGACGGTTCAAATACCTCCTCTCGCAGGGGCAGACCGGGCTCTCTGTGGCTTTCGATCTTCCCACCCAGTTGGGCTATGATTCCGATCACCCTCTTGCCGAAGGGGAGGTGGGGAAGGTGGGGGTAGCCATCTC
>DAOULQ010000099.1:0-17742 GCA_034419095.1 Anaerolineae bacterium | reverse complement strand
GGCCGAGGGACCGTTACGGGCCATCGAGAGGATCGGCGAGGAGTCTCGCCCCTACTGTATCCAGGTGAAGGGGATGAGCAACCTTCAATCCGATGAGAGGCCTACGCCTTCTTTGGCCTTGGGTATCGCTACCGCCTCCCGGGGCTCCGACCATCTCAGAAGCCGACCGGCCATCGACCTCTATCACCTGCCCGAAACGCTCCTCAAAAAGATATACAGTTACCCTACCCCCTACGATGGTCCTCTCTCTTCCGACTATACCACCTATGAGGGGAAGCCCCGCCAGGTGCAATGGCATGAGATGTGTTACGAAGTGGTCGACTGTCTGGGCATATGCAAATTCCACACTATTTTCATGAGCCCTAACCTTTTGGGCTTTGACGAGTTCTCAAAACTGATCTGCTACAACACAGGACTAGAGATATCACCCCAGGAGGTGTGGGAGATTGCGGATCGGGCCTATACTTTGGAGCGGCTATTCAACATCCGGGAGGGGTTGAGGCGGGAGGACGATTGGCTGGTGGATCGGTATTTCGACGAGCCCACCCCTCTGGGCCTGGAGATCGCCAAGAACAAGGTGCTCGACCGCGAGAAGTTCAAGCAGATGATAGATGAATATTACGAACTGCATGGCTGGGATGAAAACGGCGTCCCCTGTCCTGAGACCCTTAAAAGGCTAGGTTTGGATAAAGAGCCATCGCATATGCTGTGAGGAGATCGTCATGCAGAAAATCTTGATAGTAGACCACGAAAGGTGCACCGGCTGCCGACTATGCGAGTTGGTTTGCTCGGTAAAGAACGCTGGGGTTAGCAACCCCAGCCGGGCCAGGATCCATATCATCAAGTGGGAGATGGAGGGGTTCGAGTTGCCTATGGTCTGCCAGCAGTGCGAATCGGCCCCTTGCATGGCTGTCTGCCCTGTGGATGCTCTCTCTCGCGATGGTGATCTGGAAAGGTTGGTTATCGACTACGATCTTTGCATCGGCTGCAAACTCTGCGTGGCCGCTTGTCCTTTCGGCGGTATGGGGATCGACACTGTTGCGAAAAAGGTGATCAAATGCGAACTTTGCGATGGCGACCCCACTTGCGTCGCTTTCTGTCAGCCAGAGGCGCTTCAATACGTGCCCGCCAGCACCGTTAACCTTCGCAAGAAGCGAGAGGCTGGGCTGAGGTTCTCTGAACTGATGAAGAAGTTTGCAGGCGTCTGAATATAGGGGGCTGTTCTGACGGTATGATTTGTAACCAAGGAGGGAGAGATGAGTAAAGAGATCCTCTTCTGTTTCACAGGCGTTCCCCGAACCCTATTGCAGGAATGGTTTAGGCAGGGTTTAGAGAGGGAATTGCTGAAGAGAGGGCACCATTTACAGGAAGAACCCACGGAAGCCACCGGGTTGGTGGTGAACTTTGCCGGGAGGGGTGCCCCCAATCCGGTCCTGCCCTCCCTCCCAAGCCACGGGACCAAGGTGGTCACCGTTATTCACGATGAGGAAAGGCCAAAAGATGCCCTGAGTGCAGGGTACCCTTTGCTGGCTTATAACGTCTGCTCTCTGCTGATATTGCTGGTGGGAAGCCCGCAACGATTAGAGACCTCGTATTTCGTCACCCTAGAGCAAGGTCACCCGGAGATCCCTTACGAGGGCGATGATGAGGAGTACTTCGCTCGACTGTGGTATGGATATGTGAGGCCCCGGGCTATCGCTACTTGGGTCTTCGACAACCTCTTTCGCCACGACCTACCAGAATCGGTTTGGCAGGGGACACCGGTTACTCAGCAGATGATAGAGTCGAGCAGAAAATTGGACGAGTTGGGTCTGCTTCCAACCCCCTTCCCTATGGAAGGGTATCTCACCGCCAAGCAGTTAAGGTTCGTGCGGTTGGTATATAAACTCTTTGGATTGAGTTACGGTAACGTCAGCGCCCGGGCTTCGCATCCAGACTTACCGCCTGCAAGTTTCTGGATGAGCGCCTCTGGCGTGGATAAGACGAAACTCGAGACCATCGGAACGGATATCATGTTGGTGGTGGGGCGCGAGGGAGATTCCATGGTGGTGAGCATCCCTTCCTGGGTTGAGCAGCCTCGCCGGGTCTCGGTAGATGCGGTGGAGCACCGCATGATCTATCTAGAGAACCCTGCCGTGGGGGCCATCGTCCATGTCCATGGCTGGCCGGAGAGGGTAAGTGAAGATCTCTCGCTGGCCTATACGGAGTTCGCTTACCCTTGCGGGAGCCAGGAGTTGGCCGATTCCACGGCTGAGATCATAAGGAGACTCCCAGACCCGAGCCGGGCGGTCATCGCCCAACGGAATCACGGCTTGGTGATCACTGGGCCAAGTCTCCCCGAGATCTTCGCCCGCATCGAGGGTGGGCAAATCGAGATAGGCCACGAGATCCCTCAGAGATAGGGGCGAGAGGCTAAGAACAATTCTTGTAGGCGTATCGTTGCCTCAAATTTGCGCATTAGGCAAGCCGGAAAGCGCGCTATTAAATCAGGCCAAACTGAAGGTAAGGAAAGAAAACCATGATTAGGAGAATATGGGATGTTACACTCACGGTATCGGATCTCAAAAGAGCCGTGTACTTCTATGAGAATGTCCTTGGATTGCAAAAGAAATACGAGTTTGGGGATTACGTTGGTTTCGATTGCGGAGGCGTTGAGATCGGTTTGAAAACGTGGGGAGGAGGGGGAAAACCACGGAAAGGCGAACCTTGTATAGACTTCTTGATTCACGATGTTGATGCATCCTATAGGGTTCTCAAGGATAAAGGGGTAGATTTCACCGAGGGGCCCCAGGATACACCATGGGGTGGACGTATAGCGATCTTTTTAGACCCCGATGGAAACACCTTACAGCTAGTTCAAATCGATTGGGAGCGATACCTCGCCGCCTGTGCCCCTCGATAAGTAGTTGTCATTTGTATCATACAACCTTGCCATGAGGAATCGGGCAGTTCTGGTCATCGGCGGAGGCATCGCCGGGATTCAGGCCTCCATCGACTTGGCTAACCTGGGCTTCCAGGTGCACCTGGTGGAGCGGACACCCTCCATTGGCGGCCGCGATAGAGTTTGAGCAAGAAGAGGAAATGGTCGAACTGAGCGCCGGGGCTATCATCTTGGCCACAGGGTTCGACCCTTATGACGTTTCGGCTCTAAGAGAGTATGGGTATGGGGAGATGGAAAACGTCATCACCGACTTGGAGTTCGAGTGGCTCATCCGTGCCTCTGGCCCCACCTCTGGAGAAGTAGAGCGCCCCTCGGATAAGAAGCCCCCCCAGGTCATCGCTTTCATCCAGTGTGTCGGCTCCCGGGATGTGAACTATAACCCCTACTGCTCCACCGTTTGCTGCATGCACGCCACCAAGGAGGCTATTCTGGCCGGCGAACACTACCCAGATTTGAGATCTTTCGTCTTTTACACCGATCTGAGGGCGGCGGGGAAGAGGTTTCAAGAATACGTCACCAGAGCCAGGGAAGAGTATGGTGTGATTTATATCAGGGCCCGTCCAGGCAGGATCACGGAGAAAAACAGTCACCCCCTCGTTTGGTATGAAGCAACGCTCTTCAGAGAGGGGGAGGAGCGCAAGGGGAAGAAGATGGAGGTCGATCTGGTGACCCTTTGCCCGGCAGCCGCAGAGTGAGGGAACGATAGGGGATTCGGTTATGAGGGTGACTTTGAAGATCCTGGCCCTACCCATGCTCTCCCAGGCGGTAGGGGCGAAGGAATTGGCTATAGATTTTGAGGGGGAGACGGTCAACGATTTGATCGAACATTTGGCTGAGCGTTTTGGCTCCAAGGCTAAGCGAGCCCTCTATGATGAGAAGGGGGAAGTGGATCTGATGATCCAGATCCTTCTCAATGAGAAGGAGTGGGTAACTCGTGACCGCCTAGACACCCCCCTCAAGGGGGGCGATACCCTGGCCTTCATGTTTCTCGCTGCTGGAGGATGAAGCGACTTTCAAAAGAGGAGGTTAAAATGGCTAAGGTGATCAAAAGACCTTTCACACCCCCATATCCTGTCCCTACGGTTCTAGTCACCTGTGGCCAGAGGGAAGAGGTGAACATCATCACCATCGCCTGGACGGGGACCCTCTGTTCCAACCCCCCTCAGTTGGGCATTGGCGTCCGCCCCCAGCGTCATTCCCACTCTCTCATCAAAAAGACAGGGGAGTTCGTGGTCAACGTCCCCCCTGAAAGGCTTTTAGAGAAGGTCGACTACTGCGGAATGGTGTCTGGGAGGGAGGTAGACAAGTTCGAAACCGCTGGCCTGACAAGAGCCCCGGCTTCCGTGCTGAAGACGCCGATCATCGTGGAGTGCCCCATCAATATCGAGTGTCGGGTGACTCAGGTCATCCCCCTGGGCAGCCACGATCTCTTCACCGGGGAGGTGGTGGCGGTACAGATCGACCAAGAGGTGTTGAACGAAAGGGGACGAATCGACTATGGAAAGGCCAGGCCCTTGGCCTTTACCGGAGACGAGTACTGGAGCCTGGGTAGCCTTCTGGGGAAGTACGGGTTTACGCGGATGCATGAGGAAGAGATAGAACCGTCGGGTTAGCCGCCCAGAAGCACCTCACTCTAATAGTTCCACCACCCCCCTGTCGCCGTCCACGCAAAGGGTTTGTCCGTTTTGAAAGATCTTCGTCGCCTCCCGGATCTGAAGGACGGTGGGGATGCCGTACTCCCGGGCCACGATGGCGCCGTGAGATATCAGCCCTCCCTCTTCGGTTACCATACCTGCCGCTAGGTTGAAAAGAGGTATCCAACCAGGGTTGGTATAGGGCGCAACCAGTATCTCTCCCTTCTTGAGCCTGTTCGCTTCGCCCAGTTCCCGCACCACTCTAGCCTTTCCCGTGGCCCTGCCAGCGCTACAGGCTACCCCTTTATAGACCGCTCCCTTAGTTGGGATCTCTGGCCCTCTCGCTCCTCGCCCGATGGTGAGGGGCGGCTCGAAATTCCGATAGCACCTCTTCAGGCGCTTGTATTTGCGAATCCAGCCACGCGCCTCCCCAGAGGAGAGGTTCCCCTCCAGGGCGCCTAACAGGTGATCCCGCGTGAGGCAAAAGATATCCCCTGGCTCTGCCAGATATCCGGAGGCCGCCCACCGCTTGCCTTGCTCTACAAAAACCCGATGGCCATGATAGTGGGCCAGAGAAAGCATAGAACGGGTCTCCTCACGCCACCAGGAATAACGCTTCAGGGTCTCCAAGGCCGAGAAGAATTGTCGTTTTCTGAAGAGCCTGTCTAGCCACCCCTGGGACAAGAGATCAGCGGCCCGTCGCTCCTCTTGTGATCGTATCTCTTTCTGTTGGGCGATCAACTTCTCCGGGTCGGTATCTACTCCTGCCTGGAGGAACGATTTCAGAGTGGTGAAGGCGAAGGTGGGCTCCTCATCCCAACGAGGTAGGGACATATCCTCATCATTTTCCGACATATAGCGAAAGTCGTGGATATATCGCTCCAAAACGGTCCAGAACGCCTGGCCTTCAGGCGAAGCCTGTAACCTCTCTGGTAGTTGGGAAGGCTCTGTTTCTAGGATGATCTCCTTGATCCGTTCATCTTTTAGCGCTTCTTGGCTCACCTTCCAGAGTTCGAGAAGGGGACGCCCGGTGGCTACATCGGTCAAGCCGGTGAGCAAGCGGGCCGTGGAGATCGGTTCGGCATCTGGGTTCCGGGCGTTTAACCCCTCCACCATGGGTGTGAAGTCATCCTGAGCCTGTGTGGCCAAGCAAGTGACGAGCAACGCTATGCGGTTGGTGCGGTGATGAAGATCCAAGATATCCTTGACCTTCTGGGCCAACTGGGCATCATCAAGGTCTATCAGGTCGATCCCCGAGTATCTCGCCTCCTCCTGGGCGAACGCTTCCTTGTACTCCTTCGCCTCCTGCCAGAAGGTCTTGTAGAGGTTTTGGAGGGCGAAGAGGACGGGGAGAGCGCGGATGATGGTGAGAGGAGTGGTGGGTGTGACTAATCCATCCCCCTCATAAGTGGGCTCCAGGCCTACCGATTCATCGAAGTCTCGCTCCTTGAAGCCGGGGACGATGGAGTTTAACCGCTTGCACTCCCCCACATTCCAATAGGCCCGCCCGAAGAAGAGCCGAAGCCACTCTATCTTTTCCCCTTCACGCATTAGCTTCAGCCGTTGGAACACCTCATCAAAGGCCCTTGCCCACTCGTATTGACCATTGATGGAGAAAGAGAGAGGGGTGATGAAACCGGGCATCACCTCCCGGCAATTGGCCGCCGTCCATTGGCCGATCTCCGGCGTAAAGGCGTAGGAGGTCAAAGGGCGGCTCTGCAGGATATAGAACTCTCCATCATAGAGAGCCCACTCGATATCCTGCGGATAGCCGTAGATCTCCTGCGCCTCATATCCCAGTTGCATCAGTTGCAGAAGTTGCTCCTCCCTTAAAGTGGCTTGAGTGCGTTTCTCCTGGGGGACCTCCACCTCTTTTACCCCTGATGGATGGGCGGGAACCACCATCATCCGCTTCTCGGCTATCTTTTGGGAGCGTATCTCTTCGTTCCAGGCGTCCACCACGAAGCGGTCGGGGGTGACTTTGCCTGAGACCACCGCCTCCCCTAGCCCCCAGTGGGCTTCGATGAGCATCTCCTCTTCCCGGCCCGTGGAGGGGTTCAAGGTGAAAAGCACTCCCGAGACCTCTGCCGGGATCTGCTCCTGCACCACCACCCCCATCCCCACCTCCAGGGGGGAGATATGATGACCATGGAGGTAGGCAAGAGCATTCCCAAGGGAGGCCCAGCAGCCCTTTATCTTTTGGGCGAGTTCCTCCAAACCCAAGACGTTAAGGTGCGTCTCGTATTGGCCGGCAAAGGAGGCCTCTGGCAGATCCTCTCTTGTGGCCGATGACCTTACCGCTACCGGCTTCCCACCCAACTCTCGATAGGCCTCCTTGATAGCTCCATATAACCGATGGGGCAGCGGCTGTTTCGCCACCTCTCTCCCCCAGGCTGTTGGCAGGCCCATCGGCTCCTGGTCTAGAGAGGATATGGCGGCTTCTAGACCAGCCTCCTGGAGAAAGAGACGATAGGCGGCCGTCGTGATGCAGAACCCTGCCGGAACCCGCACCCCGGCTCGGTGCAACTGGCCCAAATGGAAGGCCTTACCACCTACTAGGTATTGGTCTTCAGCCTCGATTTGATCCCAGGGAAGGAGATAACGCTCCACACTCTCTCCTTATCCCCACATACTGACAACTGATCACTCTTTCCTGTTCAAGTCAACATCTGCATCTGCTCGCCCACAGCCTGGTAGGAGCGATCCAGCGCCTCCAGGATGAGATCCACCTCCTCTTCCGTCACGATCAGGGGGGGCATGATGATCGTCACCGAAGGGTCCAAGCCGGCAAAGATGGCCAAGACGCCGTTTTGACCTAACGCCCGGGTGAGCATAGGGCCGCAGTTTTCATCGATCATCTTGAGCCCTACAAGCAGCCCCCGCTGGCGGAGTCCGATCAATATCTGGGGGTACTTTTCCTGAAGGAGAGCCAGCCCTTCTTGGAAGCGGTTCCCCATCTCCCGGACATGCTCTAAGAACCCTGCTTCCGCGATCTGATCCAGCATGGCCATAGCGGCCACGCACCCCAGTTCCGCTCCTCCAAAGGAGGAGAGGTGGATGAAAGGGTCGGGTTCAAAGAAACTCTCTAGTTTCTCCCGATAACAGGTGGCGGTGATGGGGTAGATAGCCCCAGATAGCCCCTTCCCCAGCACCATAATATCGGGGACGACATGGTACTCCTCTATCCCCCATAGCCGCCCGGTGCGGCCCAAACCCGCCTGAACCTCGTCGAGGATCAAAAGGGCTCCTCTTCGATCGCAGAGTTCCCTCACCTGCGGGAAGTAGTCGGGGGGAGGGATGAGCACCCCACCGGGTACGGGGATGGTCTCCAAGATGACGGCGGCCACTTGATCATCCATCGCCAATTCAAGGGCTTCGATGTCGCCGAAGGGGACGTTCATGAACCCGGGCATCAGGGGGCCAAAGGGGGCCTGGAACTTCCTGGAGCCAGCGGCCAAAGCGAAGCCGGTATGACCATGATAGGCTCGCTCCGCAGAGATGATCTTAGGTCTCTGGGTATATCCCCGGGCCAATTTTATGGCCAGATCGACCGCCTCCCCACCGCTGGCCCCGAAGAAGGTGTATCGGATATCTCCAGGCATCAGTTCCGCCAGCCGTTTGGCCAGAGCCGCTCGATACTCGCTCATCAAGATATGATCGCCGATATCGAGGCTCTCCAACGCCTCGCGGAGGGCAGCGATCACCCTTGGCGGCCGGTGTCCCAGGTTGAAGACCCCTCCCGCGGTGCGGCAATCGATATACCGTTGGCCCTCCTTGTCCCAGATGTAGGAGCCTTCCCGCCGTCCGGGCACCAGTTCGATGCCCATCTCTTTATAGACCGCTACCTTCGACGGCGAGACGTAATTCTTGAACTCCTCGATGATCGCTTCTTTTGCTTTCATAACCTTCCTCATTCAAAAGCGAAGACCGCCTTGATGACCTCGCTCTTACCTTTGTTAGCCACGGCTGCTAAGGCTCGCTTGTAGTCCTCCGGTCGGAACCTATGAGTGACGAGAGGGATCAGATCCACCTTGCCTTCACCCATCAGGTTCAGAGCCAACTGGAAAGTCCGTATCCTCTCTCCTCGATGCGACTCCGTGCCGTATATATAACTCCCTCTAACGTCGATCTCGTTGAGCCAGATAGGAGTCCAATCCACCCCTTTAGGTATCC
Source organism: Anaerolineae bacterium (assembly GCA_034419095.1). GTDB lineage: Bacteria > Chloroflexota > Anaerolineae > UBA7937 > UBA7937 > UBA7937. Next base: position 8,994 of record DAOULQ010000099.1, on the reverse strand, counting down.
CTGCCAAACCCACCAAGACCATCTTGCCACCACTGCAGGTGAAGCGGAGACCGTCGTCGAGGCTGGTACCGCTTCCTACGCACTCATAGACGATGTCGGCCCCACCTATCACCACTGGCTTCCCCCGGAGGGGTTGGCGAAGGGTGGCCCCCAAGAGTTGGGCCAACTCCTGGTAATAATCCCGCCTCAGGCGGATCACCTGGTCCGCGCCATACCTCTTGACCACCTCTTCCTGAAAGGGGTGCTTGGCCAAGACGACCACCCGCGCCCTGCTGCCCAGGCTCCGCAGGGCGGCCACCATGCAGATGCCGATGACTCCAGCCCCGATGACGAGAACCGTCTCCTCATCTTGCGGGTAGTTGCCCAGGACAGCGTGTAGGGCCACGGAGAAAGGCTCGACCATAAGGCCGTTTTCATCGCTCACCGTAGGGGGCACCTTGAAGAGTTGAGAGGTGTGAGCCACTAGATAGGGGCTCCAACTCCCCCCTGTGTCCCGGCAGTTGCCGGTCAAGAGGCCGGGGGCGATCTCTCCCTCGGTCAACCGCTCGCAAAGGCCAGTGTCACCCCTCTGACAGGCCGGGCAGAGGTCGGAGAAACCGCGCACCTGGCAGCCCAAGGTGGGCTCAACGACCACCCGTTCCCCTTCCCTGAACCCCTTCACCTTGGAGCCCAGTTCGGCGATGGTACCCACGTTCTCATGGCCCACGGTGAAAGGGAAGGATACGAAAGCCGAGAGCACGGGGCTGCTGTCAAGGAGGATCGTGTTCATGTCGCTGCCACAGATCCCCCCGTATTGGACCTTTACCTTAGCCCAGTTCTCATTGGGTAAGGGGGGCTCTTTTACCTCGCGATATTGGAGATTAGAGAGAGGGCTCCAGAAGGCCGGCAGGTAGAGAGGGCCGATGATCTTAGAGATGAGGAAACGGGGGACGCTTCCAATAAACTGTATGGCCTTCATGTCATAGAACCGACGTAGCAAGCATTAGCGACTTCCAACTAAGTTAACACAAGGGGGTGGACGGCGTTACGGGGAATCTCGCTTCTGCCCTTTGGCCTTCTGCTGATGCCGCATCTAAGGCGAGTCAGAAAGGGATGCTCTTAAGTTTCTCTTCCTCTAGGATCTCCCCATAGATGCCTTCCGGCTTCGGGAATCGCGATCGAGTAACGATCACCTCCTCGGGGGTGACGAGGGGCGAGGAACCTCTCCCTCACTCGCTCCTGTCCTTAGCTCCCATCTCCTGGGCCCATCACCTTGCGCCCTGGAGCAGAGGTCCGACCAACCGTCGCTATCCCTTCACCGACCCCGCCAAGATGCCCCGCACGAAGTACTGCTGCAGCGAGAAGAAGACGACGAGAGGCAAGGCCATGGTGACAAAAGCCGCCGCAGTCAACAGGTGCCAATTCTGGCCCAAGGAGTTCACCAAGTTGGCCATCTTGAGGGTCAGCGGCGCTACCGCCTCGGTTCCTCCCAGGTAGATGAGGGCCACTAGGAGGTCATTCCAGACCCAGAGGAACTGGAAGATAGCCAGGGAGGCGAGGGCTGGGATGGAGAGGGGCAGGGCCAGGCGGAAGAAAGCGGTGAGATGAGAGGCACCATCTATGAAGGCCGACTCGAAGAGGTCTTTGGGCAGTGTGCCGAAGAAGTTGCGCAGTAGATAGACGGCAAAGGGCAAACCATATCCGGTGTGAGCCAGCCAGATGCCGAGAAAGGTGCCAGCCAGCCCCAGTCGGTTGTATACCCGCAGGAGGGGGATCAAGGTCATCTGGAGGGGAACCACCAAGAGGCCCACCACTACCACGAAGAGCCACTGTCGCCCCGGGAATTCCATCCAAGCGAAAGCATACGCCGCAAAGGCAGCCACAGCGATGGGGATGACCGTGGAGGGGATGGAGATGGTTAGGCTGTTGAGGAAAGCCCGCCCCATGCCCTGGGCGGCGAGAACCTCGATATAGTTGTCCAACTGGAACTGCGTGAAGTCGAAGGGGTGCTGAAAGACCGTCCACCAGCCGGAACCGAGCACGTCATTTCGAGGTCGGAATGAACTTATCAGTAACCCCACCGAGGGCAACGACCAGATCAAGGCGATGCCGATGACGGCCATGTGCAGCGGTGCACTGGATAGGGACTTTCTCAATGTGTTCATCGTATGGCCTCCTGTTCCTGAAAGCGGCGGATGTTGACCGCCATCACTGGGATAATAGCCAAGAGCAGGATCACGGCGATGGCGCTGGCGCGTCCGAACTCTCGGAAGGCGAACATCTCCTTGTACATGCGGTTGGCGATGACCTCGGTGTCGAAATTGCCGTTGGTCATGACGTAGACGATATCGAAGATCTTGAGCACATTGATAACCATGGTGGTGGCTACCACAGCGATGGTGGACTTCATCAGGGGTAAGGTGACCCCCCAGAAGATCTGCCACTCGTTGGCTCCGTCCACCCGTGCGGCCTCCAGGAGTTCTCGGGGGATGCCTTTGTAGGCGGCGGATAGGATCACCATGCAGAAGCCGGTCCAGATCCAGACCCCAACGGCGATGAGCGCGAAGTTGTTCGCCGCTCTCTCTATCAACCACCCGATAGGTTGAAAACCGAGCAAGGTATGCACTACCGCGTTGAGGACCCCGATCTGGGGTTGGCCGGCTGGTCGAAAGGCGTACACGAACTTCCATATCACCCCTGCGCCCACAAAGGAGATGGCCATGGGCAGGAAGAGGATGGACTTGGCCACCGACTCATAGCGAACCCGATCCAGAAGGATGGCTAGAGCCAGCCCCAGGGAGACGGTCAACGCCGTGAAGACCACGAGCCAGAGGACATTATTCCTGAAGGATATGAGCATGGTGTGGCTGGTCAAGGCGTAGACCCAATTGTCCAAGCCCACAAAGACCTCAGAGTACCTATCTAGAAAGCTGAGGTATAGGGTGTTAAGCGTGGGGTAGACCAGGAAGAAGGCCAAGATCAAGAGCAGTGGCCCCACATAGACCCAGGGTCGCACTCGCTCCTGGGTTTTGTCGGGGAGGAACCCTATCAGGAACTCCAAGCCCACGAACAAGGCAACTATCCCGCCCACACCGATGACAATGGCCAGGAGCGTTCTAAGTACCTGGCCTATTATGGCTCCCATCTCTCTCCCCTGCATCACAGCGGATAGTTGTTGGAGTAGAGCCTTTGGGCGACCAAGAACTGGCTCACCTGCCCTGGCGCGCAGGTGCTAGGGAAAGCCTCCACCCCGGATATTGATACCTCACGGTTAGGAAGATGAGGCAACCCGCCGGTGTGGACGGGTTGCCTCAGTTACTGCTGGGACTAACCACTCCTACTTGTAAGCGTCAACCGCAGTGGCTTCGATGGTTGCCAGAACAGAGTCTAGATCCACGCCACTGACATAGTCTAGCGTCCCCGTCCAGAAGGAGCCGGAGCCCACGGCGGCAGGCATCAGGTCGGAGCCGTCGAAGCGGAAGACCTCGGCGCCAGTCAGGGCCTGAGCCATAGCACGAGTTGTGTCGTCGGGGTAAGCATCTAGGCCCACCCGCCTGTTGGACGAGAGGAACCCGCCTAGCCCTGCCCAGATTTCTTGAGGCTCAGGCGTAGCCATGTACTCCATCAAAGCGCGGGCCTGGGGCGTGTCGTTGAACATCACGATCAAGTTGGCTGAACCCAGTGCCGGGACCCCATAGGCCGCATCGATGGAGGGGAAGGGGAAGAAAGCGTAGTCTTCCTCGGTTACCCCCTCCGGGAAGAAGGTGGTGATGAAGGAGGCCTGGCGGTGCATGTAGCATCCCGGCGGATCGTCGAAGAGGGGCGCTGGCGAGTTGCCGAAGTTCGTGGTTAGCACGCCGGTGGTCCCACCCCAGACATAGGCTTCGTTCTTGGCGATCTGCCCGAACTTCTCCCAGGCGGCCTTGATAGCGGCATCGGTCCAGGGGATTGTATGGTCAACCCATTTGTCGTAGACCTGGGGCCCCGCGGTGCGGAGCATGATATCCTCGATCCAGTCGGTGGCCGGCCAGCCGCTGGCGGCATCGCTCTCAATGCCCAGGCACCAGGGGACACCGCCATCGGCCACGATCTTGTCCGAGAGGGCGATCAGTTCGTCCCAGGTCGTGGGCACGGTGTACCCCTTGGCCTCGAAGGCCGCCGGGTTATACCAGACCAGACTCTTGATGTCTGCCTTGTAGAAGATGGCGTAGAGTTTGCCCTCGTAGGAGCCGAGGTCGATCCAGGATTGGGCGTAGTCGCTCTTCAACTGCTCCATATCCAGGAAGGTGTCGAGGGCCACCAGGTCGCCGGTCTTGGCGAATTCCACCATCTGCCCTGGGTTGGGAAGGACGGCGATGTCGGGCGGATTGCCGGCCGCTACTCGGACGGGGAGCACAACAGGCAGATCGCGGGTGAACTCGCCGGCCACCTGTACGCCGGTCTCCTCGGTGAAGGGAGCGACGGTTGCGTAGAACTTCTTCAACTCGTCGCCGGACCACACGCCCATCAGGGTCACTACGCCCCCGACGCGCAGCGACTCTAGATACGCCTCGGCCTCCTCCGCGCTGGGGATCCAGAACTTCTGGCCGGGGAAGATAAGGCCCGGCTCCGCGATGAAGGCGAAGGTTGGGTCCTCTACGTTCTTCTCGTTGGTGGCGGCGACGATGGCCTTGTAGGCGAAACCGTTACCGAAGTACTTCTCGGCTATGTCCCATAGGGTGTCGCCCAGCACGACCGTATAGGCCTCCTCTTGGCTAAGCGGGGCAGCGCTGGCCGCGCTCAGGCCCAAGGTCAAAAGCAGGGCAATTGCCAGAATCAAACAGACATTCCTCTTAGACATCTCTGTCTCCTCCTTTGTACCGTAGAATCACTTCCACAACGCCATTGTCATGTTCTTCGAGAGACATCCCTCCTTTCTGCACCTTGCGGCGAGACGACTTCTACAGACTAACGAACGCAGCGGAAACCGAGGTCGTCGTTTCTAGCCTCCTCGGAGGAGGCAAAGCGCTGAGTGGTGGTCGCCAGTTCCGTATCTTCGAACCATCCCCCTCCTCGGATTACCCTGTACTTCTCACCGAAATATTGGGCCTCGTTATCGCCGCCCGGATAGCCCGGATAGGCTTTGAACCAATCGGCGACCCACTCCCTTACATTCCCCACCATGTCCATTAGGCCATAGGGGCTGGCCCCCTCAGGGAAACTGCCTACGATGGTGGTGTCTCTATAGCCTGCCTCCCTGGTGTTGGTCTTGGTGGGGTTCCACTCGTTTCCCCAGGGGTAGGTATACCCTTCGGTGCCTCGGGCTGCTTTCTCCCATTGCGCCTCAGTAGGTAACCTCTTTCCAGCCCACTCACAATAGGCCACGGCATCGTTCCAAGTAACCTTCACCACTGGATACTGAGGGTTGTCTTGGGCGTAAGTGCGCCAGGTTGTGGGTTCTCCTGCCTTTTCCCCCTCAGTCTGGTAGTCTGTCTCGGTCACGAACCTCTCGAATGCCTCATTGGTCACCTCGAAGATGTCGATCTCGAAGGCATCGACGTAGACCTCATGTGGCGGCCTCTCGATCCCATGGTCACTACCCATGGTAAACTCACCGGCTGGGATAGTGACCATCGTTTCTTCTTCCGCCACCTCAGTAGGGAGAGGGGTAGGGGTGGGAGGAGGTGGCACCTTGGTAGGGGTGGTCAATACTCTTATCGGGGTGAACTCGGGTAGTGGTGTCGGCGTTGGGGAGGGCTCAACAGCCCCTCCACAACCAACGACTAGGGCTATAAGCAACAGAATCATCGACCACTTTTTTGTCATCGGCTCCGCCTTTCGATGTCCCTCTCCTAAGACTATAAAACGGATAACCCTTTCGCCTACCGGAGATTCCACCGTTACGCTCTACAAGGTCACCTCTCCGTGGCCCGTGCAATCAATCCAATATTATCATATTGAAGAGGTACTGTCAACACCTTCCTCGAATTCCAGGTTGTGTTCACCACTTAGCACTTGGCTCACTTCGTATAAGGTTTGCTCCCCAGGCTATCCTCCCTTTCCCCTCTCTGTCAAGCACTAAAAGTGGCACGCATCTATCCATGTCTAAGGGGTCCTACCGCGGCGGTAATCCGGGTCCGCTATCTAGTTTCTATAACACCCTTGGAAAGGTGGAAGAACCCTCGCGCTCTCAAACTGCCTTTTCGTTGACACGGGGGGAACGACGGTGGTATGATGGGATTGTACGGGGCGTTAGCGATTCGCCTCAGTGTTATACCTAGCACTCCTACTTCGCTCAGGGGCGGGTATGCCGGGAGATTTCCAAAAGGGAAGAGATGAGATAGAGCGCTGAGGGAAACGATTCTGAAGGTTGTCATTCTGCTGTCCCAGAGAGATCATCTCACCAGCATACGCCGAACTCGTTTGGGCTACTCTACAGAGGAGGATGGTTGCTCAATGATAGGTTGCAGGAGGCGGGAAGGAGCAAGATGTTACAGAGGGTGAACGTAGAGCTGAAAGTGCTAGATGAATACCGGGCGATTGTGGGGGATGAGGAGATTACAGCCATTCGGGCGTCGGCTGAGTCCTTGAGAGGAGCGCGGGTGTTGCATGTGAACGCTACCGCTTTCGGCGGCGGCGTGGCGGAGATGCTGTCCACGTTGGTACCTCTGATGAACGATGTGGGGCTGGATGCCCAGTGGCAGGTGATCGCTGGCTCAGAGGAGTTCTTCCAGGTTACCAAGGCTTTCCACAACGGCCTCCAGGGGATGGACCTTCCCTTGACCGAGGAGATGAAGGAGATTTGGCGAAGGTATAATCGGAAAAACTCTGAAGCCTTTGAGGGAAGATACGATTTTGTAGTGATCCATGATCCCCAGCCTGCCGGGTTGCGCTACTACCACGGTCCCGGAAGGAGCAAACACTGGATATGGCGCTCTCACATAGATACCTCCCATCCCAATCCAACATATTGGCAGTTCATCACCCCCTTCCTGCAGCCTTACGATGCTGGGATATTCTCTATGGAACAATATGTGGGAGAGGGCCTGCAACTTCCGCAACTGGCGATCATACGTCCCTCTATCGATCCCCTCTCGCCCAAGAACACGCCCTTGCCCTTAGTGGAGACGCAAAGGGTGGTTGCCGATCTGGGCATCGACCTTGGCCGTCCCTTCATAAGCCAGATCTCCCGTTATGACCCCTGGAAAGACCCCCTGGGCGTGATAGATGCCTACCGTCTAGTGAAGGCGGAGATGCCCGAGGTGCAGCTGGCTTTGATGGCTTCTATGGCCAGTGACGATCCAGAAGGGTGGGACTATCTGAAACGAACGAAGGAACATGCGGGTGATGACCCGGATCTCCATATGACATACTTTGAAAGAAGTAACGACTTGGAGGTTAACGCCTTACAGACCCTCTCCCAGGTGGTGATTCAAAAGTCCATTCGAGAGGGCTTCGGGCTGGTGATCACCGAAGCGATGTGGAAGGGTCAAGCGGTGGTAGGAGGTAACGTGGGGGGCATTCCCCAGCAGATCATTGATGGGGAAAACGGCTTCTTGGTGAACAACGTCGAGGAGTGTGCCGATAGGGTCCTCTACCTCCTCCAAAACCCTAGGCAAGCCAAGGAGATGGGGGCTAAGGCCCGGGAACGGGTGCGGCAGAATTTCCTCATCACCCGCCACCTGAAGGACTACCTAAGGCTCTTCGCGGGTCTTCAATGAGAGATAGACTCGGCGGTTTACCATGATCCACGAGCTCATCGCCTACCGAGATCATCAGAGGGACGTTTATCCTAAAGGGGCAAGATCCAATCCACAGGTGTTGTGTGGGTGATAAGGAGGATCATGCTACGTACGAAGATCGTATGCACTATCGGCCCTGCCTCAGAGGATGAAGGGACTTTGCGGAGTATGATCCAGGCGGGGATGGATGTGGCCCGTCTAAACTTCTCCTATGGCGATCACCAGGTCCATGCTCGGCGTATCTCTACCATTCGCCGTCTGGCTCAGGAGATGAACCAGGCCATGGCCATCATCCAAGATTTGCAAGGGCCAAAGATCCGCTTGGGGGAGATCGCCGCTGGCAGCGTGGAACTGGTCCCTGATAGCGAGTTGATTCTAACCCTTGAGCCCGTTCCCGGGAGCCCCAGGGAACTACACCTACCCTGTCCAGAACTGATGGCCCATGCTGCCCCAGGTGACCGCATCTTCCTCTCCGATGGGGAGATCGAGCTGCAAGTAGTAGAAGCCCAGAGAGATCGTCTCCTCACCCGAGTGATCGCCGGAGGAGAACTCAGGTCGCGACAGGGGGTGAACGTCCCCGGTGTGGAGTTGGATCTTCCCTCTTTGACGGTCAAAGATGAGAAGGACCTGGCGTTCGGCATCGAGCAGGGGGTGGATTATGTGGCCCTCTCCTTTGTGAGAAAGGCCGAGGACATCGCAACTCTGCGTCAGCGCATCAAAGAAAAGGGCGCTGACATCCCCATCATCGCTAAGATCGAGAAAGCCGAGGCGGTGAAGGCCTTTGACCAAATCTTGGAGGTCAGCGATGGCATCATGGTAGCCCGCGGTGACCTGGGCGTGGAGACCCCAGCGGCTGGAGTGCCCATTTTACAGAAGGAGATCATCCGCAAATCGAACCTATCCGCCGTCCCCGTGATCACCGCTACCCAGATGCTGGAATCAATGATGGAGCATCCGCGCCCCACCCGCGCCGAGGCTTCGGATGTAGCCAACGCCATCTTTGACGGCACCGACGCAGTGATGCTCTCCGGCGAGACGGCGGTGGGTGCCTATCCTGTCAAATCGGTGGCGACCATGGCCACCATCGCTGAAATGGCGGACCGCAACGCTTCTTACACCATCCAGGACGCCCTTGAAGCGGGGCCCTGTCTCAGCGTCACTGACGCCGTCAGCCAGGCCTCCTGTGAGATGGCTCGGGATTTGAATGCCAAGGCTATCATCACCACCACCGCCTCTGGCTACACGGCGCGCATGGTGGCCCGCTATCGCCCTGGGACGCCCATCATCGCTGTCA
>DAOULQ010000098.1:0-9655 GCA_034419095.1 Anaerolineae bacterium | reverse complement strand
TAGGCCCGTGTCCTTGCTTCCTGAGGGTGGCTGAAGAAATCAGTCGCAGAACCGTGCTCCACGAGTTCACCCAAGTAGAGGAAGATCACGTAGTCGGCAAGGCTCCGCGCTTGTCGCAAGATATGGGTAACAACCACTATAGTGTAGTTCTCCTTAAGGTCAAGGAGCCGTCGCTCTATATGTTGGGCGGACATAGGATCCAGGGCCGATGTAGGCTCATCACCTAGTAACACCTCGGGCTCCACGGCGAGACCTCTGGCTAAGCAGAGCCGTTGCTGTTGTCCAGCGGAGAGCCTTGAGGCTGGGGCATGAAGCCTGTCCTTTACTTCGTCCCATAACCCCGCGGCTCGCAGATGATCCTCCACAACCCGATCCAGCTCTTCTTTCTTTGTGTGGCCGTTAAGGCGGAGGCCGAAAGCCACATTGTCGTAGATAGACATGGGTAGAGGGTACGGCCTCTGAGAGAGCAAACCTATCCTCTTTCTGATCCCCGTCACATCAACGTCAGGGCTATAGATATCGAGACCACGGAGTAACACCTTGCCCGATATCTTCGTCCCTTCCACCAATTCCACTAATCGGTTTAGCGATTTCAAAAATGTGGTCTTGCCGCAGCCTGAAGGTCCAATGATCACCGTGATCTGCTTTTCGGGGATCTCCACGGTCACATCCTTTAAGGCGCGGTGATCTCCGTAGAATACATTAAGGTTATGGACACTGATATGAGAGTTAGCCATCCTTTCCTCCTACCTTATCACGTGGGCCGTCAACCTGCCGGCGACAAGCCTACAACCCAGGCTGATCACTAAGACTATGATCGTGAGCACTAATGCAGAGGCGTAGGCTCTTCGTTGAACCTCAGGGAAGGGGGTAGCCAGTTGGAAGAAAACGGCCAAGGGCAAGGATGCCACAGGCCGAAAGAGCGAAGAGGGTAAATTGTCGGTATAGCCCGCGGTGAACAAGACCGATGCCGCATCGCCCATGCCCCTGCCGAAGGCCAAAAGAACCGCCGTTACAATACCGGGCAGAGATTGTCTCACCACTACGCTCATCGCCGTTTCCAACCTCGTGGCTCCTAAAGCATAGGCGCTTTCCTTCAATTCGAAGGGGACCATGCTCATCACCTCTTCCAGAGCCCTGCTCATGATGGGAAGCTCAAGGAGCGTCAAGGCCACAACGCCTCCCAATAGCGAGGCTCTAACCCCCAGGAAGACCATGATGATGAAGCCAAACGCCCCGTACACGATGGAGGGCACACCCCATAAGACATCAAGGGACAATCTGGTAAATTCGGCGAACCTGGAGTTGCCGCTGTATACTTGCAAGAATAGGGCGATGGGGAGGCTGAGGAGAAGGGCCAAGAGCGTTGCTCCACCAGCCAAACATAGAGAGCCGGTAATGGCATTGAGTATCCCGCCCTCTCCTCCCAAATAGTATCCTCCTTTGGGGGTCTGGATCAGCATGGCCAGGTTTAGAGCAGGCAAGCCCTTCCAAACCACGATCGCCAGTACAAAGGCGAGGCTCCCGATGACGCTGAGTGTTGAGGCTATCATGAGCCCCCGGAAGATGAACTCCTCTTTCCGTTTATCCAACTCTATTCACCCCCTTTCCCCCAATACCCGCCGCAAGATGATCCTGGCCAAGATATTGAAGCACAAGACTATAAGCAGTAAGACCAACCCCGCGCCTAAGAGCGCCGAGTCGTAAAGTGGTATAGACATCATCTCCCCATAGTTATTGGCGATCAGGGCCGTCAATGGATATGCTGGGTCAAAAATAGATGACGGGATCATAGCCACATTACCTACCACCATGAGCACCGCGATCGTCTCTCCGAAGGCTCTAGAGAAGCCCAAGACGATAGCCGCCACTATACCGGGAAGCGCCTTGCGCATCACGACATGCTTCACCATTTGCCACCGGGTAGCGCCTAGGGCTAAGGAAGCCTCCCGCAGCCCATCTGGCACCGATCTTAATACCTCCTCGGTCACGGAGATGATGATAGGAAAGACCATAAGGGCCAACACTATGCTCCCGGCCAGCACACTGTAACCGGTGAGGTTCTCCGCCGAGAAGAGAGGAATAAACCCTAAACTTCTCCCCATCAGGGGTGCCACATAATCTCTTATCAGCGGCACCACGGCCAGCACCCCCCACAGACCGTAGACCACCGACGGTATGCCGGCCAAAAGATCGATGAGCGGCTTCACAACCCCTCGAACCCTTGCCGCGGCATACTCGGCTAGATAGATGGCGGTTAGAAGGGAAAGGGGAATAGATATGACCATGGCCAAGGCAGTTACCCAGAGCGTACCGAGGATGAAGGGGTAGAAGCCAAACTCTCCTTTCCAGGGGTGCCAAGAGGAGGAGAAAATCAACTCTCCCAGAGGCTTGGCGGTCAAAATCGGTCTGGCTCGCGCATACAAGGCCAAGGCCATCAGAAAGACGAGCAAACTAGAAGAGGATGTAACCAAGAACATGAACCTGGTGGCCAAGCGGTCTTTCAATCTTCTGGTAAGCACCTCTTCTCCTTCGCCTGTTAGAGAGGGATATGGTTTTCCCCGCTCACTCTAACTTCCTCAGCCCTTCTTCAAGAAGTTCTTTTGGTAGAGGTATATAACCCGTTTCTTCAACGTACCTTTGTCCCTCGGTTAGAATCCAGACCATAAAAGCACGCGTCAATCCGGTTGGCTGGCCTAAGGTGACGAGGTTCAAAGCCCTAGCCGGGGGAGAGGGGTAGATTCCCGTGGCGATGGCTTCCATGAGTTCAGCCTTAGTGCCGTAAAAACTTTCCACCTCGTCGAGACGACTATCAGCGTTAAGATCTAAAGGGAGTATCGTGATCCCCTCCACCGGTTTTCCCATCTCGGCGGCGTAAGCGAAATTCAGGTTATTGTAGCCTATGCCTAAAGGGTCTTGACTAACCGCTTCTGCCAATCCCGGGTCGCCATAGACAGCCACGCCCTTAAGGTCCTCTTGCGCGTGGTCGCCGAGGTACTTGGCCCAGGTCTCGGCGGCACCACAAGCATCCGATCTCGTATAGACATGGATTTCATCCGCCACATCCGACCTGCCTATCACTTCCCCCCAGGTGGTTATATCCCCGATGATCCAGATCCCTTCTAAGATCTCCTGGGTCACACCCCTGCCTAAAAGCACTTCTAACAGTGGGTTATTCTCGTTGACGGTGGCAACCACGGCGTCCTTAGTGACCGGGACCCAGAAGGCACCCTTCTCGATCTCCTCGGGGTATATCGCTCGGGAAACCATACCCATATCGACCAACCCTCCCAGGGCATCAGCCATCCCCTTACCGGCCCCACCTGCTGATATATCAAAGGTGACTTGGGGGTAGAGCTTACGAAACTCCTCGCCCCACCTGACCATCATAGGGTAAAGAGCCCAAGCACCAGAGATCCTCACCGTCCCGCTTAACTCGGCTTCCCCCTCCTGTTCAACCGCCTTTTGACACCCTCCTGTCGCTGCCGCAAGGCTTATCAAAACGATGATCACCAACCTACACCAATAGGTCTTTCGCATTTCTCCAACGCCCCTTTGTTGATGGATATAATGAAAACCCCTTCTCACAACGAAAGCCCAGAGACATAGTCATCTCCGGGCTTGCCTTCCCAACTACGTCTCCCTTTAGGCCTACGAGGTTAGCTGACGGGTTCGGACCGGGAGAACCGCCCTACTCGCTACCGCGAGATTCACCCCTTCCATCGAAAACGACGGATAATAGGGTCCCCCGCTTCCCTGATGGGAATTCGGCCTTCAAATAACGGCTGTGGCTTTGACCTGTCGAAGCAACCTCCCTCGATATTAGATAGTTCCTTCGGGTCGCCTTTATGCTTCCAGATGCTTCGCTTTCCAAAGGGCTGATGGCTGGGCACAAAGATCAGCCAGAGTGGTGTGATCCAGGATCACGGCGATGGCGTCCGGTCAAACCCTCAGGGGCTGTTAATTGCCTTTTCCGCTACGCTGTCTTTTTACTCCCCTTTTCTCGGACGACGATAGATGAACCAGTAGACCAAGGCCACCATGAAGCCTCCACCGAAGATATTGCCGGTGGTCACCGATATGAGGTTGCCGATGAGCCCTAGGAGGTTGAGGTTCGCCAGGTCACTAGCCACCTTTCCCGCCGCCGATAGCACCTCGGGTTCGGCTTTCAGCAAAATCCCTATGGGGATGAAGTACATATTGGCGATGCTGTGTTCGAAACCCGAGGCCACAAAGGCGGTGATAGGGAAAATGATGGCCAGGATCTTATCCATGACGCTTCTACCACTCAAGCAGAGCCAAACCGCTAGGCAGACCAAGGCGTTGCACATGATACCCCGGCTCAGCCCCTCCATGAAGGAGAGGTTGACTTTGGCGTTGGCGATATTGAGGGCTGTGACACCCACTCCATAGTCGGCAAAAGCCCACTGGCGAGTAAGGTACATGATGAGGGCGGTGGCCACAGAGCCTACCAGGTTTCCGAAGTAGACGATAACCCAGTTACGCATCACCCGCCCCAGGCTGATCTTGCGGCTCACCCAGGCCATCATGATCAGGTTGTTGCCGGTGAAAAGTTCCGCCCCGGCCACCACCACCAGGATCAGCCCGAGGCTGAAGACCAGCCCCCCTAGAAGTTTAGTCATCCCGAAGCCGAAGCCGGTGTTGGTGACTACCAGGGTGCAGAACTCGGCTCCTAGGGCGATGAACGACCCAGCCAGCACCGCCAAAGCAAAGGTGCTCCAGAAGTCTAGGCTAGCCTTCTGGACCCCTACATTCTCCGCCCTCTCTGCCACCTCTGGAGGGGGAAAGGCGTCTATCCTGATCACCTCTTGCATCTCTGCGAACCTCCTTGATAGATCTTGTTCTTATCGCTTTGACTGGACGTGGTGATTCTTGCTACATGCGACGCCCAGACATGTTCCAATATTAGCGATCTTCTGGGACTACTGCGTGGCTTTTCCTCTTGCCTGGATTAATCCTCTCGTCAACTTGGCTCAAGCGAGCCCCCTTTTCTCTCCACATAGTCCTGATCATGCCCTTGGAGGTCGCTGCAGGACATCATGGACGCGAGCGGCGAGATAGAGGCTTAAGAAAAGCACTATGCGCAACAAGAAAGCGGTTGCTCGACCTTCGCTCAAAAGCCCAGCGTAAAGCAGGATAAGGAGGCCGACGCCTAGGTCAATGATAGTGAATCCAAGAGTTCCTATCTCCCGCACGAGATGACCCTCCACTTGAGTTAGGCATGATCACCCTTCTTTGCCTCCCTGGAGGTCATGTTGACGATCTCTCCCCCCTCACGGTAGGGCTAGGCTATCTATGAGGGGCTTTCTTCTGCTAGCTGTGCTTGCTGACTCGTTGCTCTGCCGGGATCAATCTGTCTCTTCTCGCGGTGCGCAACTCCGCCACCCGCTCCTTGACCATGCCATATAGGCCGACTATTACCGTGGCCCAGACCAAGCCAGGGACGAAGAGCACGACAAGTCCGGCGAAGAGCATCACCAACGTCGATTGCAGGTCACCCATCTCTATACCTCCTGAACGTTAGTTTCGAAAGGATGTTCACGCCGTTCGGTGTAGCTCGTCGAGGGAAGCCCTCCTCTCCTGAACCACCTCCCGGATGAGTTGATAGAGGCCGGCGATCACCGTGGCCCAGACCAAGCCGGGCACGAAGAGCACCACCAGCACCCCTATGGTTATGGCTACCGCCGCTTGCAGATCTACCATCTTCCCACCTCCTATCAGCTTACCGATTTACCCTTTTTGCAGGGTAGTCTCTTCCGTAGGCCGCCTCACTTGGCACCCTTGGCGCTCCAAGCCTCCCGCGTATCCTGGGCTTGCTCCCTTCCGACAGCCTGCCTCTCCCGGACCCTCTCCCGGAGGAGTTGATAGAGGCCGGCGATCACCGTGGCCCAGACCAAGCCGGGCACGAAGAGCGCCACCAGCACCCCTATGGCTATGGCTACCGCCGCTTGCAGATCCACCATCTTCCCACCTCCTGTTGACTTTGCCCGACCATGGGGCCTCTTTTCTTTCTCCGCCTTAATTCTACCTCGTACTATTCAGGCCGTCAGCGATGATAATGCCTGTTTTGCCCCCCACAAAACTCTTGATTTCTTCCCCCTGGCGTAGAGATTTTTTCTCAGTTAGACCCAGAGTTTCCACCTACCTTGCGGTAAGGAAATAGGTACTTTTGCCTACCTATTTCCGCATTTGTCTGCTTGCACCTCTTCTCCTAACAAGGTATCATGATGATGGATAGGCCTGCGTTACTCCTAGGGGGAAAGCGATGGAGAAGATAAAGGTCTTCTTGGCTGAGGATCACGTTCTGATGCGAGAGGGGACACGGGAGTTTTTGGAGCGGGAAGAGGATATCGAAGTGGTAGGGGAGGCGGGCGATGGCGAAGAGACGGTGAGGCTGGCAACCCAACTGCGGCCCGATGTGGCCATCATCGATATCGCCATGCCCAAACTGAACGGGATTGAGGCCACCAAAAGGATCAAGGCTCAAAACCCCTCTACGGCTATCCTGATACTCAGCGCCTATGACGATGATCAATACGTTTTCGCTGTCTTGGACGCGGGGGCCGCTGGTTATCTTTTGAAGAGCGTAGACAGCCAAGAGTTGGTGGATGCGGTCCGAGCAGTGCATGCTGGCGAATCGGTCCTTCACCCCACCGTGGCCCGAAAGGTGCTCGACCACTTAGCTGCCCAGCGGCCGAGGCCGCTCGATGAGGAAGGGGTAGAGCGGCTCACCAAACGCGAGATGGATGTGCTCAAGTTGGCGGCCAAGGGGCTCAGGAATAAAGAGATAGCGGAAGAGTTGGTGCTCAGCGTGCGCACCGTTCAGGGTCACTTGAGCAACATCTTTGGCAAGATGCAGGTTGGTTCCCGCACTGAGGCGGTCATAAAGGCCCTAAGAAAAGGGTGGCTGGGCCTGGAGGATATCCGCGAAGAGTCAAAACCCGAAACCCTTTGATCAACAATGGGGGAAAGCGTTGAGAAAGATGGGTCGCTTGAGGAGAAGCCTTGCCAACCCTCACCTTTGGCTCATGTGTTTGGTGATGGCGAGTGTCACTTTCATCTACTACGCCGATGAGATACCCTTCATAGCCATAGCTCTTGAAGGGATGCATCTTCCGATGACACGGCACGCCATGCAACGCACCCTCTTCGTATTGCCTGTAGCCTATGCCACCTTGGCATTCGGGATGGTGGGTGGGTTGACCACCCTGTTCCTCGCTTTTCTTATCATGTTACCTCGGGTGCTATTTATATCCCTGTACCCCCTCGACGCTTTCATAGAGATCTTGAGCGTATGCTTTGTTGGAGGAGTGATGAGTTGGGTGCTCGAATCTTTGGAGAAGGAGAGGTGGCTTCGTCAGAAGGCTATCGCTCGGCTGCAAGCCACCAATGCCATCTCAGAGATGCTGAACCGGTCCCTGGAACTGGAGGAGATCTTAGACGTTGCCTTGGAGAAGGTATTAAAGGTGATGGGGTTGGATGCTGGCCTGATCTTCGCCCTGGACGAGGGCAACCAGGCGCTTAACCTAGCCGCCTATCGTGGAATCTCGCCACAGACGGCTAAAGGTGTGGACAGGCTGAAGGTGGGTGAAGGCCTCTGTGGACGAGTGGCCCAAACGGGAGAGCCCCTGGTAGTGGCTGATACCTCCAGGGATGAAAGGCTCACCAGGTTGGTTATCCGTGAAGAGGAGTTTCAGGCGCAACTCATCGTTCCCCTCAAGTCCAAGGGTAAAGTGAAGGGGACTATGGCCGTAGCCAGGCGAGGCCCTAGGGAGTTTGCACCTGAGGAAATAGCGTTAATATCTACCATCGGAAATCAGATCGGTGTGGCTATCGAAAACGCTCAACTCTATCAGAACATGCGCTTCTACGTGAGGCAAATCACCCAAGCCCAGGAGGCGGAGAGAGAGCGGATCGCGCGGGAACTCCACGACGATACCGCTCAGGCTCTGTTAGTCCTCCGGCGTCATCTCGGTGCGCTTATGGGCCCTCCCCAACAACTCCCAGAATCGGCGATACAACACCTGGAAGGGGCACGTCAATTGACCGATGAGATACTGGAGGGTGTACGTCGCTTCAGCCAAGACCTTCGTCCTCCCACTCTGGACCACCTGGGCCTATTGCCTACACTGGAAGGGTTAGTCGCTGATCTGAGGGCGCAAGAGGGGATAGATGTCCGACTCGAGGTAGTGGGAAGCCAGCGGCGTCTATCTCCAGAGGCGGAGCTGGTGCTGTTTCGCATGGTCCAGGAAGCGTTGAACAACGTGCGAAGGCATGCTCGGGCTTCAAAGGTTGTGACCACGGTAGAGTTTGCCGATGGGCGAGTCAGGCTAACGGTCAGCGACAACGGACAGGGGTTCGCGCTGCCAGCGAGGATGAGCGACCTAGCGGCGGCCGGTAAATTGGGTCTCATGGGAATGCATGAGCGGGCCAGGCTTCTGGGCGGCGTCCTTACGATCCAATCGGAAGTGGGCAAAGGGACCACGGTGATCGCTGATCTGCCGGTATAAGAAGCCCCTGCGATTGCAGGGGCTTTTTGCGAGCCCTCTTTGGCCTAGGGGCTTGTTCTGTAACTCGCCAGCGCATCTGTCATAACATTTGGCGTAGTGGCTGGCCACAGATGCAAGACGTGCGGATGCAGGCGGGACATCCAAAAGCGGAACAGATTCGCCAAAGCGGCGCTCAGGGGGTGATTACGCCTGACAAAACTGCAATACCCAGTTGACGGATCTGCACAGGCGTTACGAGATGGACGTTAACGTCATCAGATGAGTTATGGATATCGCTGCTGACGCCTTGATTCTATGAGCACGCCCTCGGGGAATGGAAGCGTCGACTCCAGTCCAGCTGAGTCCGAACGTTTACAGAATCCACTTTCTAACGTTCCGAGCTTGGCGCCACTATTCGCTGTCTCACCCAGCTTGACCCAAGAGGACGATCACTTCCTTGTGACCGCCCCCCAAACTTGTCAAGCTTTGGATGTTATTAGCGGGGACGACGGGATTCGAACCCGCGATCTCCTGCTTGACAGGCAGGTATGTTAGGCCAGCTACACCACGCCCCCACAAATCATAATAATACTATATTTGCCCCCTATCGTCAAACTATCGCCAGTAGAAGACCCACGTCTCGCTGGTAGGGCTGAGGGGTATCCCTCCCACGCTGCCATCGGGATTGATTATCTCCCGCACCACCGTTATGTCCCACTCGAAAGCGCGCTCCGTCAAACTAGCGATGTCGTGGTAGTCCGAGGGCACGAGCCAGGTTTCCTTTTCGCGCACCCGGTCACCCTTGTATTCGATTTGCCCCTCTCGGCCTATAAATCGCACACTGATGGCGTACCATTCATCTTCGGCTAAGGTTCCCACTGGTTCCCATTCCAGCCTAATCTCCGCGTTGCCCCCTCGGAATTCGGCTTCATTGACGGGAGCGATGAGGCGGGGGGCTGGGTATTTGAAAGTCTGAGTCTCCGTTGGTGTGGGGGTATCGGTGGGAAACGGCGGCGCGGTCGGTAAAGACGCCTGGGGCGTTGGTGTGAAGGTAGCGGGCGGTGCTGGGGTGGACGTTGGTGTGCTGGTAGGGATAGGCATCAAAGTAGGGGTTGGTGGTATCGGTCTCCTAGTCGGTGTAGGAG
>DAOULQ010000097.1:0-7374 GCA_034419095.1 Anaerolineae bacterium | reverse complement strand
TAAGGCCCATGCCGCAGCCTACGCGGTGATCACCTGTCAGACCGCCTACCTGAAAGCCAAATACCCGGTGGAATATATGACCGCTCTTCTCTCTGTAGAGAAGGGAGATAGCGATAAAGTGGCCGCCGGTGTAACGGAATGCCGTCGCTTGGGGATCGACGTACTCCCCCCTAAGGCCAACTACAGTGCCTGGGATTTCACCGTAGAGGGAGGAGCGGTCCGTTTCGGCTTGGGGGCTATCAAGAACGTGGGACAGGGACCAGTGAGCGCCATCCTCGAGGCTCGCCAGGGGCAGATTTTCAAGAACGCCGAGGATTTTGCCCGCCGGGTGGATCTCCGGCAGGTGAATCGCCGGGCTTTAGAGTGTCTTATCCGGTGTGGAGCCCTCGACGATTTGGGAGCCCGGGGGCAGCTTTTGGGGAGCATCGGTCAGATGATGGCCTTAAGTGCCAGGGCCCACCGCGCTCAGGAAGTGGGCCAAATGAGTCTCTTCGGGGATAGCGGTCAGAACTTCCTCGTCCTCCGCGACCTTTCGGAGATCCCTCATAAACAGAAACTAGTCTGGGAGAGGGAACTGTTGGGGACCTATATCTCTGAACACCCCCTCAAGAGGATCGCTCAGGATTTGGAAGGGTCGGAGGTCACATTATGCGGGGAGATCGAGGGGTCGATGGAGGGGCAAAGGGTGACTACGGTGGGGATGGTCTCCCAAGCACGGCGCATCGTCACTAGGAAAGGTGACCCCATGGCCTTCGCCCGTCTGGAGGATTTAAGGGGCGAGATCGAGGTCATCGTCTTCCCCGGTGTCTATGAGGAGACGAAGCATCTCTGGGTGCCCGATAAGATCCTGGTGGTGGAGGGGAGGGTGCAGACGAACGATGAGGAGGAAGCGAAACTGATATGCCACTCGGTCACCGAATTTGAGAGAGGGTATGAGAAGGAGGAGCCTTCTCCCCAGGAGGAGCCTACCATCTACCATCTCCATATCACTTTTCCTCGTGGCGACGATCAAGAGGCGGATATAAGAAGGCTAGGGGAGGTACACCATCTCTTAGCCCGCCATCGAGGCTCGGATCGCTTCACCCTATACCTATCCCGGGAAGAAGGGGTTGTGCAGTTAGATTTTCCCAACGCCAGCACAGGATATTCGCCAGAACTAGAGAGGGCCCTCATCGCTATTTTGGGGGAGGGCAGCATCCGGATAGAGACCACTAATTCAAAGAGCCCTCGTAGTTCAGGTGGGAATTTGCAAGGAGGGTGATGGTATGAGAAAGATAGCCGTCCTCACCAGTGGAGGTGATGCTCCAGGTGAGAACCCCTGCATTAGGGCGGCGGTGCGGACCGCCCTGGCGCTGGGAATGGAGGTTATGGGGATCCGTCGGGGTTATGCAGGCCTTATGGAAGGCGATATGGAGCCGCTGAGCGCTCGCTCGGTGGGAGGTATCAGCCACCGGGGAGGAACCTTCTTAGAGAGCTCTCGCCCTGCGGAGTTCAAGACGGAGGAGGGACAACGTACCGCCCTCCGCCAGTTAAACGAGCGTGGGATCGAGGGGTTGGTAGTCATCGGCGGCGATGGCTCCCTCACCGGAGCGCTCAAACTCCACCAGTTGGGTTTTCCGGTGGCCGGGGTTCCAGCCACTATCGACAACGATGTGGCCTTCACCGATGTGGCTCTTGGCGTGGATACAGCCCTCAATACCGTGCTCGATGCTATAGATAAGATCAAAGATACGGCCGCATCTCATCAAAGGGCTTTTTTAGTGGAGGTGATGGGGAGGGGTTCAGGCTATCTGGCCCTCATGGGAGGGGTCGCCGGGGCCTCGGAGGCGATCGTCATACCCGAAGTGGAGACCAGTTGCCAGGAACTGGCGGAGAGGGTCAAGGACGCCTATGTGCGGGGGAAAGCCCACTTCATCGCCGTGGTGGCCGAGGGGGCCAAGCCCGATACCCAAACCTTAGCCCAGCATCTAAGTGGGAGTGAAGTAGGTTTCGAGGTTCGGGTTACCATTTTGGGTCACGTCCAACGCGGGGGCTCACCCACCGCCTTCGACCGTCTGCTGGGCACCCGGTTGGGAGCAGCAGCGGTCCAACAACTGGTGAAGGGGCAAAAGGGCAAGATGGTGGGGCTAATCGGGAATAAAGTGGTGGCCACCGACCTGGAGAAGGTGCTGGCTACCTGTAAGGGCGTGGATCTGGAGTTCTATAGACTAGCTGAGATGCTGGAGAGGTGATCTAGGGAAGGGGGAAGGCCAACACTATCAAGAGGCGGGTGTTGGAGGAGTAGGGCCAACAGGTGACCATGGTGAGCCGTTTGCGATCGGTGAGTGCGATCCGTGCGGCGTTTTGGTCACATATTGGCAGAACCGTTGCCCCTATGTTTGAAGGCCATGAGCCCTTTAGGACGAACCGCTTGAAGAAAGTCGGCCTTTCAGGGCCATAGCCACTCTCTTCCCTCGGACGGGTGATCGGCTCTACGCAGCCGATCTTTTTTCTTCCCTGATGGTAATATCTGCAAACCTTGGTGCCACCTTCCAACAGGGGAACCGCCTTATGAGACTTCCTCCTGAACCATAGGACAGAACTCTCTTCTAACCCTTGAGGGGGAGAGGAAAAGATGGTAGAATAACGCCGGTATTCTTGTAGGTCATGGGTAATTGGGTCCATCGAAAGGGGGAGGAAGCGATGGAAGAGAAGGGAACGGCTGATCTATCCCTGTTGGAAAGGGAGAGGGACGAGGCTCGAGCGTCCTGGCAGGCCACTCACAAAGAAGTGGAAGCGCTTCTCCAGGGGGGCGTTCTGCCCGAGAAGCAGGAATTGAGACGCCTCTTGACCGAGGAAAGGGAGGCCCATCGGGCCTATATCGAGGCTATACGGGCTTGGGCAGAGGGTAGTAGCAGCGCCCGGCCCTATGGGGAAGAAGAGGTGCCCAAAGCACTGTGAACCACTCGTGGGGGGAGGCGAAACCCTCTCTTATGGCCTGCACTGAAAAGGCAGACTACCTCATCTCTACAAGGAGCGTGGCTCAGGGCTAGCGGTTGTCATAACCCATAAAATAGGGTGTCAAGATCCATTGGGCCTGGCAACTCTTGCCAGGCCCGACTTTCAGTCCTCTAAACTTGGACGAACTTGTCTACAAGACAACTCCACGGTCAATCGAGCCGCTTGTTGATGCTGAGAAAGAGGTCGGATATGGAAATCCGACCTACTGGTCACTTTTACTGAAGGGATTTATTCCTGGCGGTCAGTTGCAAGGCCGCCAATCCCAGCAGTGACTTCCCAGCCTTATCTAGGAGAAATGGTATTGGCAGCGTAGTGAAAATGCCACCTTAGAGAATCGCGGGAGAAGAAGCGATAGAGAGGGGATATGCCGAGGAGGGGAGTCGAACCCCTATGGGCTTACGCCCACTGCGCCCTGAACGCAGCGCGTCTACCTATTCCGCCACCTCGGCTCGACTCTACTTTAGCACCACTCCTACGACCTGTCAACTACTGAAGCGTCTCGCTCACCATCACCCTTTGAGTGTTCACGTACCAGTCGGCTATGGTGCGGAACCGGTCGCTGGGGATCGAAAGAGGTCCCAGTTGCACCCCTTTCACCCCATCGCTCACCGCATAATTGTAGATCGGGTAGTAGAGGAGGAGAGCGGGAACCTCCTGGGCGAATATCTCCTGAAAGCGCCGGTAGAGTTCTCTTCTCTGGGCGGGGTCGTTGATCAACCGCGCCTGCTCTAAGAGTTCATCTACATCCCGATTGGCGAAGCCTCCGTAGTTCTGCCCCTCCTCTGTGGCCTGGGTGGAGTGCCACATCTCGTAGAGATCTGGATCGGGGGGGAGATCTCCCCATCCGTAAAGCACGGCTGTGAAATGACGAGATTGGAGCAGTTCGCTCACCCCGTAGCCGAGGATCTGGGTACGAACTCTCACCCCTACCTCCGCCAGTTCCCTGGCGATCTCCTCGATAATGCGCACCCTCAAGGGGTCGTCATTGGTGAGGAGGGGGAACTCTAAGGAGACCCCTTCCTTCTCTCGTACCCCATCGTTGTTGGTGTCCACCCAGCCCGCTTCTTCTAGAAGGGCTTTGGCTCGTTGGGGGTTGTACTCGTAGCGGGGGATATCTTCATCATAGGCCCAGGAGTTGGGGAGGATAGGACTGTCGACCACCCGACCTTGTCCATCCAAGATCTGATCGATGATCCTCTGTCGATCTATAGCCCAAAGCAGTGCTTGCCTCACCTCCCTCTCTTGGAAGACCGGGGCCTCCAAATTGAGGAAGATAAGGGTGTAGCGGGATAGCCACGTCGAGTAGAGGTTTAACCCCTCCACTTGGCGCACGCGTTCTAGATCGGGGGGAAGGACGCGGCTTATGCCCTCTACCTCCCCTCGTTGGTAGGCAGCAAAGATCTCCCCGTACTCGTGGTAAAAGCGAAACTCCACCTTATCTAGGTAGGGCTTCTGCCCATAAAAAAGGGGGTTGGCTTCGAGGAGGGCGTGCTCCGCTGTCAACTCCAGGAGGCGGAAGGGTCCGGTACCCACCGGACGAGCGCTAAAAGGGTGGAGGGGAAGTTCCGTAGCCGGGACCCCTTCTAAGATGTGCCTGGGCAGAATGCCTAGCGTTGTGTAGGCTAAGAAGGGGGCAAAGGGCTCCTCAAGGGTGAAGGAGACGATATGATCGCTCCGCTTTTCCGCAGTAACTACCTGCCAGAGCGTAGCCAACTCCGGTGAGCCCTGGAAATTGGGGTCTTGGAGGGCCTCGATGGTGAAGATCACATCGTCGGCGGTGAAAGGCTCCCCATCGTGCCAACGCACATCCGGACGGAGATAGAAGGTGTAGATGAGGCCATCCTCGGAGATATCCCATTTCTGAGCCAGATCCGGTACCACTTCTCCTCTCTCGTTGATGTCGGTAAGGCCGGAGAAGATAAGGGAGACCAGGTCGGCGTCCACTTGGTTGTAGCCGCTCAAGGGGGGATTGAGATAGGTAGGGCTGCCTGCTACCCCTTCCACATAGGTGCCGCCCTCGGCGGGGACTAAAACGGTAGTGGTCGTATAGGCCAGGTAGATGAGAAGGGCACCCAGAAGCAGAGTGCCCGCCACGGCGATGAGGGCTGACCAGCGGATATGTCGGATCAAAGGCCTCTCCCTAGGAGGTTTGGAGGAAAACGGTGGCCACGGAGACGATGAAGAAGATAGCCACAAGCCCGATAGTGATATTGAAGAGGGTCCTCTCCACCCCTCGTCGGCTTTTGTAGATCCCTTCCTCTCCCCCGAAGATACCCCCTAATCCCGCTCCTTTAGACTGGAGAAGGACAGCCACTATAAGGGCTAGGGATACTATGATCTGGACTATCTGTAGGTATTTAAGCAAACTACCTCCAGGAAAGAATTATATCATCCCTCTCCCTTTTCGACAAACTAGGTGGGGAGGAAGAAAAAGGCGATGGCGATGATGCAGTAGACGGCTAGAAGTTCTGCCCCCTCCAGCCAGTTCGATTCGCCATCCAAAGAGATGAAGACCGCGATCACCACCGCCGCTCCCAACGATATGAGTTCGAACTGGTTGAAGATCAGGCTCAGGGGCTCGGGGCCCAGAAGGCTGATGAATACCAGAAGGGGAGCCACGAAGAGGGCGATCTGCATGCTTGAACCCAAGGAGATAGCCAGGCTGAGATCCATCTTGTTTTTCCAGGCCGTCTGAACGGCCACCAGATGCTCAACCACATTCCCCACTAGGGGGACGATGATCACCCCCAGAAAGAACTCGGTCACCCCCAGGGATTGAACCACCGGTTCCACCGTCTCCACCAATATCTCGCTCAGCCAGACCATGAAGAGGGTGGAGAGGGCCAGGGCTAAGAGGATCAACCTGGGGCTCCAGTTAGCGCGCTCCGGGGTTGGGGTTACAGGCGTGGAGCGAAAGGAGTAGATGAGGCTGAGGGCATAGATGATTATCATCACCCCCGCCACCGCCAGGCTCAACTCCTCCACCGCCAGCCTATCTGACTCTATGGCGTGGCCGAAGATGGCCGGGATCACTAGGGCGATGACAGCCAGGGTCATCATGGTGGCGTTGAGTCCAGCCTGGGATCGGTCGAACTGCTGGGTGCCATGGCGCAACCCGCCAAAGAGGGTGCTCAGGCCTAAGATGAGGAGCACGTTGCCCAGGATCGAACCGGTGATGGAGGCCTTGGCTAACTCCAAGAGCCCTTCCCTGATGGCGAAGATAGTGATGATCAGTTCCGCCGCGTTGCCCAGGGTGGCGTTGAGGAGCCCCCCAACTCGCGGCCCAGCGTGAAGGGCCAGTTCCTCGGTGGCCCTGCCCAATATCCCCGCCAAGGGTATTATCCCCAGGGCCGATGAGACAAAGACCAGCCATACATCAAAGTGAAAGAGAGAGGCAGCTATGGCTAGGGGAACGAATATCAAAAGAAGGTTAAGATATTTCACCCTTCGGCCCCCTTTCGCTACCCGCCGGGCTATTCAACTACCTCGGTGATGGTGCCGTCGCCCAAGCACGGTTTTCATTCCTCATCTCCGTATGAAGCGCAGGATCTTGGCTACCGCTTCCTCGAGGGTCTCGGTTGTATCGATGACTAGGTGGTGATGAGAGATCTCCTCCTGGCGGGAAGCCATACGCCGGTAGATCCTCCAATCGGCATCGGAGATTTCTGCGGCTTCCTCCTGGCGAGCCCTCAACCGCTCTCGCACCACCTCTTCTGAGGCCACGGTCTTCACCACCACCAGCCTCGCCTCCGCTCTCTTGGCTATCCGGTAGACCAGTTCCCGGTGGTACTCGACGAGGTTGGTGGCATCGTAGATCACTCGTACTCCTCGCTTCAGGAGTTTGGCCATTAGAGCGTGACAGGTACGATGCACCCAACGGCTCTCCTGGGCTGTATATCGGGGCTGAGGGAAGATGATCTTCCTCACCATATCGCTCTCGATGATCACGAAATGGAGCGCCTCCGCCAGCCGACAAGCCAGAAAAGATTTCCCTGTTCCCGGCAACCCACATAGAAGGAGAAGCACCGGCTTGGCCGTCGTCTCCTGGCTACCAGGCAACGTCCTCTCTACCTTGGCTATGAACTGAGCCAGATCGTAGGCTTCCTTCTCCTCCACCAGGTTCTCCGCCCAGCTATTATACCAGATGAAGCGACGTTGCCAAGTGGCAACTCCCTTTCTATTTCCAGATGGCGTTCGCAAGAAGCAATGGCGATCCATGGGGGCGTAGAGGAAAAACCGATCGTTGTTGGCATAGAAGTTCAAATAGCCTGAACCTAGGTTTTGTAATGTCTATAGACCTCGGTACCACCCCCTAGGAGAGTGATTCTATGGTCTAAGATGATGAGAGGCAAGAAGAGGATATCTCTTCCCTCG
>DAOULQ010000096.1:0-2576 GCA_034419095.1 Anaerolineae bacterium | reverse complement strand
GCAACTATATCTGGATCTCGTTAATTATCCTGCTAGAGGGAAAGAGCAAGCGGATTTCCTGCGAGAGCAGAAGATGTCATTTTGAGTGATGGAAGAACATGCCAAGACTTGCAAGTGATTACTCTCCAGAGATTGTCGACGTATCGAAATCCGTACTTGCCGAACTCATCACCGCGTTGAAGAAGTATTATGAGGCGCTGGTATTGGTGGGTGGCTGGGCTCCCTATTTCATTCTGCAGGAATTCGCCGCTTCCGAAGCCGGCTTTCACCATCTTGGTTCCATCGATATCGACTTGGTGGTCGATCCGGACCTGGTCGATGAAGAAGCGTATGCTACGATGGCAAACATCCTTCGTGAGATGGGATATGTCCCATCCGAGGATAGGCAGAGGCAGTTTAGGTGGTGGAGGACTGTAACGAGTCTGGAGATAGGCGTAGACTTTCTCTGCCCGGAGCCGCCGGTTGGCGAGGGCAAACGCCATCGCCATCGGGTCATTCAGCGTGATTTGAAGGCGCGGACTCTCCAAGGAGCAGAGATAGCCTTGGAACACTATTTCGAGTGTCCAGTGTCTGCTAGACTACCAGGCGATGGCATTGCAAAGGTAAAGACCAAAGTGGCTGACCTTGTCGCTTGCCTGGCTCTTAAGGGCATGGCTCTGGGCGGTAGGTATAACGAGAAGGATGCCTATGACATCTACTCCGTATGTGCGTATTTTGAGGGTGGCCCCACTGGCGTTGCGGCAGTTCTGGAGGCATATGTGGAGCACCCTATTCTGCGCAAGGGGATGGAATCTATTGCAATCAAGTTTCGTGATTCGGATGCCGAGGGACCTTCTTGGGCCGCGAGGTTCTTAGCCAGCGATAACCCTGCAATGGCTACGCGTATCAGGCAGGATGCATACATGAACGTGAACGAAGTGTTTCGGTTGTTGGATTGGGAGTTGGAATCTGGGTGAGATAGCGATGCTCTCGGGCCCCTTGGCCGAGCGGCCCCTTCCACCCTCACCGGAAGGGGCTTTTGCTGCTGAGCACGAGGTCTCACAAGTTGGAGGTGACTGGTGAATAGCGAAGAGATGAGCATCGTTGAGCGAGAGCTGAGGCTCTTGGATACGCACTATGGCATGCTGAGACGGGTGGCCCAAGAGACAATAGAAACCCTGGGAGAAGAAGCCATTGGCTATTGGGTAGATGCATACAACACTTGCATCGACATCGACACTGCCATCATGCGAAGCGTCCCCGAGGATACCCTGTTGAGGACCTTATTGCATCTTCGCCTGGTGGAACTCTACAAAGGAATGTCCTGGCTGCTATTCCTCTTCGCTGCCGGGAACTACCACATGTTAGCGAGAGAATTGAGGTTCATCTGGGAGGCGGTCTGTCAGGCCTACTATGTAGATACTCTGTTGCCTGAGCTCGGCGTCAATGAGAAAACCGCCAAACTATCCAAGAAGAAATATCGGGGATGGCGTATGATCAAGGAGGTACTGCTTGACGTGCTCCCGGCGTGGACGGAGGAACTGGGGAGTGAATGCAGAAGACTATATGATCAGCTGTCGAAAATGGTACATCCTACGAGGCAGGAATTCGACCTCAAGGTGCTAGAGGGATCAGGTGCATTGTTGGTGACGGACACTTTCGTGGAATCGATAGCGCTTGAGACGCTAGACATGGCAGAAAGAGTCTTCGACATCGTGTGGTGCACGGCATTTGCTGAATATCCTCAATTGAGCCGGGTGCTCGACAGGAGGCCGTACCTCGTTGAACATTTGGAGTCCTACTGTCCTCAAACGTGGGTTTGGCTCGAACGATCTAGAGGCGGATGAAGCGTGAAAGACGTATGAAAAAGGCAGCGGTTCTCACCGCCGCCGGGATCTCTGACCCCTGCCACGGGCAAGTCAAGGATAACCTGGTTTGTGGGGGGCGTCAAAGAGAGGTTCATTCGGAAAGACTCGGCGTAGCAGGACGGGATGTGAACGAACACAAGATTCGCTTAGCCCATTTCAATCGGCGCTCCGCCATATCTGTACAGTTGGATTCGCAAAGCCTTGGTCTCCGGCCACACCTTGAACAGAGCACCTCCGATGTTTGGAAACAATACGATTTCCGGCTTCGGGAATGTCAACATCCAGCAACCGGTTATCAGGCAAACCATTCCGCGGAACTCAAAGACCCATAGTCTATGATAGTGCCCGAAGACGACTACATCTGGCTTCGGGTGTACGTACAAATCGACCTGGCCCCTAGCAGCTTTGCGAAGTTGATCACCGTGAAACGCCATAATCCGCAGTTCGCCGACTTGTTTTGGCGAGACCTGCCGCGCCCCGTCAGGCGGAAACTTAGGCGTGATACGAGATAATCCGCCTTGGATGTCGGCAATGACTCTGTTCGCACGTCGCCGGGCTCGCGCGACTATCCTGGAATGATCAATTGGTTTCCGAATCGCGGGTTGACGCAGGGCTACCAAGAATCCGGAGTTGGACCGGTTCACAATCTCCCCAAGGCGGTGTACTTCGAGCATGTATCTCAAGGCACTCTTGGTGAAACAGACCCGAAAAGGAAGTTCGACTTTAGAC
>DAOULQ010000095.1:0-5241 GCA_034419095.1 Anaerolineae bacterium | reverse complement strand
ACTATCCCCTCATCCATCTCATCCCCCGCTACACGGATGGAGGTGGACACCACGATGCCGCCCAGGGATATGACCGCCATCTCTGAGGTACCACCACCGATATCGATGACCATGCTTCCCACCGAGTCGGTCACGGGTAGCCCCGCTCCGATGGCGGCTGCCATTGGCTCCTCGATAAGATACGCTTCTCGGGCGCCAGCGTTGATACAGGCATCGTGTACCGCGCGCTTCTCCACCTCGGTGACCCCGCTGGGGAGACCAACCACCACCCGGGGTCGGGGGATGCGAAGGAATACCTTCTCGTGTACCTTCTGAATGAAGTAGTGGAGCATTCGCTCGGTGACGTCGAAATCGGAGATGACACCATCTCTCAGGGGGCGGATAGCCACGATGTTGGCCGGGGTCCGCCCCACCATCTCTTTCGCTTCCTGGCCGATGGCCAAGATCTTCTTGCTCTTCGTCTCTATAGCCACCACGGAAGGCTCGTTGATGACGATCCCCTGGCCTCGCACCAAAACCCAAATATTGGCGGTTCCCAAGTCGATGCTGATATCGCGGGAGAAAAGGCCCAAGATGGCGTTCAAGGGGTTAAACACGGCTTTCTCCTCTCTAACTGTCCTTTCCCCATAAGAGGGTGCTTCTAGGCAATTATACCACAAGAACCATCAACAAAAAAAGGGGCGGCCTAGTTCCGCCCCTTTCCACTTCTCATCCCAGGGTCACTCTTCTGAGGCTTCTTCGG
Organism: Anaerolineae bacterium; assembly: GCA_034419095.1. GTDB lineage: Bacteria > Chloroflexota > Anaerolineae > UBA7937 > UBA7937 > UBA7937. Next base: position 4,499 of record DAOULQ010000095.1, on the reverse strand, counting down.
GAGGCTCCTTCTCTCTTTCCTCTACCTCTTCCCTCTCTCGAGATATGATCTCCACCTCGCTGGGCACCACCTCTTCGGCTACCTCAACTATCTCCTCTACCTCCTCCACCGCTCTAAGAGGCAGAATCTGGGCTACTACCTCCTCCTTATCGGTGAGGACCTCCAGGTCGGCGTCAACTGTAAGGTCGTCCACCGTTATAGCCTGGTCTATCTCGACCAGATCCTCTAGGTTCACCTCTATCGACTCTATGAGGTTGGAGGGTAAGCACTCCACTTCCACGGAATCGAGTCCGCGAACGAGGATGCCCTCTCGTCTCTCTATCACGGGAGACTGGCCTATGAACACCAATGGGACCTCGGTGGTGATCTTCTCTGTCATCACCACTTCATAGAAGTCTACATGCAGGAGGGTGTGAGTGATAGGGTCTAACTGCACCTCACGAGCTAGGGTCATCCTTGGTTCCTTATCATCTCCCACCCGAAGAGTGATCAGATGATGGCTCCCCACCCGCTCTAGGACTCGTCGCAGGCTTCGCTCTTCGATTTGTAAAGGGAAGGGCTCCCTCCTATGGCCGTAGAGGATGGCGGGGATGAGTCCCTGCCGTCGCAGTTGCTTTACCTGCTTGCCAATGATCTCCCGCTTCTGGGCTCTCAATTCTATCTCTTCCATCAGTCTCTCCCGGTGAATATGCTCCTTAAAGCATAGATGAAGGCCAGGCTAGCACCCAAAGCAGCACCCAAGGCGAGGGCTGATTTCTGATCCAGCATAGTGGTCACTGAACCCTCAACGGGGCCGCTGGCGATAAATATGCTTCTGATCTCATCGGCTTTGATCTTCCCCGCCACCAAGACCCCAGCGCCGCCTTGGTTTACCTCCACCTCCTGCCCAGAGATTATGAGGGCTCCCGAACGCTCGAGAGCAATGGTCTCGCCTCGTACAGCCAAAGCCCCACCCTGACTCAGGTTGACCTCTCCACTCTGGATATACTGAGCGCCACCTTGCCGGATGGTCACTCTCTCCGCCTCGATCGACTGAGCACCCGATTGGTGAAGCCGAACCTCTTGGGCCTTGATAGTCTGGGCCCCGCTCTGGGTCATCTCCACGCTGTCAGCGGTGACATCTCCCACCAATTCGTTTTCCAGAACCGCCAGTTCCTCGCCAGATACCTCTTCACCAGCCATAGCAAGACCCCTTTTCCTTTGATAGTTAAAATTCTACCCTAAGATCGATGGTTCGTCAAGGTTTGACATTAAGGGGGAGTTGCCGTAGAATTCTCCAAAGGTTCACCTTTCCCGTCCCTCGGGATCCCCTTCCCACAGGGATCCCTGCGGGATGGGACAGGAATAGTTGACGTAGAAAGGATCGGATTCGTGGTCAGGCCCACAACCAGCCAAGAGATAAGAAAAGCGTTTCTTGATTTCTTCGCTAGAAATGGGCACTTGGTGATGCCCAGTTCCTCCCTGGTTCCGGAGGGGGACCCCACTTTGCTTTTCACCAGTGCAGGCATGGTCCAGTTCAAGCCCTACTTCTCCGGCCAGGAGACCCCTGCTCATAGACGCTTGGCCTCCTGCCAGAAATGTTTCCGCACCACCGATATCGACTGCGTGGGGGACGAGAGCCATCTCACCTTCTTTGAGATGCTAGGGAACTTCTCCATCGGTGACTATTTCAAAGAGGGGGCTATAGAGTTGGCTTGGGAGTTCGTCACCCAGGGCCTTAGCCTTTCCCCGGATCGCCTCTGGATAACCATCTATCTAGATGACGATGAAGCCCAGGGCCTCTGGATGAGGATCGGGGTGCCAGAGGCGCGCATCCTCCGTTTCGGAAAGGCTGAGAACTGGTGGGGGCCTGCGGGAGCCACGGGCCCCTGCGGGCCTGACTCCGAGATATTCTACGATCGGGGGGAGAAATATGGCTGCGGCCGTCCCGATTGCGCCCCTAATTGCCCCTACTGCGATCGCTACTTGGAACTCTGGAACTTGGTCTTCATGCAGTACCATCAAGATGAGGCGGGAGAACTCACGCCCTTGCCGGAGCAGAATATCGACACGGGGATGGGTTTGGAGCGGACGGCGGTGGTGATGCAAGGGGCCTCCTCCGTCTATGAGACCGACCTCTTTTACTCTCTGGTTAAGCGGGCAGCGGAACTCATGGGAGTGGAATACGGCTCCCATCCCACGGGATCCTGTAAGGACGAGGCGTACGTAATAAAGTATCCCGAGGGAAGCGACCGCTCCTTGCGCATCATCGCCGAGCATGGCCGAGCGGCCACTTTCCTCATAACCGATGGCGTAATGCCTGCCAATGAGGGGCAGGGATACGTTTTGAGAAGGATCATGCGCAAGGCCATCTATCATGGTCGTCATCTGGGCCGGGAAGAACCGTTCCTGGGAGAGATGGCGGGGGTGGTATCTGACCTCATGGGAGAGGCATATCCGGAACTCCTCAATAGGGCGGAGTTCGTAGTCCAAGTGGTGACCGCTGAGGAAGAGAGGTTCCAACAGACCCTGGATACAGGTACCCATCTTCTCGTCGCCCTGCTGGAGGACCCGGAAGTGATCGAGAGAGGGGTCATCTTCGGCCAGGATGTCTTCCGCCTCTACGATACCTATGGATTGCCTCCTGATTTCACCCGGGAGATAGCCGCGGAGCGAGGCATCGCTATCGACGAGGGGGGGTTTGAGGAGGCTATGGCCGCCCAGCAGGAGCGAGCACGGGCTGCACGGCGTTCTATTCCCTATTCGGAATTGCCCGCCGTTATTCGTGGCATTGATGTGGATGAAACCGAGTTTGTAGGGTATGAGAAGTTGGAGTGTGACGCAAAAATTGTTGGCCTGGGTAGGGTGCGGGAAGATACTGCTCCTGTAGGGGCGTGGGTTCATCCTGACGAATCGGTAGTCAAAGGGGAGCAGGTCCAAGCTCTGCTAGACATAACTCCATTCTACGCCGAAGCAGGTGGTCAAGTGGCGGATAGAGGTATCCTGGTTGGCCCTAAGGGCCAGATACGGGTAACGGACACTCAAAGCCCAAGGCCTGGCTATGTTGTCCACTATGGAATTGTTGAAGAGGGGACATTGAAGACGGGGAATGTGGTGAGAGCGCAGGTGGACGTAGAACGGCGCTTAGACATCGCCCGCAATCATACGGCTACCCATCTTCTACATAAGGCTCTGCGGAAGGTTTTAGGAGAACACGCGCGTCAATCCGGCTCTCTCGTGGCTCCCGATAGGCTCCGTTTCGACTTCACCCATATGGCCGCTTTGACCCTCGAGGAGTTGAGGGAGATCGAGCAGTGGGTCAACGCCAGGGTCAGAGAGAACCTACCAGTCACCGCCCAGGTGATCGATTATGATAAGGCGATAGCCGCCGGGGCGGTGGCTATCTTCGGGGAGAAATATGGCGACCGAGTGCGGATGGTGAGCATCGACGACTACACCAAAGAACTATGCGGAGGGACCCATCTTAGGGCTACCGGCGAGATAGGCCTCTTCCATATCGTTGGCGAGGAGAGCATAGGCGCTGGCCTGCGGCGGATCGAGGCCCTCACCGGGCGTGGGGCGGAGCGGTATATGCAAGAAGCGCTGACCACATTAGTCCAGGTGGCTGACAGATTGCAAGTGCCGCCCACGGAGGTGGAGAATAAAGTTGCTTCCCTTCTGGAATCGTTGAAGGAAAAGGAGAGGGAAGTGGCGCGCCTCAGGCGGGAGAAGGCGAGAAGCGAGGTCGATTCCCTTCTGGAGAAGGTAAGGGAAGTAAAGGGGGTCAAATTGTTGGCTGCCCAGGTGCGGGCAGATAATATCGAATCCCTACGGGAGATGACCGATTGGGTGAGGGATCGCCTCGGTTCTGTGGTCGTAATTTTGGGGGCCGTTCTAGATGGCAAGCCCGGTTTTGTGGCTGCTGTGACGCCGGACTTAGTGGAGGGGGGTTTGAGAGCCGACTGGTTGGTGAAGGAGGTAGCCAGTTTAGTGGGTGGTGGAGGAGGGGGACGTGCCACCATGGCTCAGGCTGGCGGGCGTGATGCCAGCAAACTCCAAGAGGCGCTGGCCGCGGTAGAAGGGTTTCTAGCCGACAGGCTGTAAGAATGGGGAGAGGTAGGGCCTGGGAACTGTAGAGGGCAGAGGTTGACGTCGTGGGATAGCGACGTCGTTTAAAGAGATGGGTTTATCTACACCTCGGATCGATGCCACGGCGCAGCAAGTGATCTATCTCCAAGCCGATGATGAGTTTGCCACCATACGCCGTCGTCTATCGGCTGCTCAGGCAGGGAAAGTCATCCTCGTAGTACCTCCTAACTGCCGGGGGCTCAAAAACAGGGTGCATTTCAGGCTTTTGGAGCGGCTGATGGATGACCTCCCCATAAAGGTGGCTTTGGTTACCCGGGATCGAACCCTAGGGAGATCGGCTCGAGAACTGGGTTTTCCCACCTTCTCCTCGGTGGAGAAGGCCCAAAGGAGCCGTTGGCCCCCTCGCCGCTCTCGCCTGAAGGGGCTCATTC
>DAOULQ010000094.1:0-16759 GCA_034419095.1 Anaerolineae bacterium | reverse complement strand
GTGGTAGACGGCGAGAGTTTTACGGGCAACCACATCCGGGGAGCATTCGGTATCGACCTTTCGCTTGCCGTTCGCGCCAAGTCGACAGCGTAGCTCCTTGTTTTCTAAAAGGCGCACAATCGCATCTGCTAGCGCCCTCTAATCACGTGGCGGCACAAGGTAACCGGTTCGACCGTGATCAACCATCTCGGGAAGGCCGCCCACCCTTGTGGCCACCACCGGCTTGGCGAATGTATAGGCGAGGGGGATGACAGCACTCTGCGAAGCATCGATGTAGGGTAGTACCACAATACTCGCTTGCCGGAACAATTCGGCCCGTTTGTCGTCCGAAACGTATTCGTTATGAACAATGAAGTGTTCGGGACGGACCATCATGCGCCGATAGCGGGCAAAGTCCTCTCCCTGGCCGGCAATGACGATTCTCGCGTCGGGAACCTGGGCCGTGATCAACGGTTCCGCTCGAATCAGATATTCCAACCCTTTGTATTCCCAGATGCGGCCGAAAAACAGGATCAAATGATCCTCCTCTTCGACCTGGCTCTGAACCGCGTCGTGCCAAAGCCCGACCTGCGGGATGACGTGGACGATCTCGTTGGGAATGCACAGCCGGCGGACAACCAGTTGCTTCAACTGCTTGGCATGCACAATCACTTGATCGGCGTGATGATAGCCAAAATCCATGATCGTCTGAGGCGTCTTTTGCGATTCCTCATCGCCAGCGTGGTGTCTGACATCGTGAATCGTGATCACCACGGGATACCGTCTCAACAATGGCAATGCGAGGTTGAACCACAAATGACCTTGTTGAAAATGGATCACATCTGGACCGAAGTTCTTGATGCGCTGAAGAATAGTGTAGATCATTCGAATCTGCCGCAAGGGCTGGCGCAATCTTGGCTTGCTGAAGGGTTGATAGGTTACGGCCCGATCAAGCTTCGATAGATGAGGAGCAGCTAGCCGCCGAGGAAGCAGCAGCAGAAGTTCTGCCTCTCGGGCAAGCGCGCTGGCCAGTACGATACAATATTCTCCAAAACCGAAGGAAAGGAATGCCACTTTCATAATCTGTTCCCTAGAATGATCAACCCGCTCTCACTAAGGCGCAGCTTCTACGCTCAATCGCCACAGACCTGAGACATAGCCCATGGCCTCTAAAACCTGGCACTGCCGCCTGAAACGGGCTGCTGGGCTTGTTGCTATGAGCATGAGGAGCGATCTTGGCACCGTCCAACCGATCCTTCTAGCTACTAGCCAGGCTCGAAGGGGGACACGGATACCATCCGGCGCAGTCAACATGAGAGCGTCGGATACACCTTGCCAATATGCTCTCTCTCTGAACCATTTTTTGGTCAATCTTGGCGGGGATACGTGATGGCCTACTACGATCTGAGGATGATAGACAGAACACAACCCCCTCGAGTCCAGCTGTTCTCGGAGATAGTTCTCTGCATTTGCTACGAGTTTGGTTCCTTGCCTACCTAGGTCTTCCCGAAATCCACCCACTGTCTGTAACAGCTCTCTTGGATAGGCTATATTACACGCAGATAACCATTGCCGTTCGTTTACGACGATCGGAATGTCAGACCAATGATAGATAGAAAGGTAACCGAGCAACTTGTCTGAGAGCCATTCTGGTCTCGGTGCCTCCCAAATGGGGTCGATCCTACCTCCGACGGCTCCCGGGCTGGGCTCGGAGGTCTCAAAGACGTCGAGGAACTTTGCCAGCCACCCCGGACGAGCGACCGCATCATCGTCCAGGAGGGCTATGTACTCTCCCCGTGCGTTGCGCCAGCCAGTGTTGCGTGCCCGCGAAAGGCCGATGATGGGCTCATAGAGGTAGCGCAAATTGGGGACGTGGGAGAAGTCGTTGACGACCTCTTTGGTGTTGTCCTGGGAGCCGTTGTCAACGACGATGATCTCGTATACCCCTGGGGCTAGGGTCTGATCGACCAGGCTCTGGATGGCCTTGCGCAGATAGCCGGCCCGGTTGTGGCTACAGATGACCGCTGATATCCGCACGCTCATATAGCAAACCTCCTGTTCATGACAGATGTGCCAGGATCCCCGTCCATCACAACTGAACCCGAACTGGGCCACGGGCTAGGAGCTGTAACTCTTCACGGGTCATGCATCCCAGCCATAGAATCGCTAGCCCATAGGCAGTTGGGGCGACGATGAACACCGCGACCAGCCAAGGCACCCCCCAAGAGAGGGAAATGGAAACGACCAAGCCCATAAGCGATGTGGCGAGGAGAACTTTGCCCATGGTCAACCAGGGTAGAGACAAGGACAACAGCCGATGGCCAGCGATGGAGTGAACGAAGAAGGTGCCTACCCCGGACAATACGAAGGCTATGGCCGCACCGATTGGACCCCACCTTGGCACCAGGAGAAGGCACAATACCACGTTAGCCGAGACCGCCAGCCCCTGGGTCCAAGCGAAGAAACGTTGCTTGCCGGCTGCATTCAGAAGGGGACCGTTACTGTATCCAACCAGGGTGAAGAGGAAAACCGCTAGTATCGTTAAGACGTTAGCCGAGCCCTTAAAACCATCGCCGTAAATTAGCGATATGACTTTCTCTCCCACTAGCATAGTGCCCAGTCCCAGGGGAAACCCCACCGAAAGGAGGCACTTATAGCAGACTTGGTAAAAACGCTTTAGGTCATCTCTAGCCTGAGCATATAGTTTAGAAAAGGTGGGGAATATGGCTGTGGAGAAAGCCAGGGGCAGGAGCAGGAGCATGGTGATCAAGGAGTGCGCGGCCGAATAGATGCCCACGGTATCGGCGGTGTGATAAAGAGAGAGGATAAAAATCCCCGACTGGGCCTGCAGGGTATGGAGGATGAGCAAGGCCCCAAATGGGAGGCTGGAAATCAATAGCCGTTTGGCCGTATGGAAACTGATCGTCAGGCGGGAGCGAACGAAGCGGCCATTCAATAGAGCCATCATCAAGAGCAGTTTGCAAATATGAGCCAGGACGGAAACCGATACGATAGCCAGAAGTGACCGGCGCAGATAGATGGCCAAGAGGGAGAGCGAGATGTTGATCGAGTCCTGCACGATCTGGCTGCCAGCGTCGTATTCCATGCGCTCAAAGGCTCGAAAGACAGAGGCCAGGATCTCGCTGAACCTATCGAAGAGGTAGACCAGGGTGTAGAGAAGGATGATGGCCACTGTATCTTGGGGATACCGAGCAGCCCGCGCAACAGCCACGGTGAGTAGTACGAAGGGAACGCCTAAAAGAGTCCTAAGTATGAGCATATTGCTGACGTAGGTCCCTGATTTCCGCTCATCTGCGGCCACATCCCTAACCAATAGGGTATCCAAGCCTGGGCCCACCATTAAGACCAAGAGGCCATTAAGGGCGGTGGCAGTAGAGATCTTGCCTATGCCCTCTGCCCCTACATATCGGGCCAGGGCAGCGATATAGAAGATGCCCAAGGCGCGGGACACGACTTGGCCCACTATCAGGGCGGACATGTTCTTGGCGATTCTATTATTTGCCAGCCTAGTCATACTCATTTTCAAACCGTCAAAAACCCCAGGCGGTATAGAGGCCGACAAAAAGGTCTCCCACCGAGGGCCTCTGCCACTATCGTTTGCCCTTGGCTTCATAGAATAATTCCACCATCGCTTCCGCATGCTTCCGCCACGAGTACTCTTCGCGGACCAGTTTTTGTCCTTGACTGGCCACCGACTTGGCTAGCGCCGAATTCTCCATCAACCTCTTCACAGCGTCGGCGATCGCTTTGGGGGAGCGGGGTGTGACCAATAGTGCCGTCTTGCCATCTTCCAACACCTCGGCGAGTCCATTCGCCTTAGAGACGATGACCGGCTTGCCCGCGGCCATGGCCTCCATAGCCGCTAACCCCCAAGATTGATTCTCGTCGGCAGTCCATATGAAAGCATCGCTAGCGTGGTAGCAATCTCTAAGTTCTCCCTCGGGGAGTTCGCCAGCGAACTTAACGTGATGGCCGAGGTTGGAAGCAGAGACCTCCCTTTGCACGAATTGTGTATAGGCGGGGTTCTGAGATGTTCGACCTACGACAAGGTAGGTGATATCGACCCCTTCCTCCACTAGAATACGGATGGCTCGAATGACATCTTCGATCCTCCGCCGAGGTATCAGCATGCAGACGGTCAACAGGAGAAATGAACTACTACGGTCAAGGTAGCGACTCCTTATCTTGTGACCATCGCCTCGCGAAAACCGGGGGCTATCGACACCGGCGCGGATGACAACTGGGTCTACGCCGTAATATTCCGCCATCTGGGCCTTTACCCGCTCACTCAAGACAGCGATCCTATCTATATACCGAACAGCCGCTAGATCGTATCGATAGAAAGGCAGACAGAACCTTTCCTTGACCATGTGTTTGACCCTTGCCCAGGTGTTAGAGACCACTTCCCGGCGATAAGTAGCCACGGGCCAGAAGTCGTTGCACATCCACACCACCGGGGTGCCATGTCGCCTTTTATACTCCGAGGCGGCCCAACTAATCGTATTTCCATGGGCGTTGACCACGTCATATCCGCCGGGCATAGCCAAAGACAATCTACGTTGATCCCGGTAGAGGTTCCACAGCGACCAGAGGTAGGCCGCCATCCTGACTCCAGGGGGTCTCGGAACCTCATCGGCTGTGGGAGGAGATGCCGGCCGCAATGCCTGGATATCCAGCCCTCTTGTGAGTTCCGGATAGCATAGGTCCTTCTCGTATTCCACTGACCACACCTTTACCTGGTGGCCCATAGCGGCCAGTTCCCGGGCCACGTAGAGAGAATGTTTCGCTACCCCACCGATTCTATTGAGGCTATATACAAGCACGGCTATCTTCATAATAGAGGAGCCTCTCCTCCGGTAAGTTGTCTAGTAGAGGCATAGGGTCGATGGCCGCTATTCCCTTCTGATGGAATGACAACGTCCTCGTCATACCCCGCAAGGCTCATCCTTTTGACGGCGACAGCCAAACCGATCAAGAGCCAGAAGAGCGCATACAAGACATCTGTTCTCAGATGGCAATCGGCGAGGTTGTTCACCACCAGCACGATGAAGCCGCTGGAGATACCGATGGCAGAGGCTGACAAGAAGCGATCGTCGCTCTTCGCAGCCTGCAAAGCCGCCCGAAGGGCGATGAGTATGAGAAGGAGGAATAAGCCCAGTGCCACCAAACCTGTCTCAGCCACTATGAGCAAGAAAACGTTATGTACAGGTTGGGGGAAATAGTAGGTTACCCCTGTGGTGTCGTATTGTTTCATTGTCTCTACAAAGGTGTTGATCCCCACGCCCAAAAATGGATGGGCAGTGATCATATTCATGGCCACTCGATTGAGCCGCAGGCGATCGACGATCACGTCCATACCGAGGTGGACTTCCACTAATCGCGTGGTTATAGAGGTGGCGAAAAGCGCACCGACCACTATGGCGGACAAGGTGATGGCTGAAAGGTTACGGAGGCTTTTGGCCCCAATCCGTGCGCTACGCCACCCCCAGAAAAGGGTGAGAGCCACGCCAGCCAATAGCGAAATCCAGGCTCCTCGGGAAAAAGAGAGAATCAAGGAGAAGAGTCCCCCCAGGCAGGCAGCCCCAATCGGGATCCTAAGTCTTCCACGGGTACCGTAGATCCACAGAGCTAGTGTGACAGATAGTACGGTGGCGGCGTAAGCGCCAAGGGTGTTTGGCCAGCCGATCGTGCCCGAGACTCTACGAAGATCTCCCACTGTGAACAACCCTAGACCCAAATCAGTGCCAACCGTATACTGAAGCAAGCAAATAACACCTTGAACTATCAGCCCGATAATGACTGCAATCACCACATCCTGAATATCTCTTTCCCTTTTGACATTGCTGGCAACGACGCGTGAGAGAAGATATAACTTGGTCATCCTCAACAGCTCGAAGAGACTCAGCCGAATATATGAAGAGTTGTAGATCGACAGACCGCTCCAGACGATGAGCAGAACAGCCGCCACGTCTACGCTAGAAAACTGGATAGGCTTTCTCTTAGCCAGAATGTCCAGCAGACCCAAAACTATCAGAACGATCAAAGGAAAATCATACGGGTACAACACCACCCCCGCCGGTGCCCCAGCGGCGTGATAAGCCACCTGGCCCAGGGGGTCGAAGGCCAGGTTCAGGGGAATGGCAACAACGAGAGACACCAGCAATACTCTGCGGATGTCACCCACCACCAGCGTGGCAAGGTACGTGAGTCCCACCCCCGAAACGAGTAATAACCGGTGTCTTGACCAACTCGGCATTTCGGGAGCTACTGTCAGAACTAACGACCCCAACACTGTCCCCAACGCCACGGCGACGCACAGCGAAGCGAGATCGAAGGCATTGCCAAATCGGCGAATGGAATGACTCACCAAATTCCACATCATACATACTCCGATGGCAGATACGCTTTGTATCTGGCCGATCCTAGCTTCCCTTTGTACGCAGGGTGCACTCACTTGCGTACGTCGAGACGGAGGTCAGCAACCTCCAAGTCACCGGGGGTCCTAAAACCTAGGGCCTCAACGTAGTCGACTTGCATCCCCGTTTTGGCTAGGAAATCCTCAAAGACGTCCCTCTCAAGCCTATGCCATCTTCCATCCCTAAAGTCGGAGGGCAGTGGATAGATTACATACTTTCCCTCGGGAAATTGTTCTGGGTAGCTGGGTAAAGTGAAGGGCATATATTGGACAATATAATACTCACCGCTAGAATCTCTCACCCGCACGTAGATCATGAACGTCGATGTTGACCTTATCCCCAATGTCAATCGCGGCCTGTCATACACCCTCATCCAGCGGGTGATTAGGGAACTCTCCTCTGCTTCGCTGGTTATCCGCATCACTTGCCTACCCAGATCCTGGTCGCAGGTTGTGATCACATGGCCTGTCGCGGTTTGCTCTGGTGGCACCGTCCAACCCTGCGCTAAAGGCGATTCAAGATAATCGAACTCATCAATTACCACCTCTTTGGGCGAACACACCAGGTTGTACACCGTCTGAGGCTGCGTGCGCACTACACCGTAAGTATCTAGGTCCAGACCCCCGTAGAAAGGCGACTTGACAGTGGCCCAGATCGGTCGGCAGTGACCAGGTTCGAGGGGGCCCCACTCACTGGGCCAGAGGCGCGCAAAAGCCATCCCACCTGGTCTGGCAATTGAAGACCTAACCGTACCCAAGTATTCTGCATCCTCAGCTGACCAACCTTCGGAGAACTCCACGGTAGCCTGACCGGGCACTGGGCTTTGGTTGTGAACCCCTGCCACCAGCTCATTGCTTAAAGGATCAAAGAATATATCGGTGGAGGCGATGGAGAACACCGGCAGCTCACTACGACGTTCGACGGCCAGGCTGATCCTCGCCTCTACCAGGCTTACCAGATATCCCTCTTCGTCCTCATCCCACCGAAGAGTAGTGGCTGTGATTCTCGCAAAGCGGGCCCTCGTCTCAGAAAACGAAAAAATTTGAGGGTTTTGTTGAATAGGCTCTGGAAGTTCCTTTGCTTCGATGACTGATTGCCACGACTTGCCGTCTTGGCTGAGATCGATTCGAAGACCAGCGGGAAAAGCTTGTCCGCCTTGCCTTGGGAGAAGCCAAACTCGGTTGATAGGCGCTGATCTTCCCATGTCAAAAGTAATCGACTCCGATGTGTTCTCAATGGAGCGCGGCGCTGACGACCACCAAGTCTGGATGTCCTTGTCAAAGGCTTGTGCTGGCAGGTCCTGTGGCAGAGCAGATGACGCCGTGGCAGCTGTGATTTCCGCGATGTCGTTCTGCTCCAGGACCCGGTATAGGATAGCTCGGTACGGGCTCGGTTTGTAATAAACCACCTCCAAAGTGGCTGGAGCAAGCAATGGATCCCTAAGGGCGCTCAGCTTTGGGTCGTCACACCAATCCAACAAGATATCCTCATCCTGGACCTGATCATACAATATGTAGGACAATTCCGGCAGAATTGATTGGTAATCTCGTACCGGCAATGGCGCCACTGGGATTCCTGACCCGCGCGGTATCCAGTACCTCGCTTGAGAGCAACGCCGTACACCAATGGGGCGATGAGGCCCTGGCCCATGCAACTCATCAACGAATCGGGCCAACTCATGATGGAAACCGCTCTGCCCACTGTGCCACTGGTAGCCTCCTTGAACACGCTTGACCGTCGAGAAAGCCGTCGCGGCCAGCAAGCCGATCAGGAGCAGGCTGGCGAGGCTTGTCCCGGGTGGATTCATGGTCAGCCAGCCGGGTAGTCGGGAGCCAACTAGGCGATCCAGCACGTAGCCCGGAGTGACCTTTGCCCACTTCTCTTGGCCAACTGTCAGCTTTACATCTGGCAAGGCGCCGCTGGTGACGACAAAGACCGCCAGAGCCGAGAAGGTTGGGACCAACAGGATATAGAAGCGAGACTCAAAGTGTATAGGTACACACAAGGCCCACCAAATGCCGGAACACAACAGGAACCACAGTTTGAGACGCTCGATCCGCATCAAGAGGAACAGTAACCCTGTAGGAATGAGAACCCAAAACGGACCAGCCATCACCCAGCCCCACTCCGCAGGAAAGCTACTAAGGCCTTGGATGACCATGGGCAAAGCACCAAATAGCTTGGCCATAAACCTTAGCCCAAAGCCTAGAGGCTCCCATTTGAGGGCTTGAAGTAGAGAATCCAACAAACTTTCTGAGGGTGGAAGGATATTTGGATCCAGAGCAATGGCACCTTTGGTATACAAGGGACTTCCGTGAAGCAGGTAGTTCACATACAACCAATGGCCACTGGCGACTAAAAATCCCATCAGGTAGACCACGACAATCTGGATTTTCGATCGCAGGCCCAGGTCGCGTCTCGGGACAAGGCCCACCCGAGCAACAGTGAAGAGCGGCAAGACTAGGCCTGGCCAACGCACGGTAAGTGCCAGGCCAGCAAAGAATCCTGCGACGATTGCATTGAGCCATGTTGGTCTCTCGTGGCGGGCGGTGAAGTACAGTGAGGCCATCGCCAGACACGCAAACGGCAGGTCTGTGCTACTTGCACAAGAAAGCCAAGCGAAGGTGTTAACCCCTGTGGTCAGCAACACGGAAGCTAAGAATGTCATCGAGTCGAATACCCTACGCAAGACCAAGTATACTAGGAGCAGAAAGATAATGGATGACGTCACGGCGACAACCTTTCCTGCAGCGAACATGTCGCCATTGAGCAAACGGGTGACTGCGGCGAGCATCAGCGGGTACCCGGGCCCGCGATACGCGTCCGCTTCGAACGCTCGATACCCTTCCCCCTCGAGCACCTTCTGAGCCGCCGGAAAGTAGTGAGTCACCTGATCCACTCCCACGAATGTCTCGTGAGATTGCTGGATGTAGATAATAGAACAGCCCCATGCAATAATGGCGGCTATGGCTGCGATATCCAACCATGGCAGTGCTCGCATGCGCAGGAGTCCAGTCCGGTTGACCTGTGTTGCCTTCAGCAGCCTGACAAGTACAAGATCCCCTATGAAGTCGCTAACTCGCACAGAGATCGCTCCTCTCCAACTGCAATCCGCACGCAAGCGGCTTCCCGAGAAGCAAAGACAACGGCGATTCGCTCGCTCACGTACCCGATCTGCATCTCTGGGGCTGCCTTCATCAGCCAACAGATTGAGAGCCAAGCGGCTCAACTCTATATTCCGACACAAAGGCTCTGACGGCCTCGGTTACATATTCTATCGAGCCTGGTGTGAGTTCAGCGTGCATCGGCAGGGACAAAATCTGCTCGGCGTATTCCTCGGTAACGGGGAGGTTTCCCTTCTCGTAGCCGAGATCACGATAGCTTGGTTGCAAGTGGATGGGAATGGGATAGTGGATTCCCGTTGCGATGCCCTTGTCGTGCAGGTAGGCTCTCAACCCATCTCGATCTTCGACCCTGATAACATACAGATGGTAGACAGACTCAGCGTAACCCGCTTCCGCGGGGGGTACCACCGGGCTATGGGCGAGGAGTTCGCCATAAAGCCTTGCATGCTGACGGCGTGCAGCGTTCCACGCATCCAGATGCTTCAATTTGACCCGCAGCACGGCCGCCTGGAGTGTGTCAAGGCGATGATTGTAGCCTTGCAACATATGATGATACTTCTCGCGCTGCCCATAGTTACGTAACATCTGAAGGGATTCGGCCACCCGTTCGTCGTTAGTAACCACTATCCCTCCATCCCCATAGGCGCCCAGGTTCTTAGCCGGATAAAAGCTGAAGGCCGCCGCGTGCCCCAAAGAACCAACACGCTTTCCCTTATATTTAGCGCCGTGGGCTTGGCAGGCATCCTCAATCACGACCAATCCGTATTTCTCGGCAATCTCCATAATTGGATCCATGTCAGCCGGATGGCCGTAGAGGTGAACGGGGATTATCGCCCTTGTCCGATCGGTGATCGCTCTTTCCAGAAGAGAAACATCGATCGTGTGCGTCTGGGGATCCACATCTACGAGAATGGGGGTGGCCCCGGTATAGGAAACGGCGAAGGCGGTAGCAATAAAGGTGTTAGCAGCCGTTATAACTTCGTCACCAGGGCCAATGTCGAACACTCGCAGCGCTAGCTCCAGAGCAGATGTCCCCGAATCGACACCAACTGCGTACTCTGTCTCGCAATAGGCAGCGAACTCCTCTTCAAACAGGCTGACCTCCTTGCCAAGGATAAAATCACCTCGCCCGAGGACGGCGGAAATCGCCTGCTGCACCTCGCTGGCCAGTGACTCATACTGAGCTCTCAGATCCACAAAAGGCACGTTCATCCGTCGGCCCTCCGCGCTCAAATCATCTTCCACGAGTAGCGCTGTTGGCTTGAATGCCAAAGCGTTCCCTGGTTTGAACGTCTCTACCTTCGATGTAGGGGCGATCGACAATCCCAAGAGGACATGTCAAACTGTCAATCGGCTTGATCACCCTCGCTGGATTGCCATAGGCAACCACACCAGCGGGGATGTCTTTAGTAACGACGCTTCCGGCACCAATAAGCGAATGCTCTCCAATGACTATATGAGACAGCAAGGTAGCATTGACCCCTACCCTGGCGCCTTTTCTGATCGTTGGCCCCCTCATACACTTCGTGCAAATCGGGTGGGGATCGTTTGCGATCATCACACCAGGGGCTAGAAATACATCGTCCTCAATTGTCGTATACTGCGCTACGTAGACATTATTGTGTATCCGCACATTATCGCCTATTACACATCCATAATCCACCGTTGAGTTGTTCCAGATGCTAAAGTTGTTTCCAATGGTATTCTCTTCCCTTATGATGACATTGTGCCCCGTCTCTAAGCGGTCACCAATTATCACGTTACAGTAGATCACCGTGTTGGACCTGATTATGGCAAAATCACCAATAACCGTTTTGGCTAGTGCGATTTCTCTTCCCGTACGACATCCCAAGATTACCCCTTCCTCTATCTGAGGATCTCGCCCCAGAACCACCTTCATCTTGATCCCTCCCGTTCTTTAGATCTTAGGTTTTGCTAGAAGTCACGAGATCCAGGACTCTAGGGGTGCACTCTAGGATGACTCTTACCTCTGTACCTCCACGGGGACACCATTTCTCTTCACCGATTCATCAATAGCAACCAGCACCCTTACGACATCTAGCCCATTTCGGCCATCACTAAGCGGCTTTACCCCTTTTGCAATGCAATCCAGGAAATGGGCACATTGATTCTTCAGTGGTTCGCTGGCCTCCACCTTGGGGCTGATGATATCGCCATCTCTCATCAGGAACTGAAACTCACCAAAGCCATTCACATCTGTCTGCGAAGGCGAAACCCCTTTTTCAAAAATCCGAACCCTCTCCAGGTTGTTGAGATCATTGAAGACGATACGCTTCTTGCTGCCCACCACTACTACCTCTCTGACCTTGTCGGGATCTGCCCAGCTAACATGGATGTGGCCAAGGACACCATTAGGGTATCCCAGTGTTACAAATACAACATCCTCTCTGCCATTGCACAGCAACTTGGCTCCTACCGCAGTGACCCAAGTGGGTTGAACTCCGAGCAGATCGCCATATATAGACAAGTCATGGGGAACCAGATCCCAAACGACGTTCACGTCTGTTCTGATGGGCCCCAAGTTGGTCCTGGTAGCATGCAGATAGTAAATCTCCCCGAAATCGTTATCCCGGATACACTCCTTCATTTTCTGGATTCCAGGATTATACAAGAAGGTGTGTCCTACCATGAGGACTTTGTTCCTCTCCTCGGCCAAAGCGACCAATTCCTCTGCCTGCTCGATATTTGTTGTCATCGGCTTTTCGATCAAGACGTGCTTTCGACTCAGGAGACACTCCTTGGCGATTTCGTAGTGAGTGGAGGAAGGTGTTGCCACAACGACCGCATCTATGCAAGGTTCGTCGAGCAACTGTCGGATAGCATTACAGGCCTCTACCAACGGAAAACGTCGCTGCACCCGATGTAAGCGCTCTTCGCTCAAATCGCATACTTTCAACATCTGCGAATTTGGCAGCTGGCTGAAAATGCGGACGTAGTTGATGCCCCAGTAGCCGCAGCCAATGATACCGATTCCGATTGGATCACTCATATTATTTACCTCCCAGCGCAAAATTTGATCAAAATAGCACCCTGTAAATCTCTACGCTGCACCCTCGCCTGACAGAACGGCGGGGATTGTAAGAAGAAGGATCTTCAGATCGAGCCAAAGTGACTGATTATGGATATACTCAATGTCCATACGCACCATCTGGTCAAAGGGAACCCTAGATCGTCCTTTGACTTGCCAAAAGCCGGTAATGCCTGCAAGTGCTGTCAATCTTTCCCTGTGCCACTCCTTGTACTCGGCCAGTTCGTAGAGGGGCACAGGGCGCGGCCCGACCAGGCTCATTTCACCCCTTAGAACGTTGAGGAACTGGGGCAGCTCATCCAAACTGGTTTTGCGAAGTACTTTCCCCACTCTAGTCACCCTTGGGTCGTCGATCAATTTGAATGTCGCCTCTCGGTGTTTGTTAGATGCATCCGAGGCTGGCTCGTCCCTGGCGAGGGCCTTGATGTGAGCGCGATGAGGTCCTTGGTCTGCATTGTGATACATCGTTCGAAATTTGTAGAAGGTGAAAGTGCTTATCTCCCATCCTTCCTGTCCGCCGATCGAGTGTTTTCGCAGCCCCCCCCTTTTTTGCTTGAAAAACAGAGGCCCTGGAGAATCCACCTTGATCAGCAAGGCGATGAGTAAGAAAAGTGGAAGCGTGATGATAAGAAAGAGTAGGGACAGTACGATGTCCATGCAGCGTTTACATAGGAAGTATAGCCACTTCTTGTGGTAAAGGCGCGTCAGAGCCAGCGCCTGCGTCGCACTTCTCACCAAATTGCCTCCCGCCATCTTGGCCTCAGATAGGGCCTGATCAGCCTTGGTGACCAGTTCCGCCTTTTCTCCAGCATCGGTTGGATAGCCCGCCACCCCTATACTGATGGTCAATCTTCTGTGAGGAAAGAGATCATCGTGCTCGAAACTGGTTTCTTCTAACAGGCGGCCTAGACGATTAGCTGCACTTAGGGCACCTATCTTGTTGGCTTCTACCAAGATGACGGCGAACCCATCCTCTCTATACCTGGCCACAACGTCGCACCTGCGAACGGATTTCCTAAGCAACCAGGCTGCCTCCCTTAGCAACACATTGCCGGCGGGGTGTTCTAAGGTATCGTTATACACTTCCAGATCATCCAAGCCTATCATCAGCACTGACAGGGGGCGAGGATGCCTCTCTGAGCGGGCGATTTCTGCTTCGAGCAGTTCGTCGAAGCCACGATAATCATATACCTCTGTCAGGCCATCCACCCGTACCAGTCTCCGCTTCTCTAGGGCCTTGTCTATCACGATGCTGATCTCATCTATGTTGAAAGGCTTGCTGATATAGTCATAAGCGCCTAGTCTCATAACCTCCACAGCGGATTCCACGGAAGCGTAAGCAGTGATGACTATCACCTCGCAGGAGGGGTCCAACTCCTTTGCCTTCCTCAAGACATCCAAGCCGTCAACACCGGGCATTTTCACCTCTGTGATGACCAGGTCGAAAGAACCCTCCTTCAGCCTGGCCATCGCCTCTTGACCGCTGAGACAGCTCTCTACCTGGTGCCCGGCTCCAACCAGTAGGCTTTCAAGGGCTCTGCACTCAACTTCGTCATCATCCACAACCAGGATTCTGGCCAGGATGTGACCGCCCTCTTTTCCCGCTCCTTTTCTCGTCTCCATACCTTCCTTCGAGTCTTTGATAGTCCCTTTAGCCTTGCTTGACGATCTTATCACTCCGTCCTCTCCAAGGTTTCTCGTACGGCGTTGGCGGAGGACTCTATCCCGCTTTTGCACGACCGATGTCAAACGCCCCCTAGTGATGATGACAACCTTATCCTTAGAGCCATATCTGTCTACTTCTTCCGTGAGATGTTCCCGGGATAATATCGGCCACTCTGCTCCGCTCGATTGACGATTACACCTACTGGCTTAACTTTGACATCGGCCAACTGCTTGAGAGCAGCTTGGACGGCCCCTCGCTTTGCTTGAGCAAGTCCAACCACTACCGCCACCCCATCAACAAGGGGAGCCAGCACAACGGCATCGGCCACTGCCAGGAGGGAAGGCGTATCTAGCAGAACTATGTCAAACTCTTGGATTAGTTGGTGTAGTAGCAAAGCCGTCTCTGGTGCTCCAAGCAATTCGGTAGGATTGGAAGGCAAGGGTCCGCTCGTGAGCACTTGAAGCCGTGGAATCCCAGTGTCGTGGAGAGCTTCTTCCAGGGAGACTTGCCGCTCCAGGATGCTGCTTAACCCCACCTCGTTTGGGAGCTCAAAGACCTGATGCAAAGCCGGCAGTCGTAGATCGGCATCCATGGCGACGACTTTGCGTCCAGCTTGTGCCATAGCCTGGCCCAGATTAGCCACAACTGTTGTCTTACCCTCTTTTCGCTCGGCGCTTGTGATCAGCAGCGTCTTTAGTGGCGTGTCGCAACTGAGTGACAAGATGTTGGTGCGCAAAAGGCGGCAAGCCTCTCCTTGAGGAGAGTCGGCGTTGGTGTAAATGGCGATCCGTCCTTGGCCCCTGAATCTATGAACCTTAACCGCGGGTATTTTGCCCAAAATGGGCAACCCGGCGGTGGCCCTCACCTGTTCCATCGTGTAGAGTGTAGTGTCGAGGTTTTGGAAAAGGAAGGCCAAGCCCGTGCCACCCGCCAGACCCACTAGTGCGCCCAGCATGATATTTAGTTTCTTGCGTGGCCTGCTAGGCACTTCCGGTTCAATGGCCGGCTCAACAACGGTAATGCTGCTGGCACGCATTGCTTCGGCCACACGAGCCTCCTCATACTGCCTCAGAAGCAGGGCATAAGTCTCTTCCTCGAGCGTGATCTTGTTATTCAAAGCATCGATTTCTCCCTCTGCACCGGCACCTCTGTTCATCAAACTCTGTAGACTGGCCCTATCTTGCTCCAAATTACTCTCCATCACTTCGAGCTGCTCTTCCAAGATTTCTCGAGCGCTCTTGGCCCCTCCCGAGTATAAGCTCTCACTTTGCTCGATAAGCAAGGCGGCTAGGGTATTAGCGATATCTCTAGCCCGCAGGGGGTTGCCGTCTCCAACGCTAATTCTTACTAGCTCAGTATCAGCCAGCCCTTCAATCTCGATTTTTGTCGCCAGATCCTCTGAGCTCATACTGAGCTCAAGTCTTTGAATCGCCTCCTCAAGTATGGGACGACTTTGCAAAATCTCTACATATGTATTCATTAAACGCTCAGCGTACATGTAATCCGCATACTCTATCGACCCACCATGTGCCTGCGCAACACGTAGTGTGACGGAAGCCAAGTATGTTGGTGGCATTAGGTAGGTTCCAACGCCAACCACGGCGCATGTTACGAGGGTGGTCAAGATAATCACCCATTTCCGCCTCTTAAAGATCTCAAGGTATACTTCCATTCTTATCTCCGTCTCTTTCTCTCTCTAGCCTCCGTCTCCTTACGAGCGATGGACCAGGATAGATGCATTCGTCAAGCGGTGCACACACTCACTTCATGCCTCGGTCTCTTTTCTCCCCACAAGGCGCTCAGGACAACAACGCGTAGATTGACTTGCCCTAAAAGAACCAGACAACCGGCTATCATTCGTCGGTAGCCGGTTGCACCACTGGCTCCTCGCCACTCGGGTGCCCAGACACAAGCGGCGATTCTCTGCCTCTACCTCGAGCGGAGAAGCGATCATAGATTTCAGTTGTGTTCTTTATTATATAACAATATTATTCGAAAATCAGGCTTTGGAAGCACTATTTGGTTAAGAATTGGTTCAGATTGATCTACTGTAGGGTTTGATTGAGGGTTCCGCGGTCGAACCTTCGTCGTTCGAAGAGGTAGCCGAAGCCACGGACGTTGAGGATATGAACCGGCTTTTCCGGAAGGACCTCGATCTTCTTTCGCAGGTTGTAGATATGCACCTTCAGCAACTTGCGGGCCTCCTCAGAAGAGCAATCGTACCCCTGTACCTGCCTCACCAGGCTCCGATAAGTGAGTGCACGCCCAGAGTTATTCAAGAGGCAACGCAGTATTTCGAACTCGGTGGGCGTGAGGTCCACGGGCCGACCCTCCACCCTCACTTCGCGCCGAAAGACGTTTATGGCTAGTCTGCCGATATCAAACTGCCCAGCATGGCCTGGCCGGGCCAAACCAACACGGCGCAGCAGGGCATATAACTGGGCCAGAAACACCCGCGTAGTGAAAGGCTTGAGGAGGTGGGCGTCCCCCCCGGCATTTAGAC
>DAOULQ010000093.1:0-2042 GCA_034419095.1 Anaerolineae bacterium | reverse complement strand
TCCCCATAAAGGCCTTGCAAGTGGACGGGGGCTCTGAATTCCGAGCAGCCTTTTCCCACGGGATCCTGTAAGGAGAGGAGGTCTGCCAGGAGCGAGGGATCAGGCTCTTCGTTCTGCCACCCCGCTCCCCCAAACTCAACGGCCATGTGGAGAGAGCCCAAAGGACTCATACCGAGGAGTTCTCCCACGGGGATCCTTTAGGATATGAAGTGGTGGATTTCCCTCTGGAGATCACTGCCCTCAATCAGAGCCTCTTGGCCTGGGAGCACACCTACAACACCATTCGTCCTCACCAGTCTCTGGACTGGAGGACCCCCATGGAGTATATTAGTGAATGCCACCCAGAGCTGGCCTCAACAGCCTATCTGTCTCATATGTACTGAACGAGTACATTGACTTGCGCGGAGCACGAAAAGGTGATATAATGAATTTAGCCGCTTCTATGAAAAGTGGGAATTTCCCACTTTTCTTCTTATGGCGGCCCTAAATCAGTGGTATGGAGAGTGGTTAGATGAAGAGCGACTTTATTAGAGCCATCACCCAACTCTGTGCCGAACGAGGCCTCTCCGAAGAGGTGGTATTGGAGGCTGTGGAGCAGGCTTTGGCTTCGGCCTATAAACGGGACTTTGGCGGCCTTGCCAATGTCACCGCTAAGATCGATCCCGACTCCGGGCAGGGGAGGATCTTCACCGAGAAAGAGGTCGTCGAGGAGGTAGAAGACAGCCGTTCGCAGATCTCTTTGGCCGAGGCTAAAGAACTGGTAGAAGAGGCGGTCCTGGGGGAGACGGTCTTGGTGGAGACGACCCCTTCGACCTTCGGCCGGATAGCAGCCCAGACGGCTAAACAGGTGATACTGCAACGAATCCGGGAAGCGGAGAGGGATGCGTTATATGAAGCCTTTGCTGATAAGGAGGGGGAGATACTGAACGGGATAGTGCAAAGCATCAATTCCCAGGCTATCACCTTGAGCCTGGGGAAAGCGGAGGCTATCCTGCCTCGTAGCGAGCAGGTGCCGAGCGAGAGATACCGCCCTAGGCAAAGGTTACGAGTCTACGTGTTAAGTGTAACCAAGACCAGTCGTGGCCCTCAAATCATCGTCTCCCGTACACATTGGGCCATGCTCCGTCGCCTCTTGGACCTGGAGGAGCCTGAGATATATAATGGAACGGTGGAGATAAAGGCCATTGCCCGCGAACCCGGTTCCCGTTCCAAGGTAGCCGTGGCCGCCCTACAGCCGGGAGTGGACCCCGTAGGGGCTTGTGTGGGGATGCGTGGGGTGAGGATCCAGTCTATCGTCAACGAGTTGGGCGGAGAGAAGATAGATATCGTGGAGTGGAGCCCTGATCCCAAGGAGTTCATCGCCAAAGCGTTGAGCCCGGCGCGGCCGGTAAGCGTGGAATTGGTGGAAGACAAAGAGATGGGGAAGACGGCTATCGTGGTGGTTCCGGAAAGACAGTTATCCTTGGCTATCGGCCGGGAGGGACAGAACGCCCGTTTGGCCGCCAAGTTGACGGGCTGGCGGATCGACATCATGGGTCCCACTGAGGCGGCGGAGAGGGCCGCCCGATTAGCCGCGGAGGAGGCGGCCCGCCTAGCCGAGGCTCTGGCTAGGGGCGAACTGGAGCCAGGAGAGATCGCCGAAGAGACCCCCATCCAGGTTCTAGGCCTCTCCACGCGGTTCGAAAACGCCTTGGGGCAGGCGGGAGTGACCCAGGTGGGTGGGCTCTTGGAGCGGCTGGAAAAGGGTGAGGAGGAGATTTTGACTATCCCCGGGTTGGGCCCCAAATCTCTGGAGGAGATAGAGGAGCGGTTGAAGATGGCAAATCTCTACCCGGTTGTGGAGGAGGTTGAGGAGGCCGAGCCAGCGCCTACCCTGGAAGAAGCGGTAGTGGAGGTTGAGGAGGCGGTGGCTGAAGAGGTTATGCCGGTAGAAGAGGAGGAAGAGGAGGAAGAGGAGGAAGAGGAGGAAGAGGGGGAAGAGGAAGAAGAGGAGGAAGAGGAAGAAGAGGAGGAGGAAGAGTGGGAAGAGGAGGAACTTGTAG
>DAOULQ010000092.1:0-13528 GCA_034419095.1 Anaerolineae bacterium | reverse complement strand
TTATGAAAAACCACGGTGTCTTCACCATAGGCTCTACCCCTCACGCTGCCGTCAAGGCGGCGGTGATGGTGGAGGATGCAGCGAGGACCGTGCATCTGGCTCTTCTTCTCGGGGAGCCAGATCTTATCCCTGACGAAGAGGTGGCTCGCGCTCATCGCCAGTACGTCGAGAAGTACGGCCAAGATCCCTCCAAGAGCAAGTGAGGAAGTCGCCCTCCGAGAGGGAATGAGTAGGCGCCCGCATCTAGTGGCGTCCGCAACAATTCTTTCTTGCTAGCGAGCCCCTTTCTCCTTGCTTTCCTAGCCAGCCAAGCACTCCTCACCCGCGGCCCCAAACAAGAGGCCCACCACTCATCATAACAATTACGCACTTGACCTATCCAACGTTGCCAAGAGCCAAGACGAGAATAATTGGCATCCTCTGATGAGCGATGACAAGGTCGAAGCCATCTGCCAGCCATCTACGTCTTCACGCATGACAGCATCTTTGTCGGCGAGGATGGTCCCACCCACCAGCCAATGAAGCAGTTGGCTGCCCTACGAGCCATACCAGGCCTGGTGGTCATCAGGCCAGCCGACGCCAACGAGACAGCCGTGGCTTGAAGGGTGGCCTTGGAGAGGCAGGGGCCGGTGGCCCTATCGCCCACCAGGCAAAGATTGCCGTGCTTGATCGCTCGAACCTGGCGGAGGCAGAGAGATTGGCCCAGGGCGTCTATACCCTGAGTGGCAGTGAACTTGAAGTGTCAGACCTGCTCATATTGGCAAGTGGGTCTGAAGTAGCACTGGCTTTTGGTGCCGTTGTCGAATTGGAAAAGAAGGGAATAGAGGCGAGGGTCGTGAGCTTCCCCAGTTGGGAGCTATTCGAACCTGCAAAGAGGAGGTATTGCCTAGCTCGGTTCCGCTCCGAATGGGGATCGAGGCCGCCGTCGCCCAAGGCTGGAAAGAGTACCTCGGGTCCCAGAGTCAGATGATCAGCGTTGAGCGATTTGGGGCTTCAGC
Organism: Anaerolineae bacterium; assembly: GCA_034419095.1. Lineage (GTDB taxonomy): Bacteria > Chloroflexota > Anaerolineae > UBA7937 > UBA7937 > UBA7937. The sequence continues at coordinate 12,530 of DAOULQ010000092.1, read as the reverse complement.
GCCGTATGAGGTTCTGGCCAAACAGTACGGCTTCACGATCTCCAATATCGTATCCAAGACCGAGGCGATGTTGAGCGCTTCGTAGGTTCATCGACAGGAATCGACGTGCAAAGAGATCATCTCGCATCGAGGGGGTCTTCATGCTAGGGGCAACTTCGTAACGGGTGGCGAGCTCATAATGAGTTCAGTCAGACACATAGCCCTGCTGTTGGTGAACTATTTCGATGAAAGCAAGCATGTTTTCCAAGGGCACATCCCCCTCAACGTCGTGGGCTGGAGCAAAGACATATCCGCCATCTCGACCGAGTTCCAAGAGATGTTCGGTCTCCTGACGGACATCATCGGAGGAGCCGTAGGGTAGAGTCCGTTGCGTTGAAAGACCTCCATGGAAAGCCAAGCGACTACGATATCGATGGATTAGCGAGGTCACATCCATGACTTCCGGCTGAAATGGGTTGAAGCAATTCACTCCTATCTCGATCAGGTCATCAAAGAGCTCATCCACATCTCCACAGGAATGAATCATGACATACTTGCCTGCTTCGCGCACGACGCCGTACATGCCTCTTAGCACCGGATAGATGAACTTATGCCACATAACGGGCCCCATCTGCAGTCCACGCTGCATTCCCCAGTCATCTCCAAAATAGACCGCGTCGATGTCGTATCTCAGGGCTTCTTTGACTTGGACTATGTTGTAGTCCGCAATGGTGTTCAGCAGGTCGTTGACAAAACCTGGATGGTCGTGGAAATCCATCATCAAGTTCCCCCAACCGCGCAATGTCCAAGCCCTCTCCCAAAGCGAAAAACCGATTTGGAAAACACGAAAGCGGTCGCTGGATCTCTCAATGCGTTCGGGGATATCGGCGAAGAAGCGGGGATCCAAAGGGTCGGGAAAGCTATAGCCCTCAAGCGTGGGCTCAGGCAAAACGCGGTTTTTGGGGTTGCCGATATCTTTGTCGATACTTCTATCCCATATCACCCCAAAGACGTCCTGAACGCAGTTATCGTCGAGGTCCGTGAAAAAACCTATATCGCTTCCTAATCTGAGAAAGTGGTTTTGCAGTGCGTCCTCTAGATCAGATTGACCAAAATGCTCTTTGAGCTTCTCGCGCGCTTCCTGAGTTAATCCAATGTTCCATGGAACGTAGGGCGGAACCTTCCCCTCAAGTACCAGTTTGATGACTTCTCGTCTTGTCATCTTCTCTTTTCAATACCTTCCATATTCGAGGGCTGTCTCAAACGCAGTGACGATGTTTTCAGGAGGAACAAATGCCTGGATATTGTGGACAGCAGCGAAGACAAATCCACCGCCGGGAGCCAGATCATCAATACGTCGCTTCACCTCGTCTGCTACCTCTTCAGGCTTGCCGAAAGGCAGCACACATTGGGTATCGACTCCCCCGCCCCAGAAGACAATGTCCTTGCCATACTCCTCCTTGAGTCGCTTAGTGTCCATGCCACGAGCCGAGACCTGCACCGGGTTGAGGATGTCAAAACCCAGGTCGATCAAATCTGGGATCAGATCGTAGACAGCACCACAACCGTGATAGTAGATTTTGGCATCCGTCTTACTCTTGATAGCCTCCAGCAAGCGGCGTTGTTTAGGCTTGATCACCTTGCGGTAGATCTCTGGCGATATGAGCCAACCATCCTGTCCACATACGTCGTCCCAATAGGTGAAAACGTGAAGATATTCTCCCACCTGCTCCAGATAGTTGTTGCAAGACTCGATGTAGATTTCAGTGATTCGGCCCATCAGCCGATCAGCAAATCTCGGCTCAGTGACCAAGGCCATCAAGAAACTCTCGAGGCCCATCGTTCTGGCCGGTTGCTCAAAGATTCCGCCGCCGATGATGGCACTGCCTACCAAGGCATAATCCGTCTTCTCGTAGAGGTACTCAGCCTGTTCGCGAAGTCGGGCATTGTATTCTGGGGGGTCGGGGCTCGGCCAGGTGTAGTTGTCCAAGGCTTCCATGGTGGCTTCCTTGATGGGAAACTCTACCCAGTCGAAGTAGAGCCCTCCATCTTTAGGCATATGCAGTTTGGAGCCCCAGCGGTCGATGAAGGCGTAGTAGTCGCCATCATCAAAGATATCCAACTCCTGCGCTGTAGCGGCCGGCAACTGGACCATACGAAAATCTACGCCGAAACGCTCCAGAAGCGCCTCATCCAGGTAGGGTAATTGCTGCACGTAGTCTGCCATCTGGATCTCTTCTAAGGCCATCCCCAGGTGTTTCTTGAGGGTGATGTAAGCATCTTTATGGATGGAAGAGCAGATGCTTCCACCTAGATCAATAGGAATACGGTCGAGCTCTTGGTGATTCAGGGCCAAGATGACCCGTTCCCGAGCGTTCATGCTTTCCCTCTCCTGGATACGAATGAGGCCATCCCCATGGAACGCCCTCGGGATGGAAGGGAGATCAGGCCGCGTCCACCAGCGCGGTTGCCCGGTTCGCGGCGGAGGCAGCGTCGGGGGCGTAGAGATCGGCACCTATCTCATCGGCGAACTGTTGGGTCACCGGCGCGCCGCCCACCATTACCGCCACATGCTCCCTCAACCCTGCTCTGCTAAGTGCCTCGATGGTCACGCGCATGCCGGGCATGGTTGTGGTCAACAACGCGCTCATCCCCACGAAGTGAGGCTGGTGTTCCCGGATCGCTTCTACAAACTGCCCCGGGGGCACGCCCACTCCCAAGTCAATCACTTCGAAACCGGCCCCTTCGAGCATCATCCCCACCAGGTTCTTGCCGATGTCGTGGAGGTCTCCCTTCACGGTGCCCAGAACCACCTTCCCCACGGGCTCGATATCGGCTTCGAGGAGGTGGGGCTTGAGGATCGCCATCCCTGCCTTCATAGCGCGAGCGGCGATGAGCATCTCAGGAACAAAGTACTCTTGGGCTTCAAACCGGCGACCGACCTCAGCCATGGCGGCGATCATCGCCTGGTCGAGAATTGCGGCGGGATGGTGGCCAGCCTCCAACGCCTGTTGCACTCCTTCGGTGACCCCTGCCGCATCTCCTTTGATCACGCTCTGGTAGAGGGTATTTAACATATTATTTGCTTCCCTATCACTGCCCTATAGAGAGCTGTAAGGCATGTTCCTTATCGTATTGACCATGGCCCAAAAGTTCTCAAGTGGTGTATCAAGCTGCACGTGATGAGTCGGCCCTATGATCAATCCACCATTCTTGCCAAGCGTTCTTAGACGTGTTATCACCTCCTTCGCAACCTCGGCCGGCGTTCCAAAGGGTAAGGTATACTGCTCATCAATTGAGCCCCAGAAGCACAGTTTATCCCCGTAATTCCTTTTCAATTCATCGGGATCCATAGACCTTGGTTGAACTGGGTTGAGCACGTCCAACCCGATTTCGATCAAGTCGGGGATGATCGGGTAGATCGCACCATCCGAATGGTAGGCCACTTTTGCCTCTGGATTGATGCCTTTCAGGGCGGAGATGAATCTCGCCATGCGGGGTCTGAAGAAACGACGCCAAGCATCAGGGGAAATGAGCATCCTCTCCTGAGTCCCCATATCATCCCCTATCCAAATCATGTCCACACCCATTTCGGCCAATTTCTTGGCTGCAGCAAGGTGATAGTGAAACGGAATATCAAGAAGTCTTTCGACAAAATCTGGGTTGACAACCAAATCCATCAAGGTTCTTTCGTACCCTCTGAGTGCCCAGGCAGTCTCAAAGATCGTCGTCACAGTAACGCCCACAATCCAGTACTCATCCTTGTATTCCTTGACTACCCTTTCCGCTTCAACATATAACTCGGGTCTATTGGGATCAGGCGGTTGATACGACTCTATCGCTTCATCATCGGCAAGAGGATGACCCACTATTTCGGTATAATGCCCTCTACCGAATCTTGTTTCATACTCTACGTTCTTCCACCCCACCCCCCATTCATCGGTATAGGAAACCCCATCATCGCTGTACAACTCAGTGGCATAATATGAGTTGGCCCATCCCACAGATGTTAGAAGCATATCTTCATCTATAGCGCGCTCCAGCACATAAGTGTTACCGCCTCCGTGAGGGTTATAGAGATCTTCGTCTGTTAGCCCCAACTCATCCTTGAGCCTGGAGGCAAACTCGGGGGTAAAACTGATCTGCATGGGACACCTATCCGGCTCCTCGTGGTTGAGGGCCATGAGCACCCGATCTCGATGCTTCATTTGACACCTTTTGTCTCAAATAGTGCAACTATGCGGAGTGGGACCGGGCTACCCTCTACCCTGTTGAAGCCCCCGCACATCCGGAGGTAAAACTGACCTGCGTCGGACCTGCAGGCCAGGAGGTGGCTAACGCTTCCACAGACTCATAAGTTGCGCTGCTCGCTCGCCTGCCATCTATCGAGCGGCGGCTCAGTGAGCGCTATCAACGCGCCAGCCTTCTACCTACGACAGAATGCATCGAGACAGAGACGACGATAATCAAACCATATATCAGTTGTATCCAGAACCCTGACAGACCTATGGCCACCGTTCCGCCCTCTATACCACCGATAATGAAACATCCGATAAAGGTCCCCAATATGGTCCCCACTCCGCCGAAAACCGAAGTGCCGCCCAAGAATACGGAGGCCAGCGTCCTCAGAAGATACCCTTCACCCAGATTAACCCAGAAGTAGTTCACTTCCAGACTAGCCAAAAGGCCCGCGAACGCCGCCGCAAGACCGACGATAGCGAATACCATCATCCTTGTTCGGTCAACGTTGACACCCATAAGCCTAGCACTATCTCTGTTATCCCCAACTAGATAGACGTGGGCTCCGAATCTGTGACGGTTCAAAAGGACCCACACAACTACCGCCACAATAATAGTCCAGATCATCTGAGCCGGTACGTAACCTGCCAACCTACCCACCAGTGCTTGATGTAAGATCGTCCCTTTCACCGGCACGAGAGAAGCCGGGTGCCCGTTGGTGATAACTAGGACCACTCCTCTCCAAAAGAACTGCGTACCGATAGTTGCCACTAGCGAGGGGATTCCCAACCTAACCACTATGATCCCGTTTAGCAACCCTACCAGAAATCCTGCAACCAGCAATAAAACAAAAGCCAGTGCCAAACTTCCGGTTCTCTCTAAAACGTTGACAAATACCAGCACCCCTATGGCCATAATAGATCCGAAGGACAAATCTATCTCCCCGGCGATAATCACCATCGTCAACGGCAAAGCCATAATGGCAAAAAACGGTATGGTAGACATATATGCGCCATACATTTCGGGGGCAAGAAATGTCCGAGGCGCGCCTATGATGAAAAACGCCCACAGGGCCAAAAAGACACCAACTATGCCGATCTGCAGCCCATACCGGCGAGCGAACCTACTCAGCCCGCCCCGCCACAACCGCCTTCGGCTGATAGCCGCGGCTGGATCTTCGACATGAGAGGTCATTTCCTTTCCCCCTTGATTGGTATAATATTATTGCACATTAAATGGATACGCCATCCTTCCTGTCAAGTCATATTGGTGTCAGTCCAGACTTCCGGTCTGTGCCACCCGATACATCTTTTCCATAAGTTCGTCCAAGGCGATGTCTTTGGTCAAAAACTCACCGGCAACCATTCCTCTATCCAACACCACAATTCTATCGGCCACTGAATATACGTGAAATACGTTGTGATCGATGAATATGCACGACTTGCCAGCCTTTTTGATCCCCTGCACGAACTCCAGGAATTTCCTCGTCTCCGACAGCGACAGACCCATTGTCGGCTCATCCAGAATGATAAGTTCAGCATGGAAGTAGAGGGCTCGCACAATAGATACGCCCTGTTTTTCCCCCCCAGAAAAGGTCCCGACCACAGCATCAGGCGCAACGGCTGCTGATGTAAACCCCATAGACCCGACCATCAGTTTCTCTGTTTCTTGCTCCATCCCGTTCACATCGAGGAAGCCAAGGTAAGTCGTTAGCTCTCGCCCCATAAATATGTTCCTCCATAGGGTTTGGAGGTTTGCCAAGGCGCGTTCCTGATAGACGGTTTCGATTCCCAGTTGTCGGGCTTCTGCGACAGACAGGCCCTCCAATTTCTTGCCATTGAAATAGACCTCGCCGCTGTCTTGTGTATGGTAGCCAGTAACTATCTTGATTAGGGTGGACTTGCCAGCGCCGTTGTCGCCCACCAACCCTACAACTTCATTGCGAGCGACTGCAAAGTTGACTTGGCGCAGGGCTTGAACTTCTCCGAAACGCTTAGAGATATTCTTCATTTCAAGTATATAATCCATCAGAAGATCTCCTTGAGCGACTATCAGGTGACGGCTGATAGCCGCCCGCTGTAAATCAGCCGGATGCCGAAGAGTTCTCGACGCACTGAACTCTATTCTAACTACAACTGGGTTGTGAAGCAAAGAGGCAAACGGCACCAAACATCTTCCTTCTCAGCCCACACAATCGCCACATGCCTCAAACCGCGGCGAGCATGCGCCACGCGCCATGGTGCCGTTTGCCTCACATGGTTCTACTTCTGCACCGCCTCCTGTAAACTACCGCATAGATAGATCTGAGGAGCGAGAGTGCAGATGCCCCTACCGGATCTGCTGCTCAATAAGTGGGGCCAGTGCTTCGACGTTGTCTTTGCTGATCAAACCGGACCCGGTATCAATGTGCAGACCGGCGAATCCATATTTCTTGGCCAGGCAGACCTGCACAATGGGCAGATAGCCTTGCAGGTAGGGCTGCTGATCGAGCACTAGGTCGGTCCACCCGCCCCTAATCGCTTCTAGCGTAGCGGACGAAACGTCAAACCCTATGGCGTATATGTCATCCGGGCCCTTACCTGCCGCCGTCAGATAGGTCTCCAGGGTAGAGGTCAGCCCCCCGTGATCGGTGCAGACCAACTTCACATCGGGGTGGGAGGAGACATAGCCGGTGAAGACCGGGGTACCTGCGCTGGCATCAGCGTTTGTAGCCTTGTCGATCTCAATGTAGTCGACGGTCATCCCGGCTTCTTCCAGAGCATCTATGACCCCTTTTGTCCTCAACCCGCGGGTCGGTTCGGCCAAAAGCCCCCAGACCATGGCCCGATCGCCTGTTCCCAAGCCAGTCCTCTTGATGGCGTCTTTGCCCAGCAAATAGCCAGAGGCGTACAGTTCTTGCCCTACGTAACCGAACCCTGCGCTCTTGTACTTCTCCTCGATGGGGGGCAGAGTGGTGTTCTGGCTGGTTACGATGATCCCCTTCGCTTCGGCATCGTCGACCAAGGGCCCAAAGGCCTCTGGTCCTGGATGGCCCATGATGCAGATCCCGTCGGGCTTCATGGCGACAGCCTCCTTGAATTGGTCGATCATCTTGGTCGTATCCCAGTCCGAGAACATGTATTCCACATCGGCACCCAAGTCGCTTGCGGCTTGTACTGCTCCATTGTAAACCACGGTGCCGAAGGGACACCCTGGCGGCCCGCCGGGGAAGAAGACTATCTTCACCCCATCGCAAAGCTTGCCGGCAGTGGGAGCGGGGGTTTCGGCCGGCGCTGGCGTCGGTGTGGCCGCTGGCGCACAAGCGGTGAGCAACATCGAGAGGACGACGAGGCTGCAGATTAGCCAACTCAGTTTCCTCGCGCTCATTCTTCCTCCTTCAGAAATCGGTTGGGCTTCTTCAACAACCCAAGGCGTGAACAACCTACAACATCTTCAATTAGACTATCATCACCTCCTTTCACAACCCCTGCTCGGGGCTCGCAGCGCTTCCCGCAAACGCTAGTAGCCCCAGACCGGAGTTAGATATTCAGAAGCAGGTGTATGATCTCTCAAGCCCATTAGAACCGCTTCAGGTCGCCCCTAGACCAGAGTTTGCACTAGCCATCGATTCCTATGTATCAGGTTTTGAACAGCCTCTTCTTCCGCCGCCTAGTCTGTTGGCTTCAGGACAACAGAGCTTTCTCGGACAATCAACTCTGGTTGTAGAGAAATAGTCTTCGGTTCAACAACCGCTTTGTCTTGCTGGGTTGCCTCTATCTTGTGGCCGAGTTCTATCACAGCACGACGACCTAGTTCCACCATGTCCTGCCGTATAGTGGATAGCGGGGGATGAAAATAGACGGACTCTGGGATATCATCAAAGCCAACTATAGCCAGATCTTCCGGCACCCGCACCCCCATTTGGCGGGCTGCCTGCAGCGCCCCCAAGGCCATCTGATCGTTAGAGACAAACACAGCGTCTACGTCTGGGCGCTGTTCCAGCAGTCGGCGTAAGCCTTGCTCTCCACTTGCTGCCTTCCAATCCCCTTCAACGACGAGACTATGGTCGATGGTGATTTCTGCTTCCTTAAGCGCGTGTTCCCAGCCAGATTGACGTTGACGAGCCTCCCACCAAGTCAATGGGCCGGTTATCAGGCCGACGTTTTGCTGCCCCTGATCAAGCAAGTGTTTAGTGGCCATTCGACCACCACTTCGATTATCCACGGCGACAACAGAGAGATCGGGTTGGGGCTCCATGCTGAGAAAAACCACAGGTACAGGAAGTCGTGGAATCTGCTTTCGTATCCAGTCTCGATTGCTGCCAATTTCAGGCACAGCCCAGACGATACCGTCCACCTGCCAGGAGAGCATATCACGCAATAGCAGCCCGACGTCACTGTTCCCGGGCTGGCGGATCAGACTCAAGAGGAGGACATAGCCCAATTCACTTGCCCCCTGCTCGATCCCTGATAGAGTGCGCGAGGGGCCATAGTATTCCAAACCCCAGCCCACAACACCCAATGTGAAACTGCGCCCCCGGATTAGGCTGCGAGCGATATTGCTGGGCTGATACCCCAACCGGTTAATGATTTGCTGTACCCGCTGCCGGGTTTCAGGCGCAACGTCTGGACGATCGTTAATTACGCGGGAAACGGTTTGAGTTGAAACCCCCGCCTCTTCCGCTACTTCCTTGATAGTTACCCGTCTACTGACAATCACGCTCGGCTCTGTGTCGTTGATTATGTTGTCGTTACCGTTAACGCTAACATTGTAGCAGAAGGTAAAGTCGGTGTCAAGTCCCTGGGGTGCTTGGACCAGGATATCGTGACCTCTTACGAAGCGTTCCAGAGCGAGACATGCTTTACTGGCCCTAAGTTCTGTTCGGGATCCATCTTCGCGCCAGCATTTGGAGCTTTGAGCAAGAATCCCGGTCGATGGCCCCGCGATTTGGCTCTTGACGAGGAGACCGGTATGAACACCATAGTGGAGGAGATGGGTAGACTGCACCTCTCGTACTTTCGAGAACCCTCTTCCAGTGAGGGGAAGGGTAGGATTAGTATCGCAGAAAGAGGACCCCGATGCTCTCGCATAAACGAGGTCGTTTGAGGCTGCTTAAGGAATGGTGTGACGAGGAGAGGAAGAAATAGCGTCTGGACGGGACAAATAACATCGAGGGAGAAACATAGCTGTGGGAAAGATCCGTTATAAGGCTAGGACCCCGCTTTCCACTCCACCTCCCGAGCCCCGTCACTGGCGGCACAGACGTAGAGCTGAGGAACGAGCCCGGTCTGGCGCTGATATGCCTTGCACACTATCTCTTGGAACTCCGGCACGGCCCTTTCCTCCACCAAGCTGACGGTGCAACCACCGAAACCTGCCCCGGTCAGGCGAGCTCCCAGACAGCCGGGTGCTGAACGGGCGATCTCCACCATCAAGTCCAACTCGTGGCAACTCACCTCGTATAGGTAGCGTAGACTGGCGTGAGAGGCATCCATGAGCCGTCCGAAGGCGACAGCATCCCCTGCCTTCAGTGCAGCTACAGCTTCTAACACCCGTTCGTTCTCCTGAACCACGTGCGTGCAGCGTCGACGAACAACCTCGGACAGGATATGCCCATATCGGGCTATATCGGCTGAAGAGACTTCCCTTAGCGCGCGGATGCCGGGCAGATGTTCCCGCAATCGCCGTACGCCGTCCTCACACTGCTGGCGCCGCAGGTTGTACTCTGAATCGAGCAACCCCCGGCGCTTCATGGTGTCAGCCACCACCACCTTGACCCCCATTGGCAGCGGCACCAGTTCGTGTGCTAGGCTGCGACAATCAATTAGCAAAGCGTGGCCTCGTTGGCCCAGAACTGCAACGTCTGCTCGACGATGCTGCCAACGACCAGTTCAAAGCGATCATAGCCCTCAACGTTGATCGCCTCGCAAGGGGCATACGACCCCTCGTCGATATCTTCGAGGTAACTGAGCCAGCCGATGTCTCTCTTGAGTTCGTCAACGAAACCTATGACGGCACCCCCGTCGGCGAGGCGATGTTGCAGATGAGAGTCGTCTTCGGCAAAATGGAAAGAGATCTGCTCATCCAGCGCACCAAGATGGGCAAAGAGGCCCGGGCTAACCAAGGCAAGTACAAAGGAGGCTGCCCACCTTTCGGCTATCGCTACAACAGAGACACCGGCTTCCTTGAAATCGAGGAGGAAGAGGCGAGGTTAGTCAAGCTGGTATTCAAATGGTACCTCAAGGACGTGAACGTGGATGAAATAGTCCTCCGCCTCAACGCTACGGGCGTCCCCACTAAACGGAGAAGCAAGAACGGATGGGCAAGACACTCGGTCTACCGCATCATCAACACCACCTACTACCACGGCGAAGCATACCAGAAGGGGATCCCGATTTACTGCCCGCCCATCATAGATAGAGAAACCTTCGACCGCGCCCAAGCCAAGAAGAAAGCCAACTCCTTCTTCAGCCCGAGGAAGACGAAGGCTTTCTTCCTCCTCCAAAGATTGCTCTATTGCGAGCAGTGCGGTCACATGCTGGCTTCTCATTCAGAGTCCTACAGGAGGAGGAGCCAATATCGATACTACAGATGCGTGAGCCATCGCAACTTCCCTCACCTATACCAGAACTGCAGGGAAATGGGGGGTATCAATGCCAAGGAGATCGAACCTCTCGTCTGGGGGGAACTGGTCAAGACCCTACGCGATCCCGACCTAATAGCCCGAGGAATCGCTCACAAGGTGGCCGAGATTGAGGCTGAATCTGAAACAGCGATTGAGAGAGTTAAGGAAGTAGAATCTCACATCCTGAAGACTCAAGAGGAGAAAAGAAGAGTCATCTGTTTAGCCAGTAAGGGCTTAATAACAGAAGAGGAACTCACGTCGCAGTTGGAAGTTCTCCGCGCTCAGGAAGACACCCTCTTGGAAGAATCGCGGGGGCTCGAGAGGACTTTGGCTAACAAAGAGAAAGGGGCAAACACTCAAGACCTGGTCATGGGCTTTGTCGAAACTGTTTCAAAGAAACTCGATCTCCTCTCCCTACCCGATGACCAAATCCCCGATGAGAGAAGGCAGGAGATCCAGAAAGAGAAACAGCAGATAGCTCGTCTAATGATAGACCGCGTTTGGGTCAATGGTGATAGAAGAGTGAGGATAGAGGTGGCTATCCCCCTTATTGATGAAACCGTAGAGGACTATACGATTTTTAGGTTGGTTCGGCCAGGGCCCAACCACGTCAAGAACGAATCATCCATATCTAGTGAAGCAACTCTTTGAGGCCTATCTCACCCCGGGTATATAGCCACGATATACCTCTCTGGGCTCCTGCACGGTGATAAAGGCGTCCCCATCGACCTCACAGCCAACAGAGGTGATGAGGGGGACATCTTTTCTCTTGGCCACCACATCTATGATCCCCACTCTACCTGCCCGGCCTTCCCCCAGCATCTCTGTTACGCCATACCCCTTCTCCCTCAGGGCCAAGGCGATCCTCCTCCCCCTCTGCAGCGAGACGATACGCACCACCACATAGCCTAGAGCCAGCCTGTTCTCTAAGATCATACCTACCCAGGTTCCAGCAGCGAAGCCAACACAATAGGCAGAAAGGTTCAAAAGGTTGCCCAAATCCTGTACCACCTTGCCCAGAGAGACCACGAAGAACAACACCTCAACGAGACCGATCAAGGTGGCCGCAACCCGCTCCCCTCGCACGATTAAGAGCGTCCTGACAGTGCCTAGGGCAACGTTAGCCATCCTCAAGAGAAGGATGAAAAGCGCCCACAATATCAGATCCATAAACCCCTCCCCAAGGGTTCCTTAACCCCGGCTATAGGTGGCTATGAAGCGAGCCAGGGAGCGGTCGTAGGTTCGCTCCACCTCTGGGGGGAAGAGGCAACCGGGCAACTCGCCCATCTGCCAATGATAATCGATGCACTCGCAACAGAACCCCTTGCGACTGCAAGGCTCATAGGTGCAGGTACACCTTCTCTTGTTCTCCTCCTCTTTGCACTCCCTCATCTATTCCTCCCTTACACTTTCTCGGCTCTTATCTCCCAATGGACTCCGGTTACCGACTTTCCCAGGGATCGACTGTGATACTCCGCTCTCCGTTCCTTGAGGCTCACGATCTCGAAACCCTCTAGGAGAGTTTCCACCTCTTGCCGCGTGAAGAAATGATGGGGCATCCCAGCCTCAATTCCGCTATCGCAGATATAAGTCCTCGGCTCTATCTCCTTGCCTTGGCCCTCTTTATAGTCCCCCCTCCCGCTCAAATTGGCGAAAAACAACCCTCCCCCCTTTAGCGCCCTCCTTATCTCCCCTACCGCCTTTCCTA
>DAOULQ010000091.1:0-21168 GCA_034419095.1 Anaerolineae bacterium | reverse complement strand
AAGGAAAGTGGCGCTCCTTCCCCTGGAACCGGAAGAGATAGAGCGGTTGCAAGCCATCTTGGAGCGAGGGGGCGGATGAAGGTAGCCATCACCGGTAAGGGAGGAGTGGGCAAGACGACCCTGGCTAGCCTCTTGGCTCATATCTGCACCCAGGAAGGGGAGAGGGTTCTAGCCATCGATGCCGATCCCAGCCCCAATCTCGCCTCGGCTTTAGGGTTCCCTTCCCACCTCCTGGCTGAAATCGTGCCCATCGCCCAGATGGGAGACCTCATCGCCGAGCGCACGGGTGCCAAGCCGGGCGCGATGGGCGGTCTTTTTACCCTGAACCCCCGAGTCGATGATATCCCCGATCGCTTCAGCGTTGTCCATCGAGGTATCAGGCTTCTTCAGATGGGTGGGGTCAAGAAGGGGGGGAGCGGCTGCCTCTGTCCCGAGAACGCGCTCCTTAAGAGTCTGGTGGCCCATCTTTTATTGGACCGCTCTGAGATGGTGATCCTCGATATGGAGGCCGGGGTGGAGCACCTGGGGAGGGGGACGGCCAAAGCGGTGGACGCTTTCCTTATCGTAGTGGAGCCTGGACGGCGAAGTCTCCAGACCGCTCGCTTGATCCGGGATTTGGCTTCTGACTTAGGCGTTCCCCGACTTTATCTGGTGGGCAACAAGGTTCGCCACGAGGAGGATCGAGGGTTCATCGATAGGAACAGCCCTGGGCTTCCTCTCTTGGGTTACCTCTCCGCCGACCCCAAGGTGATCGAGGCCGATCTCAAGGGGATGGCGGTCTTCGATGCCGCGCCAAGAGTGGTGGAAGAGGCCCGAGCCATCTGGCAGAGGCTCAAGAAGGGAGAATCCGACTCCACCTGAGTGAAGGGAGACAGATGGCGATAACCAAAGATCTCACCTTGGCTCAACTGATAGAAGAGGAGACGGGCAACAACATCTACTTATGCTATCAGTGCAAGAAATGCACCAGCGGCTGTCCCCTGGCTGAGCATTTCGACTTGGAGCCCCATCAGATCATGCGGGCCCTCCAGTTGGGGCCAGAGGAGTTAGCCCTCTCCTCGGCCACCATCTGGCTCTGTGCTTTCTGTCAAACCTGTTCCACCCGTTGCCCTGAGGAGTTAGATGTGGCTCAGATCATGGAGCGGTTGAGGATGATAGCCTTGGAGCGGGGGATAAAGCCCCAGGTTCCGGAGGTAGCCCTCTTCAATGAAGCCTTCCTGCGCGGGGTGAGGTTTCTGGGGCGTTCCTATGAACTGAGTCTGGCGGCGGAACGTAACCTCCGGATCGGCCAGCCTTTCAAAGACCTCTCCTGGGGCTTCGAACTCCTGCGGAAGGGCAAAGTGGGGGTGATGCCTCATTTCGTCCGTCAGCCTCGCCGTGTGGCTCCTAGAGCCAAGCCCGACCAGGTAGCCTACTACCCTGGTTGTTCCTTGCACTCTGTCTCCTCGGAGTTCGATATCTCCACGCGAGCGGTCGCGAGGGAGTTGGGGGTAGATCTAGTGGAGCCCAAGAGATGGACCTGTTGTGGCAGTTCCCCGGCTCACAGCACCGATCCTCTCCTGGCTATGCGCCTTTCCTTGAACAACCTGGCCCTCATAGAGCAAGAGGGGTTCTCCCAGGTCGTGGCTCCTTGCCCTTCCTGCTTCTCCCGCTTCAAGTCTGCCTTGTGGGATATAAGGCAGGAGCCACAACTGAAGGAGCGGTTGGATCAAGAGAGGGGTTACGACTTTCGAGGAGCGGTGGAAGTTAAGCATATCCTCCGCTTTCTTGAGGAATGGCAGGATGAGATATCAGGGCGGGTGAAGGTGCCCCTGGAGGGGTTGAGGGTGGTGAGTTATTACGGCTGCCTTTTGCGCCTTCCCCCACAGGCGATGGAGGATGCAGAGTACCCTATGGTTATGGACCATCTGGTGGAGGCTTTGGGGGCCACCGCTCTCGATTGGTCATATAAGACAGAGTGTTGCGGCGCCACCCTCTCCCTCTCTCGAACGGAGTTGGCTCTCGAACTTTCAGCCAAGATCCTACGGGATGCGGAGGCCGTGGGGGCCGATCTAGTGGCCGTGGCCTGTCCCCTCTGTCATACCAACCTAGATTCTCGACAGAGGCAGATGGGTCTGGAGTTTCAGATGCCTATCCTCTATATCACCCAACTCGTGGGCCTTAGTATGGGGGTCAAGAGGCTGGGCCTGGAGAAGCATTTGGTGGATCCCCGAGGGGTGTTGCAGGATAGAGGGCTTTTAGGCTAGAGACCTTAGAGAAGTGAAGGAGGAGTTATAGATGAGCGCCAAAATCATCGATGGCCAGGCGATAGCCAATGAGATGCGCCAGGAGATCGCCGCGGAGGTGGAGCAACTTCAGGCGGAGCATGGGCTCACGCCGGGGCTAGCCACCGTCTTGGTGGGCGAGAACCCGGCCAGCCAGTCGTATGTCCGCATGAAGAGACGCGCCTGCGAGAAAGCGGGCATCCTCTCCTTCGGACACTATCTATCCGAGGAGGCTACTCAGGAGGAGGTAGAGGGGTTAATCCGCGACCTGAGCGCTGATCCTGCCGTCAATGGTATCCTGGTGCAGTTGCCCCTACCTAGGCATCTGGACGAGGAAGCGATATTGGGGTCCGTAGCCTTGGAGAAGGACGTGGACGGCTTTCATCCCATCAACATCGGTCGCTTAGCCATGAAGGGCCGAGAGCCCCTCTTCATCCCTTGCACCCCTCACGGCTGCATGGTGCTTTTGGAAAAGGCTGGTGCCCAGATCGAGGGCGCGGAGGCGGTGGTCTTGGGCCGAAGTAACATCGTGGGGTTGCCCGTTTCCATGCTCCTCTTGCACGCCAACGCCACGGTGACCATCTGCCATTCACGGAGCAAGGACCTGCCTGCCATCTGCCGCAAAGCGGACATCCTCGTCGCGGCTGTCGGTCGGCCGGAGATGGTCAAGGCTGATTGGGTGAAACCCGGTGCTTACGTCATCGATGTTGGTTCCAATAAGGTGGATGACCCTACCTCGGAGAAGGGGTATCGTTGGGTAGGGGATGTCGCCTTTGACCAGGTGAAGGAGGTTGCTGGCGCCATCACCCCTTCGCCAGGAGGCGTGGGCCCCATGACTATCACCATGCTCCTCAAGAACACGGTAACCGCCGTAAAGCGAGCGGTGGCTGGTTAGGAGCAACACGGTTCAAGGAGGGCCACCCGCAGGGGGTTTTGACTCCAGTCGCTACCCCAGGGTGGGCTGAGTGTGAGTGAGAAGCAGGGGAAGGGGGATTGGGGGTGAGGCCTCCGAGAAGGCCAAGCTGATGCAGTAGTAGTGTAACCCACCATACTTGACGAATGTGGTATAATATAAGTGGGTAAAATTATGTAGCTCCCTCTGGGCCTTCGGGCCCAGAGCGCGAGGCCGCCTCTGTGGCGGCCTTGGCTATATATGGGTACTCATGAAGACGAACGTGTATGTGGATGGGTTTAATCTTTACTACAGGTGTCTCAGGGGCACGCCATACAAGTGGCTTGACGTGTCGGCCGTCTGTCGCCGAGTATTCCCGACGCATCAGATCCACCGGATTAGGTATTTTACTGCGCGTGTCCGGGGGACAGAGAATGACCCGCAGAAGCCACAACGCCAAGCGACGTACATCCGAGCCCTGAAGACAATCCCCAACCTATCCGTTCATTATGGGCGGTTTCTCTCACACCGCAGGAGGATGCGCCTCGCTACTCCTCCACCAAGCGGCCCTCAGAGCGTCGAGGTCATCCGGACTGAGGAGAAGGGTTCGGACGTCAACCTGGCGACGTTTCTACTCGTTGACGGGTTTGAGGGCGATTATGACGTTGCCGTCGTTGTCTCCAATGATTCAGACCTGGAGAAGCCAATCCAGCTCATCCAAGAGAAGCTGGGGCTCAAGGTTGACGTTCTCAGTCCGAGTAAGAACCCCAGCTGGAAACTGAAGGAAGTGGCCAGATGGTATCGCAGGATTTGGCCTAGCACGCTCAAGGTTTGTCAATTCCCCCCGATGCTGGAAGACGAGAATGGGACATTCACCAAGCCTGATTGCTGGTGAATCAGATCTTGAACAGTCCTGTAGCTCCTTCCATTCTCTTAAGGAAAGGCTGTGAGATCTCAACGAGCAGGGGAAGGAAGAATCGCCTGATTTTGGCCCCCCTTGTACGGAAAGAAACAAGGCTTCACTTACAGGTGGAGCCTTTTCACTTACGGGCGGGGGTTACAAGAAGGTATCTAAGATCATGCTGAGGAAGAGGATGAGGAGGTAAGGCCCCGACATCTTAAACATCGCCCACGCTTTCTTTGGGGTGGGCCTTATGAACATATAGAGGTTGCCCACCACCATGGCTAAACCTGCCACCAGGGCGGTGGTCAAGTAAATGGTTCCCAACCCTCCCACGAAGCCCAAGGCGATGGAGAAGAGGTAGAGAAGGAGGACGGTAGTCAGCAGGCAACGGAGGGTGCTCTTCAAGGTGAATATTGCGGGGAGCATGGGCACCTTAACCTTTTTATAATCTTCGCTCCAGAAGAGGGCCAGGTTCCAGATGTGGCTTGGTATCCATAGGACTACCAGAGCGGCGATCAGGAAGGCTGTAAGGCTAAGGCTGCCCTTGACGGCCGCCCAGCCGAAGAGGGCGGGGATGCCGCCGCTGAACCCTCCCCATATCACGTTGAGGGGGCTCCTCCTCTTCATGAGGAGGCTATAGATCAGGACGTTGTCGAAAAAGCCGAAGGCGGCACAGAGGAAGGAGAGGGGGTTGATCAGCCAGGCCAGGATAAAGGAGGCGATGGTCAAGGCCACCCCCCAGTAGAGGGCCCTCTCTGGAGGGTATATCCTCCTGGTGGGTAGGGGGCGCCTCTTAGTCCTCTCCATGATTGAATCCATATCTCTGTCGATATAACAGGTGATGGCGTTGGCTCCCGCGCAGCCCAGCATGGCTGCCAAGAGCGCTTGTAGGAGGAGGCGGGGAGGGATAGCCTCTCCTCCAGCGGCTACCACCATCCCCCCCAAGGCGGTGAATACCAACAGCGCCACCGAGGGTGGCTTGGTGACCTCTAGATAGGCTTTGATGGTACTGGCGGTCGCCCTCTCGCTCTTCCCGTACCCTTCGATCATCTTCATGCTCTTTTAATGGTGAATCGTGGGCCTCGTTTTCGTCTCCCAGGAGGCTAGCCTTCTCAGGGCTGCCACTTTCTCCCTATCTCCTACTCTGGCTCGGCGGGCTGCCATCTCCAGGATTTCGATGGAGCGGTCATAGTTGCCCCTATCTACGGGGTAAGGGTGGCCATCTTTTCCGCCGTGGGCGAAACTGAAGCGGACAGGGTCCTTGAAACTGGGCTGGGCCCCGTAGAGGAGTTCGGAGATGAGGCTGAGGGCCCTTATGGTCTTGGGCCCTACCCCTGGTATCCCTAGGAGTTCCTCGAAGTCCTGGGGTTGTCTTTCATAAGTCGATAGAAATATCTTTTGCAACCTGTGGGGATGGATCTCCTTTAGGGAAACCTGGTGGTGAGAGGGTAGACGGAGGTGTTGGAGCCTTTTGATCTCCTTCACCAGCTGCTCTGGCTTCTCATGGCTGATAAGGGTGCTGACTCGCCTCGCCACCTCGCTCTCTTGGGCCACCATGTTGAGAGGGTTTCCTTGGCTGTCACAACAGATGGCCGCATGGGGCTCGCAGACGAAATCCTCGACCCCCTGGCTCAACCAGTGATACCGACGGGCTAGTCTCGTCTCTGGGTTCATCCCCTGCTGCACCACACACCAGACCCCTTCCCGATTGAAGATGAAGGTATGGTGATAGATCTGATAGCCGTCTTGTAAGCCTGCCGTATCCACCTTGGCTGCCATCCGGCTGGCGTAGACCAACTCGTGGGCCTCTCGCTCCACCAGATGGCCTACCCTTTCGATCTCCTCAGGCGTCTTTCGGGAGGTGCGTCCCTTGCCTCCGGCTACAAAGAGCCCTAACTCCCTCTCCAGGCCTCGAAGCCCCTCTTTTAGGGCTCCGCAGACCGTGGTGGTAAGGCCACTAGAATGCCAATCGAACCCCAAAACGCAGCCGAAGGATTGGAACCAGAAGGGGTCGGAGAGGCGGCGCATCATCTCCTGGGAGCCGAACTCGACCACGATGACCGTGGTCATCTCCCTGGCCAGTTTAGCCATCCTTTGAAAGAGCCACTTAGGAGCCTTGCCGTAGTGGAGGGGCAGATTAGTAGTACCGGTTCTCATAGCCGCTCGTTTAGGACATTTGTTCTAAGAACAGCATAACACATAATTGCCCGCCAGTCAAGGTCTCTCTTCCACAGGGGCGATTCGTTCCGGGTGGGTATAGATGTTCATTCTCTTCCCCCGAGCGTAGCCGACCAGGGTGATGCCCCAAGAATCCGCTAGCCTCACCGCCAGGTCGGTGGGGGATGTTCGCGAGATGAGGATAGGCGTCTCCATCCCCACCGCTTTGTTCACCATCTCCGAGGAGATGCGCCCCGTGGTCAGGATGATCCGATCCTTGGTGAGGATCCCCCTAAGCATACACTCGCCTCGGATCTTATCTAGAGTGTTATGTCGTCCCACATCTTCAGCGACTATAAGAAGCCTTTCACCGTCGCTTAGGGCTGAGGCGTGAATTCCTCCTGCGGTACGATATACCTCTGCACTCTTTTTTAGATATCGCATCAGTTTGGATATCTGAGCGGGGGTGACGGCAAGGGAGGAGGTGAGCCTGGTGTGGCTCACTGTTAGATCCTCGAAGGTTACCCCTCCACCGCAGCCGGAGAGGAGCACCCGTTTCTGGGGAAGGGAGAGGCTCTCATTCCTTAGCCTAACATCGACCACATTCCCCTCATCTTCGCAGACGCGCAAGAGCCCCACGTCGTCCAGGCTTTGGATGATCCCCTCGGAGGCCAGAAACCCCAGGACAAGGAAATTCATCTTGTGGGGTGTGCAAAGTACGGTTACCAGTTCCTGGCCGTTAACGTAGATGGTCCAGGCTGTCTCTCGCACTACCGGTTTCTCTGCAGGTCTAATCTCGCTTCCAGAGAAGGAAAGATAAGCCACCTTCTCCGTCGAATCGTTGTTCATGGTAGAGATACACTCAAGTGATATGAGGGTCGAGAGAATTATAGCACAGAGGTCAAACGAGAGACAATCGGCTACTTCCTCTCACCAACGTTTTAGAGAAAAAGGGATCTACCCGGTCTCCAAGGGCTCTAGAGCGGCGGCCTTCTCCACCTCCTCCTCGTAGCTCTCTAAGAGTTCCCTTAGGAATTGAAGGGTTTCTTTCGCTTCCTCCTCATCGACGATGCTGATGGCAAAACCGGTATGTACATAAACGTAATCCCCTACCTCGGCTTCTGGCACCAGATGGAGGCTTACCTTTCGTCGTACCCCACCTACTTCCACCTCTCCCACAGGTCCGTTCATCGATTTCACCAGCGCAGGTACAGCCAGACACATCTCTATTTGGCCTCACATCTAATTGTTGAAGTTGCGGCCCCAGCCTTTGCTCTCTCTACTTCATCTATCAGGCGATCAACTTGGGCCTCCACCGGTGGCGAGAGATCTAACCCCGGATCGATCGATCTTTCATCGATACCCGTTCTCTCGGGCTGCCAGGTCCATATCTATGGTCACGATGCGCTCCACGGGCAGAAGCGGCGTCTTTCCCATCTCCCGGAGGTCGATGGCCTTAAGGTACCTTTTGCACTCATCGCAAACGTAGAGGCGATAGCGGTTATCCTCGCTGGGGTAGTAGGCTAGGCTTTCCCGCTTCGTGTTTCCACAAAATGGGCACTCTAGCCGCTTATGGAGCCACTGGGTGTCACACCGGGAGCAGAGGAGACCGCGCCCCCCGCTCTCCCGAGTCAGATATGCGAAGTCGGGCTCGCCATCGCAGATGGGACAGCGGCTCTGGCGCCAGAGGTCCTCTTTGACCAGGGGTCTCAGGGCTTCCGCATAAGCCTCCAGGAAGGGGTGGAGAGCGTTTATGAGCACGAAGGCCAGCAGTTCAGGGTTCAGATCTGGACTTTTGGCCCTATTTTCCTGTAGATATGTGGCCACTAGGGTCCTCAATTGCGAGGGCTCCTCAAGTAGCACGGTTTTGATCCGCGCGAACTCGTTAGCCAATTCGGGCCGATGGTGAGCAGCGATCTGGCAGATCTCTGCCAAGAGGGGAAGAAACCGCTCTAGGTCCAGTTCGAATCCCACTCGCCTAAGCAGGGGGAGTCCCTCCTTCAGCGACTCCTTGGCTTGCCCCTCGGAGATGTTTAGATGCACTGGGGGCGCTCCTGTTCTGGCTCGTGCAGCCAGGAGATCATAGTGTGGTTCTATGATCGGAGCGAGTTGTGGTCTCTCGCCTCTCCGTTTGCGCAGTTCCGCCAAGATCCTCTCATACTCTTGCTGTGTCGCCAATTCAACCTCCGGTCCTTAAGGGGGAACGAATATTGAACCCATCTACATATAATATGCGGAATGAGGCCCCTCGCCCAGAGGGCCTGCACTCCCGTGGGTCTCGATATAGGCCCTACAAAGATACCGACCAGGGAGAGAATGCCCAATTCCCTGGCCCGTATCTATACCTCTTTGGGGAACGTAAGGGCGTTAGATTTAACTATTCGCCCTCTCCCCTCCGCTCCTCATACCACCTACGGTGGTGGGACTTTACGTACTCCTCCGATATCCAGCCGAAGAGCATGCTCTCCAAAGAGCCCTTCATTAAGGGATGCATCACAGAGAGCATGAAGTGGAGCAGGAAGAAGGCGGCTGTGGCGATGGCGGCCAGGTCATGGAGGAAAACGCTCCACTGGAAGAGGGCCGCAGGGACCACACCCTTTCCGAACCACATTATGAACCCGGTCACGCCGAAGGCGACCAGGGCGATGACAACCGTGAGGTAGAAGAGCTTCTGCCCGGTGTTGAACTTTCCCTGGGGAGGCATGGCTTTCTCATCACCGAGGAAATAGTAGGCTGGTGCTGCCTCGAGCCAGCCCAGGTCATCGGAGGACCAGGTGAAGATCTCCTTCATGGATTGGGCAAACCGCCTGGGATCGAAGATGATGTAGATTAGGGGCACTACGGCGAGAAGGATGGCGCCGATGCGGTGGAGGAGGCGGCTCGTCTCTCCAGCCAGGCCCTTAGCGAAGGGGTGGAACTGCGGGACGTAGAGAACCATGCCCGTGACCAGGAGCAGAAGAAAAGCCACCACATGGAGCCAGTGGACGAAGCGTTGGGTGGTAGTGAAGAAAAGGATCGGTTTCTCTTTCCTCTCCATTTAATCCTCCTCAACCTTGATAGTACGGCGCGCGATCAGGAAGTTGATGAGCAAGCCCACCGCGGTTGCCCCTATGGCTATCTCGCCCAGGGGCTGGACAAGATCCTGCCAGACTGTTGCCATCGCGGGATATCGGGGCTTCTCGGGCAGCCTGTAGACCGATGGTCTTTCGGTCAGGATGTATAGCCTGCCTAGCCCGCCCAGTTCCGTCTCCCCATAGAGGTTAGCGTTGGGGAACCCCCGCCCGTTCTTCAGCACCTCGACCCTCGCCTTGCCCTTGGCTATCATCTCTGCCCGATCTCCCCAGGAGAGGGCTCCTGCGGGGCAGGTCTTGACGCAGGCTGGAATCAGGCCGTTGGTCACTCGGTCTTGGCAGAAGGTACATTTGGAGGCCTTCGCCTGGCCTGTCAGGGAGTTTTCTACTTCCAGACGGGGTATGTGGAAGGGACAGAACTGGGTGCAATAGCCGCAGCCGTTGCAGAGTTCCTTCTCGAAGGTGACGAGGCCCAGAGGGTGATATTTGAGGGCCTGGGTGGGGCAGACATCGACGCAAGCCGCTTGGGTACAATGCATACACCCCTCTTTCAAGAAGAGCCATTGGAAGCGGTCTTCCCCCTCGTACTCTATGAACTTGATGCGGGTCCACGTCTGTGGCGATAGGTCGGGGGGGTTCTCGTAGGTGCCACGGTTCACCGTTTGGGAGTAGGACCAGCCCTCTCGGTCGTTCCACTGTTTGCAGGCCACCTGACAGCCGCGACAGGCCATGCATTGGGAAGTGTCGATTAACATAGCCACTTTTGACATCTCTCTTCCCTCCTACGCCTTCTCTATGTCTACTAGGAAGGCTTTATACTCTGGTATTGTGGTGTTGCCGTCGCCCACGTGGGGGGTCAGGTCGTTGGCGCTATCCCCGGTAGCCAGGCCGCCCCAGCCAAAGTGCCAGGGCATGCCCACCTGATGGACAGTCTTACCATTGACCGAGAAGGGCTTGAAGCGGGCCGTGACGATGGCCACAGCCTCTATCTCGCCGCGTGCCGAACGCACCTTAACCTTTTCGCCGTTGGCGATCCCCTTCTCCTGTGCCAGCTCTTTGCTCATCTCCACGAACATGTCCGGCTGGCATTCGGTGAGCCACTCCAGCCAGCGGGACATCCCACCAGCCTGCCAGTGCTCAACGACTCTGTAGGTGGTGGCCACGATGGGGAACTTGTCCGGCGTGCCCCAGTTGTCCCCGATCTCTTGTCCCTCGTTTGTCTTCCAGACCTGGATGACTGGGTTGTGCATCTGGCTAGACAGCAGGTTCTGGTCCACCGGCGACTCCACTGGCTCGTAATGCTCGGGCAAGGCCCCTTCATTGAGGGCTCCGAAGAGCCACCCCTTGCCGTCGGTCTTCATGATGAAGGGGTCACGGCCACCGGCGTCGCTGGGGGCTTTGGTTTTGCCGAAGTCGGGCACGTCGTGGCCCGTCCACTTCTCGCCGTCCCACCAGATGAGCGCCTTGTCCTCAGACCAGGGCTTGCCGTCGGGGTCGGCCGAGCAGCGGTTGTAGATGATGCGGCGGTTGACGGGCCAGGAGAAGGCCCAGTAAGGGTAGATGCCCAGCCCGCCGGGGTCTTTCTGCCCCCGCCGCTTGGTGGCGGGCATGATCTTCCCTTCACCATCGTCGGCCGGGTACCAGTAGCCCGAGTAGAGCCAGTTGCCACAAGCGGTAGAACCATCATCCAAAAGTTTGGTGAAGTTGACTACTATCTGTCCCTTCTTGCCGATCAGATTTCCATCCTCGTCTGTGACATCTCGGGTGTAGTAACCATTGATCTCGGCGGCCACCTGCTCGATGTCCAGATCGGTGCCGTAGTCCCAGTTCAGATGCAGAATGGGGTTGGGGCAGGGGCCGGGGTCGGCGGCGTGGAGTTCCCTCAGTTTGAGGGCGATAAGGTTAAGGATCTGGTGGTCGGGTAAGGCCTCACCCGGGGCCTCGGCCACCTTGGGCCGCCACTGGATCAGCCGCCCGCTGGTGACGATACTGCCCTCCTTCTCCATGGCGTCGGCAGCCGGGAGGATGAAGACCTCGGTCTTTATATCGGCCGGGTTCTCGCCCGGGGCCTGCCAGAAGGAGCAGGTCTCGGTATCGAAGATCTCCTGAATTACCATCCAATCCAGTTTCTTCATGGCCTCTCGCTCAAAACGGGCGTTAGGCCCGCACACGGCCGGGTTTTGGCCCATGATCCACAGCCCTTTAATGGTGCCAGCGTGCATGGCCTCAAAGAGGGGGATCCAGTAGTGGTTGCTGGCGCTCTCCACCTTAGGCATGTATTCGTAGGCGAAGTCATTGTCCGCGGCGGCGTGGTCCCCCCACCAGGCCTTGAGCAGGCTGACGAGGAACTTGGGCTTGTTGGCCCAGTAACTAGTTTTAGGTGTTTCTTTCTCGATATAGTCCTTGAAGGTTGGGTGCTTGCTAGCCGTAGGTGTCGCCATGTAGGCGGGGATGATGTGGGCTAGGATGGCCATGTCGGTCGAGCCTTGGACATTGGACTCGCCTCGCAGGGCGTTCACCCCTCCGCCAGGCCTCCCAGTGTTGCCTAAGAGCAACTGGACGATGGCCATACAACGCACGTTCTGGGAGCCTACCGTGTGCTGGGTTTGCCCCATGGCGTACATTATGTTGCCCGTCTTGTTGGGCTGACCACACTCGGCGTAGGTCTTGTAGACCTGCTCCAGTTTGTCTTTGGGGCAGCCAGTGACCTTGGACACTGTTTCCAGATCGTAGCGGGCGTAGTGCCGCTTCATGATCTGGAAGACGCAGTTGGGGTCTTGGAGGCTCTCGTCGCGCAGGGGGTTGTCGTCGGCGTCGGTCTGGTAGGCCCAGCTGCTGCGGTCGTATGTCTTCTTCTCCACATCGAGGCCCGAGAATAGCCCATCCAGTTCATCAGGCCCCTGGTAATCGGGGTTGATGAGGGTGGCGGCGTTGGTGTAATGCACTACGTAATCTCTGTGATAATGCTCGTTGTCGAAGATGTACTTGATCATCCCCCCAAAGAAGGCGACATCCGTTCCACTGCGGATGGGGGCGTAGATATCGGCTTGAGAGGCTGTGCGGGTGAAGCGGGGGTCTACTACGATCAGTTTGGCTCCTCGCTCATCTATCGCCCTGTGCACCCAAAGCATCGAAGCAGGATGGTTCTCCGCCGCATTGGAGCCGATAACGAGGATGCGGTCAGCGTTCTTGATATCCACCCAATGGTTGGTCATCGCTCCGCGACCGTACGTGGTGGCCAGACCGGCCACTGTCGCGGAGTGTCATATACGCGCCTGGTGCTCGATATTGACAATTCCCAAGGCGCGAGCCAATTTGACGGCCAGATAGCATTCCTCGTCGTTGTTGGCAGCGCCGCCGAGGAAGGCGATGCCCTCTGTGCGGTTGACGGTCACCCCATCGGCGTTAACTGTCTCGAACGTGGCATCTCGAGTCGACTTGATCCGCTTGACGACCTCGTTGATGGCCCAATCCCAACTCTTCTCCTCGAACTTGTCGCTGCCTGGGGCCCGGTAGAGGGGTTTCTTCAAGCGCAGGGGACTGGTGGAGAGTTGTCGTACAGAGATAGATTTCGGATCCAGCGCCCCTCTGTTTTGAGGGTTCTCGGGGTCGCCCTCGGCGTTAATGATATGGCCATCGGGGCCGGTGGCGATCAGGAGCCCGCAACCGCAGGAGCAATAGGGGCAGATGGTAGCAGACTCACTGATCCGTTTATGTAGGGGGAAGACCGGTGTCTCTCCAGCAGCCATAGCGGCTCCTGCGGGAAGCAAGAGGCCTCCCGTGGCTGCACCGGTCAATTTGAGGAACTCTCTCCTCGTGATTTGAGTCATAAGAACTTCCCTCCCTTACCCTAGTTTTGACCGCTTACCCTCTTTACAACTTTCCGCCAGTTGTTCTTTCTATCACAAACCCGTCACTTTGTCAAGAGTTTCAGGCTAGCTGACCCGAAAGCGACCCAGTTCACGCCCCTTGGGCGTAACCAAGTGCACCGCGCAGGCGAGGCAGGGATCGAAGGAGCGGACGATCCGCACCAACTCGAAGGGGTTCTCCACGTCGCGCACCTTCGTACCCTCTAAAGCCTGTTCCACCGGCCCTGGCTGTCCCTGGTCGTCTCGAGGTGAACAGTTCCAAGTGGTGGGCACTACACATTGATAGTTGGCGATGACGCCATCTTCGATTCGAATCCAATGCCCCAGCGCTCCTCGTGGTGCACCCCACAGTCCCATCCCCTCAGCCTCTGGAGGAAGCCCATAGTCGACATAGACCGGTGCGCCAGGCTTGAGTTCCAATACCCACTTCGCCATGACATCGGCCACCAACTTGGTCTCTAGCGCCCTGGCAGCGTGGCGGCCCAAGGTGGAGAAGAGAGCGGTAACCGGGGCTCCTAAGTAGGTCAAGGTATCATCCACCATCTGCCTAACTTCAGGGGCATCCGCGGTGTAGGAGACAAGCATACGGGCCAAAGGGCCCACCTCATAGACCTGGCCGTCGTAGCGAGGTGATTTCAGCCAGGAATAGGCTCCCTCTTTGTAGGGGTCAGGCTCCGTCACCCCTTGGGAGGGGTGCAAACCAGAAGGGGAACGGAATCGGCTGCTGGTCACATCTTCTCGGATCTTGGGTGGCTCGAGGGGGTGGTGGGTCAGATCGCTGGCTGTGGTAGTGCCCTGGAGATGAAACCGCTGGCGAGGGGTTAGGTTCGGGTGGCTATTCAGGTTGAACACGCCATAGGAGAGATAGCGTTTGCATCCGATCCCCATCTCGAAGTAGTCGTCGTAGACCTGGGCCACAGCCAATACATCGGGGATGTAGACGTTGTCGATGAAATCTCGCAACGTCTGCAACCTCCACAGGAAACCGGTGATCTTATCCACGGTGACTTTCTCGGTGACCCCGCCGGGGACGATAGCCATATTGTGGGGCATCTTGCCCCCGAAGATAGCCGCCATCTCGTGGGCCAAACGACGCATATCTAAGGCTTGAACATAGTGGGCCACGGCTGCCTGATCCACCTTGGCGGGTAGCCGGTAGTCGCCTTCATATCGAGGCATAAAGGGGCCCAATGCACCATGTTCTAGAAAAGCCTTCACCGAGTTGAGGGCGATATCTTGGCCCTCATAGGTGGCCACTTTGGGTATATCTACGTAATCCAGAGCCGCCAGGAGGTAGAAGTGAAGGATATGGGACTGGATATAGTTAGCACCTTGGAGCAGGTTGCGTACTATCCGGCCGTTGTCTGGGATCTTGCCGGCCACTCCAAAAGCGTCATCCAAGGCTAGGGCTGAGGCCATAGCGTGGCTGGTGGGACAGACACCGCAGATCCGTTGCGTGATCCGCACGGCGTCCCTTGGATCACGGCCGCGCAGAATCATCTCAAAGCCCCGGAAAAGCATCCCTGAACTGCGTGCTTCCTTGACCTCTCCCTCCTCGACCACCGCTTCGATCTTGAGGTGGCCCTCGATGCGGGTGACGGGATCGATGGTGATAGTTGTCATAGTTCGTTCTCGTCTCTTTCAACCTAAGCGGCCCGCTTGGAAAGGGCTGCCGTGTATGCCTCTAAGGGATCGCCAGGGCTTCCCTTTGCCCCACTGGCGAGCGCCTCAGAAGCGATAGTTATCCTCTTCGTCTCCCTTTCCCTTGCTAGGGCCTCGCTTCCTTTGCCTCGCCTTTGACTCTATCTTCTGGTGCGGTGGCTTCCTATAAGCCATCCCACAGAAAAAGTCCTGGTGCAGTAAGTGCCCCAGGAGACTATTGGCATTCCCCACCAGGGTAACCGATGCTGCCTATAAACACCGCTAATTTGTGAAAATTTGTACATATAGGATAACACACTCTCTTTGCTTTGTCAAGGCTAGTAGCGGAGTCGAGGGCGCTTGGTTTGTCGGGCGTTGAACTCTTTCAATTGCCGCTCCAGGGTATCGCGGTAGTCTCCCGAATCCCAGCGTAGCCCCTCCATGGCTAGTTTGAAGAGGTCGCGGCCGAAGGCTTCTGGCAGAGATAAGCCAAAGGCAGAGGCGATAGTTATGGCGATCTCCAGGTTATGAACTACGCCCAAATCGACCCGCCCCTCTATCCTCTCATTGATCAAGACCAGAGGGGTGGGGACATTGCTGTGTCTGCCGGTGAGGGGGTTGGTGCCGTGATCGGCGGCGATGATCAGAAGGCTCTTGGCTGGGTCGGTAGCCTCCAAGACCCGCTCCACCATGCGATCGGTCTTTTCCACCGCCTCTATTACCCCATGAACATCCCTCTTGTGGCCGGCACGATCGACCCCGTTATAGTTGGCCACCACTAAACCTCTGGGGCCGCAAGTCTCTAAAGCGGCGGTGGTCTCCCGAGCGATGGCTTGGTCATCGTCGGCATCGATACCGTCCATCTCTAGGTAGGAGATATCTAGGCGATCTAGGCCCCCCACCACGATGGCCGCCTCGTTCTTGCCCACCGCGGCCACGGTGATGCCAGCCTGGCTGGCCACATCTCCGACGGTGGTGGCCGGTTCCCCTAGTTGAGTATAGGGTCGTCCTTTGGTCTCCTTCCCTGGCCGGTGGGCGATGACGTTTTGGCCGGTGCCCATCATGGCGTGGGCGATGGGGGTGATGGTGGTGCCAGCGCCCAAGATCTCGGTGTGGGCTACACCCACCGCCGTCCGACCGTGTAGGCCGCTCATGGTGGGGGTGTTGCCCAGGGTGAAGTTGACCACATCCAGGCCATCGATTATGAGGAGCACTACCTTATCTATCATTGTACCGGGTTGTACCATACTATCGCTGTCTAAAACCTGTTTTACCATATTCTATATTCTATCGTAGGGAGAAGTGTTCGTCAACTTTTTGACCGCTACTTATGCTCGGTGGTATAATCAGTTGGTGCATGGTGAGGAGGATGGTCCAACTTTGAGTCTAAGGATGATAGAGATACCTTCCTCTTGGGATCGTCTCTCATCGCTTTGCCCAGCGGGAGTTCGCAGGGCCCTCTCTTCGCTTTCGTTAATTTTCAGCCCTTTAGCATGGATTAGGGAGGCCTAGGTGGAATTTGGGGCGGGGCAAAGTTTCGCTCAAAGGATACAGGAGACGATAAGAGAGCGGGGGGAAGTCGCGGTTGGCGGGGAGGTCAAGTTGATCACTCGCCACCTCCATGTTCATTATGGGGGGTTTTGTGCTCTACGGGATATCGATATGGAGATCAGGGAGAGGTGTGTCACCGCCATCATCGGTCCCTCTCTTTCTGGGAAGAGTTCTCTCCTGCGCGCTTTCAATCGGCTTAATGATTTGATCCCCTCTGCTCGCACTATGGGCTCTGTCTTCTTAGATGGCCTTGACATCTACCAGCCGGGGATAGACGTGGTAGAACTCCGACGTAGGGTGGGGATGGTCTTTCAGACCCCGAACCCCTTTCCCCTCTCCGTCTTTGAGAATGTGGCTTATGGCCCCCGAAGGAGAGGTCTGAGCGACAAGGATCGATTGGGAGATACCGTGGAGCGAAGTCTGCGTCGGGCGGCTCTCTGGGACGAGGTTGAGGATAAGTTGCATGAATCTGGTTTGGCCCTTTCGGGGGGGCAGCAACAGAGGCTCTGTATCGCCCGAACCTTGGCCATGGAGCCAGAGGTGATATTGATGGATGAGCCCTGCAGGGCGCTGGATCCGATCTCCACCCTGAAGATCGAGGAGTTGATGCGCCATCTAGTGCGCGATTATACGATCGTCATAGTGACCCATAACATGCAGCAGGCGGCCAGGGTATCGGATATGACGGGGGTATTGATGTTGGCCCCGGACAGAGCGGGTGAACTGGTGGAGTACGGGCTGACCGCGGATATCTTTACTAGGCCTGGGGACAAAAGGACGGAGGAGTATATAACTGGCCGTCTGGGGTAGCCTCAAGGGTGCTGGGGAGGGCAGGGTTCAGCCAAATCGCCCGGAGATGTAATCTTCCGTTCGCTGGTCCTGGGGGCGAGTGAAGATATCCTCCGTCTTGCCGTATTCTATCAATTCGCCCAGGAGGAAGAAACCGGTCCAATCGGATACTCGGGCGGCTTGTTGCATATTGTGGGTGACGATGACGATGGTATATTGGTCTTTTAGGTGGCGGACGAGTTCTTCGATCCTTAAAGTTGCGGTGGGGTCGAGGGCAGAGCAGGGTTCGTCCATCAATATCACCTCTGGTTCCACCGCTAAAACGCGAGAGATGCATAGTTTTTGCTGTTGTCCTTCAACCAGTTCCGTCCCTAGCCTGTGCAGGTCGTCTTTCACCTCATCCCAAAGGTCTGCCCGGCGGAGGCTGCTTTCTACCAACTCGTCCAAGTGATCCTGCAGGCCCAAGACGCGAGGGCCGAAGGCCACATTATCGTAGATCGACAGGGGAAAAGGGTTTGGTATCTGAAAGACCATCCCCACTCGGCGGCGAAGTTCTACCACGTCAACCCCAGGCGCGTAGATATCTTTGCCGTCCAGAAGCACCTCTCCCTGAAGGCGGGTGTCAGGAAGGGTTTCGTTCATCCTGTTGAGGGTGCGTAGGAAGGTGGTCTTACCGCAACCGGAGGGGCCGATAAGGGCGGTTACCTGACGCTCACGAACCTGGATAGATACATCGATTAAAGCCTGCGTTCGGCCGTAAAAGAAGTTTAGATGGCGAGTTTCGATCTTATACGCGGACATGGTTTGTCTAGCCGGGCCCATTGTATCACACCGTTGTTGCCGAAGGCAACCCGCGAGAGGCGAGGATCTATGTCCTTAGCCGTTAGGATCTTGTTTCTCCTCTTCTTTTTGGTTGGCTGTGGAGGTGGAAGAGAAGGACGGGGGATCACCCTGGCTGGGTCGACCTCCGTCGAGCCCTTCGCTGAACTCCTGGCTGAGAGGTATCTATCTGAGCACCCCCAAAGCCCGCCCATTAACGTTCAGGGAGGTGGCTCCAGCGCGGGTATCCAGGCCGCTTTATCGGGGACCGCGGAGATCGGCACGTCCTCCCGATGGTTGAAAGAAGAAGAGGGAGGGCTGGAGACCATCTTGATCGCCTGGGACGCCATCGCTATCATAGTCCATCCCTCGAACCCTCTCTCTGACCTTTCACTGAACCAGGTTAGGGAGATCTTCGCCGGGCGGTTAGAGAATTGGTCGTCCCTGGGTGGAAGCGACCGGCCGATCACAGTGGTGACCAGGGAGGAAGGCTCGGGTACACGAGGAGCCTTTGAAGAGTTGGTAATGGAGGATGAGAGAATTACCCCTGCCGCCTTGCGCCAGGATTCTAATGGCGCAGTGCGGGTGATGGTAGCGGGCGATCCGTGTGCCATAGGCTATATATCCCTGGGGATCGTCGATGAGCGGGTGAAGCCCTTAAGCATCGACGGGGTATCTCCATCTCAGGAGACGGTCTCTAGTGAGGCGTATGGTCTGGTGCGTCCCTTCCTCTTCTTAGTGAGGGAGGAGCCCCAAGGGGTGGCCAAGGAGTTTATCGAATTCGTGCTCAGCCCGCAGGGGCAAGGGCTGCTGGAGCAGGAAGGGTTAGTGGGGGTCAAGTGAGGGCACTATGGTTCGGGAGAGGATAATCCGTTATCTATTGCTTCTAGTGGCCTTTTCGGCCTTAGGTTCGTTGGCCCTGATCACCCTCTTTATCTTCAAAGAAGGCCTTCCCTTGATAGTTAAGGTAGGCTTATGGCGCTTCATCTTTGGCAGCGACTGGTCGCCCTCCCACGGTTCTTTCGGCATCCTATCCCTGATCATAGGCTCTCTCTGGGTTACCGCTGGTGCCCTCATCTTTGGAGTGCCGCTGGGAGTAGCGGTGGCTATCTTCACTGTTGAGTTCGCCCCTCCCGCTTTGGCCTCAGCGGTCCGGCCTCTGGTTCAACTGCTGGCCGGGATCCCTTCCGTGATCTACGGCTTCGTAGGTCTTACTGTCTTGATCCCTCAGATACAGCGCTATCTGGGAGGGCCTGGCCCTAGTGCCCTGGCGGGGGCGATGGTCCTAGCGATCATGATCCTTCCCACTATCGTCAGCATCTCGGAGGACTCGATTAGAGCGGTGCCTCGGGCGTATCGGGATGGAGCCTTAGCGTTGGGGGCCACTCACTGGCAGACTGTTTGGCGAATGGTCCTCCCTGCCGCCCGCTCTGGCATCCTGAGCAGCATCATCCTGGGCATGGGGCGGGCCATCGGGGAGACGATGGCTGTGATTATGGTGGTGGGGAACGCCTTGACCATTCCCTTCTCCCCTCTACAGTCGGTGACCACCCTCACCTCCAATATCGGATTGGAGATGGCCTATGCCACTGGCGACCATCGCCGAGCCCTCTTTGCCACCGGGGTGGTGCTCTTCGTGATAATCATGGCTCTCAGTATGAGCGCCAGCGTGATGAGTCGGAGGTCGGTTAGGAGGTAACCATGTCCCCTAAGACCAGCCAACGCGTGGCCAAGACCCTATCCTGGATAGCGGGCTTCTCCACCCTGGCTTTGCTTTTCTTCCTCCTTTTCTATGTCCTCTGGCGGGGGTTGCCGGTGGTCAACCTTCATTTCCTGCTCTCCAATCCAGAGAGTATGGGTCGTTCCGGGGGGATATTTCCCACCATGGTGGGGACTTTGGCCTTGGCTCTGGTAGCCATCATCATCGCCGTCCCAGCAGGGGTGGGGACGGCCATCTACCTCACGGAATATACTCAAGAGAGCACCCTTACCCGCCTCATTAGGTTCGGCACCGATTCTTTGGCCGGAGTGCCCTCCATAATCTTCGGGCTGTTCGGTTTTGTCTTCTTCGTTATCACCTTGAAGATGAGTTGGTCGATCCTGGCTGGAGGGCTGACTCTGGCTATGATGATCCTCCCCACTGTCGTGCGCACCTCGGAGGAGGCTATTCGCGCTGTGCCCCACGATCTACGACAAGCGAGTTTCGCTTTGGGCGCTACCCGGTGGCAGATGGTGACCACAGTGGTCCTGCCCAGTGCCTTGCCAGGCATCGTCACCGGTATCGTCTTGGGCATAGGCCGCTCCATCGGCGAGACGGCGGCGGTGATCCTTACTGCAGGCTCTTCCCTGGGCCTTCCCACCTCCCTCCTCTCACCGGTCCGTACCATGGCTGTGCACTTCTATATCCTCGCTCGAGAGGGCATATCGGATCAGGCGGCGTGGGGCACCGGTGCCGTGCTTGTCCTTGCCGTCTTGCTGATCAATGTGGTGATCAACTGGCTGATAAGCAGAATGGTGGTCAGAAGATAGGCGCGCCAACGCTCGCCGTTGGCCCAGACCAATAACCTTCCCCGATATGTAGCCAGCGGCCTTGTTTCAGAGTTGGCCGCTTTGTCGAGGTTAAATATTGCCGGCCCTCAGGCTGTGTGGTATACTGGAGTCAGTATGATTCGAGTTCTACATTTCGCGGATCTGCATCTAGGCGTGGAGAACTATGGCCGCTTGGATCCCAATACGGGCTTGAGCACTCGCCTGGGGGATTTTCTGCGGGCCTTCGATACCCTCGTAGAATACGCCCTGGAGAGCGATATCCATCTTGTCCTCTTCGCCGGCGACGCCTACAAAGGTCGAAAGCCGAGCCCTACCCTCCAGCGGGAGTTCGCCAAGCGGATCCGACGATTGGCGGAGGCGAAGATACCCGTCTTCCTCCTGGTGGGCAATCACGATATGCCCCACGCCGCAAGTAGGGCCACCTCGGTGGAGATCTTCGACACTTTGGCCATAAGGAACGTCTGGGTGAGGGATACGCCAGGCACAGAGGTCATCGAAACCAAAGGAGGGCCGGTTCAAGTGGTGGCTCTTCCCTGGGTGAATAGGGGTTGGCTCCTCTCTAAGGAGGAGCATGTAGGGAAGAGCCTTCTGGAGGTAGATTCCCTCATCGCGGAGAAGTGGGAAAGGATCGTGGAGAACGAGATCGACCATCTCGATCAGG
>DAOULQ010000090.1:0-7612 GCA_034419095.1 Anaerolineae bacterium | reverse complement strand
GGGGACAGGTATTAGCCGCTCCAGGGAGCATCAACCCCCATACCTCCTTCCAAGGGAAGGTATATGTCCTCAAGAAGGAGGAGGGAGGGAGACATACTCCCTTCTTCACCGGCTATCGCCCTCAATTATTTATCGGAACCATGGATGTCACCGGGGAGGCTCGCCTCCCTGAAGGGGTGGAGATGGTGATGCCAGGAGATAACGTGACCCTGGAGGTGAGACTTATCGTCCCCGTGGCCTTAGAGGAAGGGTCCCATTTCGCCATCCGGGAGGGAGGGCGGACTGTGGGCGCTGGCGTCATCACCAAGACCACGGAATAGAGATGGGGTAACGAGAGTATGGCCAAGGATAGGATCAGGATCCGCTTGAAGGCGTACGATCATAGGGTTCTCGATCAGTCGGCCCAGCAGATAGTGGAGGCCGCAGAGCGGACGGGGGCCATAGTAGTGGGGCCCGTACCCCTGCCCACCAAGATCGAGAAGTTCACGGTGATACGTTCGCCTTTCATCGACAAGGACTCTCGGGAACAGTTCGAGATCCGGACCCATAAACGACTCATCGACGTCGTAGAGCCCGGATCAAAGACTATCGATACTCTGATGCGCCTCAACCTCCCGGCCGGAGTGGATATAGAGATAAAGTTGTAGAATGGACGCTATTCTAGGCAGGAAGGTAGGGATGACCCAGATCTTCGACGAGAGGGGGGAGATAGTCCCCCTTACGCTCGTCGAGGCGGGGCCCTGCTATATCACTCAAGTGAAAACCGATGAAAAAGATGGCTACACGGCATTGCAATTGGGCTTCGGAGAGACGGAGCGACTCAACAAGCCCCAGCGAGGCCATCTGAAAGAGTTGCCTCCCCTTCGCTATCTGCGGGAGGTGAGGGTTAAGGATGTGCAGAACTACCAGGTGGGCCAAAAGTTGGACACTGGCCTCTTCTCCGTGGGCGATCTGGTGGATGTGACCGGCATCTCCAAGGGGAAGGGGTTCGCCGGGGTGATGAAGAGGCACGGCTTCCGAGGGGGGCCAGCCACCCATGGCCAGTCTGACCGGGCCAGGGCCCCCGGATCGATTGGCTCCACCACCACGCCCGGCCGGGTCTTCAAGGGGCTACGCATGGCCGGCCGGATGGGAAACGAGCAGGTGACCGTCCAGAACCTGAAGGTGGTTCTGGTGGATCCAGAGCGGAACCTTTTGGGTGTACGGGGTTCCATCCCTGGCAACCGAGGCGGCTTGGTGATGGTGCGGAGGGCGGTCAAGAGCAAGTAGAAAGTTTTGGACCGGATATGAAAGTATCTCTTTACAGCACGAAGGGAAAGACCAGGAAAGAGATCGAGTTGCCGGATCATATCTTCGCCGCGCCGGTGAACGAGGCGGTGATGCACCAGGCGCTGATTAGACAGTTGGCTAATGCTCGCTTGGGGACACACAAGACCAAGACCCGCGGCGAGGTGAGGGGTGGAGGGCGCAAGCCCTGGCGACAGAAGGGGACCGGACGGGCTCGCCATGGGAGCACACGGGAGCCCCAATGGCGGGGAGGAGGAACGGTCTTCGGCCCCCAGCCGCGAAGTTACCGCCAGAAGATGCCTAAGAAGATGAGACGTCTGGCCCTGAAGGGGGGCCTCCCGGTCAAGGCTCAGGCGGGGAAGATCTTGGTCTTGGACGGGCTGGAGATGGAAGAGCCCAAGACCAAGGAGA
This sequence comes from Anaerolineae bacterium, assembly GCA_034419095.1. GTDB lineage: Bacteria > Chloroflexota > Anaerolineae > UBA7937 > UBA7937 > UBA7937. The sequence goes on along the minus strand of DAOULQ010000090.1, from coordinate 5,914 downwards.
TGTCAACTATCTTGGAGAACTTGAAGGTGGAGGATAGCGCTCTTATCCTCCTCCCGGAGAGGAATACCACCGTGGAGAGATCAGCCCGAAATATCCCGGGGGTTAAGACTTTGCGGGCTCACTATCTGAACTTGAGGGATCTTTTGAGCCATGATTGGCTGATCATGCCCCTGGGGGCTCTTGAGGTGATCGAAGGGATCTTGGGGTGATGGATAAATACGAGGTTCTGCGACGCCCCATAGTCACCGAGAAGACTACCATGCAGATCGAGCAGGGGCTTTATACCTTCGAGGTAGACCGCCGGGCGAACAAATTGCAGGTCAAAGAGGCGGTGGAGGAGGTTTTCGGCGTAGATGTGGTCTCGGTCAACATTATCAACGTGCCGGGAAAGCCGAGGAGATGGGGCCGACATGTGAGCCATACCCCTTCCTGGAAGAAGGCTATGGTGAAATTGGCTGAGGGGCAACGGATCGAGCTCTTTGAGGGAGTCTAGTATGCCTATCAAGATCTATAAGCCTACCTCGCCCGGTCGGCGAGGGATGAGCGTCACCGGTTTTGAGGATATCACGCGCCAAGAACCCGAGCCCTCCCTCGTTGCTCCTTTGAAGAAGAAGGCGGGCCGAAGTGGGGGGAAGATCGCCGTCCGCCATAAGGGCGGCGGGCATAAGCGCCGCTATAGGATCATCGATTTCAAACGCGACAAGATCGGGGTTCCGGCCCGGGTCGATTCCATCGAGTACGACCCCAACCGCTCCTCGCGGATCGCCCTTCTGGTCTACGCCGATGGCGAGAAGCGGTATATCTTGGCCCCTCTGGGGCTCAAGGTGGGTGATGGGGTGGGATCGGGGCCCGAGGCCGATCTCAGGGTGGGGAACGCCTTGCCTATCGCTAATATCCCCGTGGGCACTACCATCCACAACATCGAACTTCAGAAGGGGAGAGGGGGGCAGTTGGCTCGCTCGGCGGGCGCTTCGGCGCAACTCCTGGCCAAAGAGGGTAACTATGCCCATATCCGCCTGCCCTCGGGGGAGGTGCGGTTGGTAAATACCCAGTGTATGGCCACCATCGGCCAGGTGGGAAATACCGACTGGGGGAATGTGAGTTTGGGGAAGGCAGGTCGAGCCCGTTGGCTGGGGCGGCGGCCCGCCACCCGAGGCTCGGCGATGACTCCCCGAGATCACCCCCATGGCGGGGGAGAGGGCAAGGCCCCTATCGGGATGCCCTCGCCCAAGAGCCCCTGGGGCAAGCCCACCCTGGGCAAGAAGACCCGACGGCGCAAGGCCACGGATAAGTGGATCGTGAAGCGGCGGGGGAAGAGGAGGGCTTAGAGTCGGCCTTCATTAGCCGATATTGATGGAGGGTAGTTGCATGGCTCGCTCGCTGAAGAAGGGACCGTATGTGGACCCCAAACTGCTTAAAAAGATCGAAGCCATGAGCCAGTCGGGAGAGAAGAAGGTGATAAAGACCTGGTCTCGATCCTCTACCGTTTTTCCTCAGATGGTGGGGCATACTATCGCCGTCCACGACGGGCGTCGTCATGTGCCCATCTACATCACTGAAAACATGGTAGGACATAAACTGGGGGAGTTCGCCCCTACCAGGACTTTCCGGGGCCACGGACACACCTCTCGGGAGAGGGCCACTCGCATCGGAAAGAAGAAGTAGATGGGGGTCGAGGCTAGGGCGGTGATAAAATATGTTCACATCTCTCCCCGGAAGGTGAGGCGAGTGGCGGATATGGTTCGTGGTCGGGGGGTGAGCGAGGCTTTAACCTATCTTAGATTTCTGCCTCAAGCGGCGGCCAGGCCGGTGGCCAAAGCCATCAAGTCGGCGGCGGCGAACGCGGAGGATGTGCATGGTCTTTCCGCCGATGAGTTGTACATCGCTCGGATCACGGCCGATGATGGCCCTCGCTTGAAGAGGTGGCGGGCGGGGCCGCGTGGACGGGCGAAGCCGATCTTGAAACGCTCCTCCCACATTACCGTAGTGGTCAGCGAGTGGGAGTAGGTCTGGGAAGGAGGGGTTTTGGGCCGCAAGGTACATCCGGAAGGTTTTAGGCTGGGGATCATCAAAGATTGGAAAGCCCGATGGTACGCCGAGGGGCAAGAATATGTTGCTCTTCTGAAGGAGGATTTGGCTATACGGGATCTGATTCGGAAGGAGTTGTCGAGGGCTGGTATATCCAAAATAGAGATCGAGCGCTTCCCCAATCAGGTCTCGCTGACCATTCACACGGCTAGGCCGGGTATCGTGATCGGCCGCAAAGGGACTACCGTCAATACCCTTCGTCGTCAACTGGAGGAGTTTACGGGCAAAAGGATCCGCATCGAAGTCCAGGAGGTGGAGCATCCAGAGATCGATGCCCATCTCATCGCTGAGAGCCTGGCGGCTCAATTCTCAAAGAGGATCTCCCACAAGAGGGCTATGAAGCAGTCGATGGCTAGGGCTATGCGGCTGGGGGTGGAGGGGATAAAGATAGCCTGTAGCGGCCGGCTATCGGGCGCGGAGATGGCCCGTCGCGAGTGGGTGATGGAGGGGCGGGTCCCTCTGCATACCATAAGGGCGGACATCGATTACGCTCAAGATGAGGCGCTCACCACATTGGGAAGGATAGGGATCAAGGTCTGGGTCTACAAGGGCGAGGTGTTACCCGAAGCCCCGCCTAAGGAGCCAGAGCCATGTTGATGCCCAAACGGGTCAAGTATAGAAAAGCCCATCGGGGGAGGCGGAAGGGCAAGGCCTCTCGAGGGAACCAGATAGGCTTTGGGGAGTACGGTTTACAGGCTTTGGAGCCCGCCTGGGTGACCAGCCGCCAGATCGAGGCGGCTCGCAGGGCTATCGTCCGTTACGTCAGGCGGGGGGGAAAACTTTGGATCCGTATCTTCCCTGACAAGCCGGTCACCAAGAAGCCAGCAGAGACCAGGATGGGGAGTGGTAAAGGGAGCGTGGACCACTGGGTGGCTGTGGTGAAACCGGGGAGAATCCTCTTCGAGATCGCTGGAGTGCGAGAGGAGGCGGCTCGAGAGGCGATGCGTCTCGCTTCCCATAAACTTCCCATAAAGACCCAGTTTATCGCTAAGAGCGATTCGCTCTTTGGATCGAGGTGACAAGTGAAGGCTAGCGAGATGCGTGCTCTCACCACTGAAGAGTTGGAGCAGGAGTTGGAACGGTTACGGGAGGAGATCTTCAACCTCCGCTTCCAGTTGGCGACCAAACAGTCGAGTGATCATAACCGCTTGAGCCAGGTGAAAAGCGATATCGCTCGAGCCAAGACTATCTTGAGAGAGAGGGAGCTCTTCGGCTCTGAGGAGGGAGCATGAGGGAGCGGAAGAGGAGTATGGTCGGTCGCGTAGTGAGCGATAAGATGGATGAAACGGTGGTAGTAGAGGTGGAGAGGCTACGTCGACACCCTCTATACAAGAAAGAGATGAGGGTGAAAAAGCGGTTTAAGGCTCACGATGCCACAGACGCCTGCCGAGTGGGGGATATGGTGCGCATCAAGGAGAACCGCCCTTTGAGCCGTGAGAAGCGGTGGGTAGTGGAGGAGATCTTAGGAGAGTGACCCGGCAGGGAGGGAGAACCCCTGTCGAGTTGATCGGTATCAAGAGAGGGATCGGGTGATCCAGCAGGAGAGCAAACTCAAGGTGGCCGATAACACCGGTGCCCGAGAGATCCTGTGCATCAGAGTCCTAGGCGGCTCCAGGCGACGGTATGGAGGCGTAGGGGATATCATTGTGGCCACGGTGAAGCAGGCGATCCCCTCCGGTTCTGTGCAGAAGGGCGATGTGGTGGAGGCGGTTATCGTCCGCACGGCCAAGGAGTATGGACGTCCTGACGGTTCGTACATAAAGTTCGACGAGAACGCGGCCGTGTTGGTAGATGAACACAAGAACCCCCGAGGGACCCGCATCTTCGGCCCTGTAGCCCGAGAGTTGCGGGATAAGGGTTTTATGAAGATAGTCTCTCTCGCACCGGAGGTCTTATAGATGAATCGTATCAAGAAGGGAGACACAGTAGAGGTCATCACTGGAGAGTTCCGAGGGGAGAGGGGCGCGGTGCGGATCGTGCTCCCTAAAAAAGAACGGGTGGTGGTGTCGGGCATCAACCTGGTCAAACGCCACCAGAGGCCTACCGGTCGGGTGCGCACCCAGGCGGGGATCATAGAGTTCGAAGCCCCCCTGCGCCTCTCCAACGTGGCCCTGATCTGCCCACGCTGCAACCAAAGGACCAAGGTAGCGTTCCAGATCGATGGGAAGGGGAAGAAGTCCCGGCTCTGTAAGAAGTGTGGGGAGTCTATCGACTGAAGATGGCAGAGATCGTACCTAGGCTGAAGAAGAGGTATAGAGAGGAGATCGTCCCCGCCCTGATGAAGCGGTTCGGCTACCGGAATGTGATGGAGGTGCCCCGTCTGGAGAAGATGGTGGTCAATATCGGCTTGGGAGAGGGGAAGGATGATGCTAAGGCGCTGGACTCGGCTTCCCAGGATATCGCTACCATCACCGGGCAGAGGCCGGTCATAACCCGGGCCAAGAAGTCGATCGCCAGTTTCAAGTTGAGGGCTGGGCACCCCATCGGGCTGAAAGCCACGGTACGGGGTAATCGGATGTATGACTTTTTGGACCGCCTTTGCAACGTGGCCCTTGCTCGCCAGAGGGACTTCCGAGGGGTCTCGCCCGATTCCTTCGATGGGCGGGGGAACTACACCTTGGGTCTGGAGGAACAGTTGGTCTGGCCGGAGATAGATTATGATTCCATAGACAAGGTGCGAGGGGTGGAGATCACCATCGTCACCACGGCTAAGACTGATGAAGAGGGCCGGGAACTTTTAAGGCTCTTTGGGATGCCCTTCAAACGCCCATAGCGAGGGGAGAGATCTGTGGCTAAGAAGTCGATAATCGCCAGGGAGAAGAAGAGAAAGTACAAAGTTCGACTGAGGAACCGCTGTATGATCTGCGGGCGGCCTCGGGGTTATATGCGCCGTTTTAACCTCTGCCGCATCTGTTTCCGTCGCTTGGCCCTGGAGGGCAAGATCCCAGGGGTGGTCAAGTCCAGTTGGTAAGATATAGGGAGCTATCATATGAGTACCGATCCTATCGCTGATATGTTGACCCGTATACGTAACGGTATCACCGCTCGACATGAGTTGGTCTTGGTTCCCGCTTCCAAGATGAAGATCGCCCTGGCGAAGATCCTCCAGGAGGAGGGGTATATCGAAAGGTTCGAGGTGACCAAGGATAAGCCCCAGCCTGTGATAAGGGTTTGGTTAAAATATGCCGAGGATAAGGAGCCGGTGCTCACGGGGCTGAAAAGGGTCTCTAAACCAGGCTGCAGGATCTACGCCAAAGCAGATAAGATCCCTCGGGTGTTGAGTGGCATGGGGATCGCTATCCTTTCCACCTCCCGGGGAGTGATGATCGACCAGGAGGCGCGACGGTTGGGGGTAGGCGGTGAGGTTGTATGTTATATCTGGTGAGGTAGTAGATGTCTAGGATAGGGCGTATGCCTGTCAAGGTACCGGCCGGCGTCCAGGTGGAGATCGAAGATAGCCGGGTCACAGTTAGGGGGCCCAGGGGAGAACTCACTCGCCTCTTCCACTCCGACATGGCTATCTCCTTGGAAGAGGGGCAGGTCGTCGTTAGCCGGCCCACGAATAACCGCAAGCATCGTTCCCTTCACGGCCTTACCCGAGCCCTTTTAGCCAACATGGTGCAAGGGGTGAGCGATGGTTTCCGCAAGGAACTGGAGATCGTAGGGGTCGGTTATCGGGCCGAGATACAGGGCGGGAAATTGGTCCTCAATGTAGGCTATTCGCATTCTGTGGAGATAGTTCCCCCAGAAGGGATAACTATCACTGTAGGTAGGGGGGCGAAACAGATCGCTGTGGAGGGGATGGACAAGGAGTTGGTGGGCCAGA
>DAOULQ010000089.1:0-27628 GCA_034419095.1 Anaerolineae bacterium | reverse complement strand
CAAGGGAAAGGAGGGGAGGAATGATCGTCTCTTTGAAAGAGTTCGTAACCCGTCATCCTCGCCTATCGGCTTGGATCGCCCTGGCCATAGGTATGGTGATCATGCTGGTGATAGCAGCCCGAAATGTGGGGCTCTTGCCAGGCCAGTGGGCGGCCCTCATAGTGACCACTATCATCCTGGCTGGCCTCTGCGTCTGGATCATCTACCTGGAGTGATCAGGGGCTCTACTAGCGTGTAGTAATCGCTTCCTCCGAGGGGAGCATTTTGCTCCCCTCGTTCATATTTGCCCTCTGATAGGATGCTCTAACCTTAAAATTTACAACCATAACCTTAGAATATTTAATATAAACTTGACAAGTATCAAGTTATGTGCTAAAATATCGCAAGAGGTTTTAGCATGGCGGTGCGGGTAAAGGAGTGGGTAGGGATGGAGAGGTGGGGGCGGTTGTTGGGGTGGTACTCCATTCGTTCACAGAAGGGAGGGTTTTGATGTATCCTGTGATGAAGCGATGTCCGGTATGCTCCAGTGATCTGGAGGTGACGCGTCTTTACTGTCGAAATTGCGATGCGACACTAGAGGGGCACTTCGAGTTAGGTCGCTTCTACCGGCTCTCTCCTGAGCAGATGGAGTTTGTGGAGACCTTCATCAAGTGCGAGGGGAAGATCACCAGGGTGGAGGAGGAGTTGGGGATCTCCTATCCTACGGTACGTAGCCGGCTAAACGAGGTGATCCGAGTAGGGTACGAGGTATCGGAGGAGGAGATGGTGACCCCGGAGAGGCGGAGGGAGATCTTGGAGCAGGTACAGAAGGGCGAGATCAGAGCCGAGGAGGCTGTGGAACTCCTAAAGGGGAGGTGAGGGAAAAGGATGTATCGAGAGAGCCTCTCTGTGGTTCAGGCTTCCAGGTTGCATCTGGAGGGCGTGGGTGAGTCTGGGGGGTTGATAGAAGCAGAGGAGGTGAACAGCCTTCTCTTAGGGAGAGTCTTTGGTAGTGAGGTTTCGTCGGGAAGGTGGGTTGCTGTGTATGATTGCACCTTCTGGGGATAGAAGGCGATGGTGACCGGGGTTCTGGGTGGGGTGGAAAACGGCTTACGACCTTTTAGCCCTCTGCGGGATATAGGGTCTGTGGCGGACTTGCTAGAGGTGGCTTTTGGCCTTGAACTGGGCCCCGAAGGTCGGGAAGCGGTGCGGGGGATGAGGGCTGCGGCCTATATCGGGCCTCTCTTGTGGATTCTGGGAGACCTTTTCTCCGGCTACGTCTGGGTGGAGGAGGGGCGAGTGGTGGGGAATGTGACCCTCAGCAGAAGCAGAGGGGGTTACCTGGTAAGCAACCTAGCCGTCCACCCAGATTATCGGAGGAGGGGTATCGCTAGGCGGTTGATGGGGGCGGTTCTAGAGAGGGTCGAAAGGAGGAAAGCCCCTTGGGTGGCTCTGGAGGTGCGCCAGGATAATAGGGTGGCTAAGGGACTCTATGAGAAACTGGGTTTTGTGAGGGTTGATGCCTGGACGGAGATGCGCCTAGTTGGACTACCGGCTCTAATCCTCCGAGAAACCCCTTCGATGAGGGAATTGAAGCCCGGCGAATGGCAAGAGGGGTATCGACTGTGGAAAGAGTCCTTACCCCAAGAGACGGCGTTCCTCGGCGAGAGAGAAGGCTCGAAGCCAGACCTGGGCCAGGGGCTCCTCGCCTGGCTATGGGGGCTCCTGGGGCGGAGAAGCCATCGCTGGGTGGCGGGGAGGTCTATGCTCACCCTCCATCTTTGGTGGGCCGGGCCGTACCGCTTGGAGATGGTGGTTCATGGGGAGGAGCGAGGCCAGGTGGAAGAGGGGCTTTTGGCCAAGGCGTTTTCTATCTTGCGTACCCATCCTCCCAGAGGAGCGATGGCCAGGATCTACCCTTCATATCCGGAGACGGTAAAGGTTCTCGAAAGGTGCGGTTTCATCGAGGAGCGGACGTTGGAGCGGATGATGCTGAAACTAGAAAGGGGGCAAGAAGATGGCTACTCACGAGGAGAGGATGCAGATCCTGAAGATGATCGAGGAGGGACAGATCACCGCTGAGGAGGGGGCGAAACTCCTGGACGCCTTAGAGGCAACGGGGGAAGAGCGGGCGTCATCTGCGCGCTGGTTCCGAGTGCGGGTCACGGATATGAAGACGGGAAAGCACAAGGTGAATATCAACCTCCCCCTAGGGCTGTTGAATATCGGCGCCAAGATAGGGGCCAAGTTCTCCGCCCCCTTCGATCTGGACATCGACGAGATAGTGAGGGCCATACGCGAAGGCGCCAGGGGGAAGATCGCAGATGTGGAGGATACCAAAGACGGAGAGCGGGTGGAGATATACGTCGAGTAGCCCGCCTTCTATTTGCCGGATCCGGCACCGAGTGGTATGATGGGCCAAGACTAAGGAGATGGTGAGGGAGGGATTTTATGATACGTCGGTTTCTGCTTCGCTGGCTGATAAACGCCCTGGCCATCTATGTGGCCAGCAAGGTGGTGCCGGGGATATGGGTGCAAGATGAGTGGGCCATCGTGGCGGTGGCTCTGATTTTGGGGTTGGTGAACGCCTTCATCCGGCCCCTGATCAAATTCTTCACCTGCCCCTTAATAATCTTGACCCTGGGTCTTTTCCTCTTCGTCATCAACGCGGCGATGCTGGGGCTAACCGCCTGGGTGGCCGGGCAGTTGGGGATCGGCTTCGGGGTAGCCAACTTCTGGGCTGCTTTCTGGGGGGCGTTGGTGATCAGTCTGGTGAGCCTGGCTCTCACGCTTCTGATCCGAGGGGAGGAGAAAGAAAAGTCGCCCTGGTGAGGTCAATGCAGGGCAACGCGAAAGGCGACCCCGCCAGGGGTCGCCTTCTTATGTCAATGAGGCGGTTTGCCTAGCCTTTCAGAAGCGGCCGGAACTTGTAACCGTAGACGATTAGCCCCTCCGGGCCATACTCCCGGAGCCGGCGGGTGACCATCTCTACCCGCTGGCCGATCTCTACCCCTTCGCTATCTAAATCGGTCAGTTGAGCGGCGATCAAGGGCCCCTCATCCAAACGGATCAAAGCCACGGTATAAGGCACGAAATCCTCATAGCCGGCCGGGGGTTGGTAGATGGTAGAGTAGGAGTAGATTTCCCCCTTTCCCGCAAACCTATAGGGCTTAAGGTCTCGGGATCCGCAGTGGGGGCAGATATCCCGAGAGGGGAAAAGTTTTCTGCCACAGGCGGCGCATTCTCTTCCTACCAGTTTGTATCGCTCATCCTGCAAACGCCAATGTCTGGCTAATGACATAGACTTTTGACCTCTTTTTTTCTACGGGCCGCCGGCCCTTGCTATCTCTCCTCTCCCAGGCTCCTGAATAGTTGGGGGAGAATCCATAGCCACAAGACCAAGGCCACAAAGGCGTAGCTCAGGGTGTCGCCGGGGATAGGCCAACTCCAAATGGTCTGCTCTGGGTCACCTCGGGGGACGAGGTAGAACTCGATGAGTTGATAGAGCCCCATGGGGAGGAGGACGAGAGATAGGCCACCATAGACCACACCGCTCACCATGAGGTAGGCTCTGTTGAGGAAGGAGAGTGGGCGCTCTTTTTGGCTCTCTACCTGGTTTCGGAGGACCCAGTGCAGAGCGAAGAAGAGAGCCCCCACCCCAACCATAGTCGCCCCATTGAGGAGGTCTCTCAAGCGCTCTTCCTCACGATATTCTATACCCTCAAATTTAGACGGTTCCCAGACGGGCATAGGTGTGGGCACTGGTGCTGGGGGCTCTGTCGGGGCTACCTCTACCGGTATTACCTCAACCTCGGCGTAGAAGGCCTGCCCTTGGTAACTGAACTCCATGCCCAGAGGGTAGGAGAAAGCGGCCTTCAAGAGGAGCCCCCCTCCTATGAGGATTATGAGAGAAGAGGTGAAAAGCATGGCGTAGGCGTAGAAACGGGGGAGGAAACGCCGCTGAAGGGGGTCCGGCTCTTTCTCGCTTCTGAAGTAGACGATGGCAGCCACTATAAAGGAAACAAAGGACAGAAGGAGAAGTAAAGGGAAGAGAATCGATTGACCCAAAATCATCTTGTTCTTCTTTCTTTGCCCACCAGCATTTTATTTCGGCCCCTCCAGGATATGGGTTATGGCTGTGGCTCCCGTTCCCCCTATGCTTTGGGCCATACCCAGGTGGCAGTCCACTTGATTGGCGCCTGCCTCACCTCTCAGTTGCTGAACCACTTCCACGATCTGATAGACACCGCTAGCGCCTACGGGGTGGCCCCTTCCCTTTAGCCCTCCCATGGTGGAGATGGGGATCTTGCCTTCCAGGGATATCTCCCCATCTTTGGCTAGTTCGACCCCTCGACCTCTATCGGCGAAGCCACAGGCCTCAAGAGATAAGGTGGCCATGATGGTGAAGGCGTCGTGCAACTCGAAGACCTCGATATCCTCAGGGCCTACCCCTGCCTGGGAGTAGGCTTTCTGGGCCGACTCGTGGGCCGCTTGTAGGAAGAGAGGATCGTCCCGGTCGTGGAGGGCGATGGCGTCTGTGGCTGTGGCCGAGGCGATGATGGTAACGGGCGTGGGGCTAAACTCTTGGGCTTTCTCCTCCGGACAGAGGATGACCGTGGCTGCCCCGTCCCCTACGGGGGATGAGTCCAGGAGGTTGATAGGGTCGGAGATCATGCGGGCGCTGGCGAATGCTTCCCGGGTGATAGGTCGGCGAAACATGGCGTAGGGGTTCTGGGCCGCGTTGCGATGGGCGTTGATGGAAAAGCCGGCGAAATCTCCGTGGCCCACCCCATACTCGTGCATATACCGCCGCATGAGGAGGGCGTTTAGGGCCACGAAGGAGAGGCCCTGCATGGCCTCGTAGTCTCCATCCCCAGCCATGGCTAAGGCCTCAGTGACCAGGCCGTTTTCGCAATCGGTCATCTTCTCCACCCCGGTGACGATCACCAGGTCGTGGAGGCCGCTGGCCACAGCCAGATACCCCATCCTCATCGCGGCTCCTCCTGAGCCACAGGCGGCTTCCACCTTGAGGGCCTCTACGCCTCGCAGCCCAGCGAAGTCGGCGATGAGGGTGGCCAAATGCTCCTGCCCGGTCAACTCTCCGGAGAGCATATTGCCCACATATAGCGCATCGGCTCGGTCGATCCCCGCATCGTCTAGGGCCGCGGTGATAGAAGCGACAGCCAATTCCCTCAGGGAGCGCTCCCAATGCTCCCTTACCTCGGTCTGTCCGATGCCGATGATAGATACGTCTCTCATTATTTAGTGGCTGTTCAAGTTGTCTCGGTAGCGGCAGTAGGTGCCGTAGTCTATCTCTTGCCTTCTGTCGATATAGTCCCCGACCCGGCGGAGGCTATCGTCGTTTTTGAGTATCCGCTCGGTGGCGGTGAAGGAGAGGGCGTCACTTCCCGCGCCCGACCCGAAGGAGACGAGCAGGATCTTATCCCCCGGTCGGGCCTCATCGAGGGCTGCAGCGAGGCCCAGGGGAGAGGAGCCAGCATAGGCGTTCCCGATAACCTCCACGAGGAAACCGGGTCTCAGTTGTTCCTCCGTGAAACCCAGTTTTTGCGCCACTCGGCGAGGGAATTTGCTATTGGGCTGATGGAAGACGACCATGGTGTAATCCTGAGGGGTATAGCCCAGGTCGTCCATGAGATGCTGGGCCGCATGGTAGGTGTGTTTGAAGTAGGCGGGCTCGCCGGTGAAGCGATGGCCGTGCTGGGGATAGTGCTGGTGAGGCCGTCGGAAGAAATCGGGTGTATCCGACACGTAAGAGTAGGAGCCTTCCAGGTAAGCCAGGCTCTCCTCTTTGGGCCCCATGATGAAAGCCGCCCCGCCAGCGCTGGCGGTATATTCCAGTTGATCGCCGGGTGCCCCTTGGGCGGTGTCCACGCCGATGGCCAGGGCGTAGGTGGCCATCCCTGAGCCCACGAAACCTATGGCCGCTTGCATCGCTTCGGTGCCCGCCTTGCAGGCGAACTCCCAGTCGGCGGCATTGGTATGGGGGGTAACGCCCAGCGCCTCGGCCACGATGGTGGCGGTGGGCTTTACGGCGTAGGGCTTCGACTCGCTCCCTACCCAGACGGCTCCGATCCCCTGGGGGTCGATGGCGGCCCGCTTCAAGGCGTTCCTGGCTGCCTCGATAGCCATGGTGGCGGTGTCCTCGTCTAGGCCGGGGACCGATTTCTCCTCCAAGTGTACGGTATCTATACCCTTCCAGACACGGAGGATCTCGTCTGCTTTGATCCTATAGTGGGGGATATAGGCTCCGTAACCTATGATTCCCACTTCTCTATTGGGCTTCATCTTGCACCTACCCTATAACCCTTATCATTGGCTACTCTCTAGTTTTCTGGCGATTTCCTGAGCCCTATCGGGCCTGACCTTCCTCTCTTCCACCATCTGGTCCACTACTTGGTCTATATATTCCTCTGGTACCCCCACGGAGAGGGCTACGTTACGGGCGTGAAGGGCCATGTGGCCTCGCTGAATCCCCTCCGTGGCCAAGGCCCTGAGAGCGGCTAGGTTTTGGGCCAGGCCTACCGCAGCCATCACCCGGCCCAACTCGCTGGCTGACTTTACGCCCAATATCTTTAACGCCACCTTCGCTGTGGGGTTGGTTTGTGTGGCCCCGCCCACGATGCCCACGGAGGTGGGCAACTCGATGCTACCCAGGAGGTTGCCCTCCTCATCCTTATGCCAACTGGTGAGGGGGCTATATTTGCCGCTTCGGGTTGCGTAGGCGTGGGCTCCGGCCTCGATAGCCCGCCAGTCATTCCCTGTGGCCAAAGCCACCCCATCGATGCCGTTCATGATCCCTTTGTTATGGGTGGCCGCGCGGTAGGGGTCTGCTTGCGCAAAGGCATGGGCCTCAAGGATGCGCTCCGCCACCTCTTCGCCCTTAAAACCGTCAAAGGTCATGGCCTCCTGGGGAACGGTGGCCTGGGCTCTGGCCAGCCGCCTATCGGCCAGGTTAGAGATGATCCGCAGGTTGACTCGGCCGCCAGTTATCTTCTCCACTAGGGGGGCGATGGCCTCCAAGGTGGTATTGATAACGTTGGCCCCCATAGCATCGCGTACATCGTAAAGGAGATGGAGGACGAGCATGGGCTCGCTGGGGCTATCTATGACCCGCGGCTCTATGGCTTGGGCCCCTCCCCCCAGACCCACGATGACGGGATCGACCTTGTTGGCCTCTTCTAGGAGCCTCCCCTTGGCATCCAGGAGCCGTTCCAGGGCCTCATAGGGGTTGGCCAGGTCTAGCACTTGTATCTGGCCTATCATCAGGGGAGGGGTGGCCTCAGTGGTGAAGCCTCCTCCCTCCCTCACCAATTTGGCCCCGTGGCTGGCTCCGGCCACCACGGAGGGCTCCTCGATGGCCATGGGGACGAGGTAATCTTTGCCGTCGATGAGGAAGTTAGTGGCTATGGCCAGGGGCAGGCGGCAGGTGCCCACTACGTTCTCGCTCATCCGGTCCGCCTGGGCAGGGGTGAGCCCCTTGGCCCCCGTTAGAGTATCTGTCTCCTCAGCGGTCAGGTTTGTCCGAGCCTGGACCTCTCCAATGCGCTCCTCCAGGCTCAATTTATAGAATTCCGGGATGCGGGACAGGTAAGACTCCCCTTTTTAGTGTCATAAAAACACCTGCGGGCAGCAGGCGCTAAAGCAATGTTAACTATATCACAGTTGGACTGTCAAAAACTATCAAGTTTGGGAATTTGGTACGAAGGGGCTAGGGAAGGGAGTTAGGAGGAGAGAGTAGAGAGGTGATGCTGGTGATGACTCCCATGACATCGATGAAGCAGAGTGGTGGCCGTGTCCGCTTACAACCGAGGGGATGCCTATCAAACAAAAAGATTCTGCAGCGCGGACTCCAATTCTTCACGTACTCGCTGGAAGGAGGGTACTTCACGCATCACACGCTCAAGCGAGCGTTTCCAATCCCTTTCATATTTTTCTAAGCGGGCGGGCTTGAAGAAATCAGAGATGTTTTTGAACTTGATATCCTTATGCGCGCATTTTCGATGGAAGACCTGCTTTGCTTCTCCAACATCGAGTCTCCCTGGATACCTGAGGAGAATATACCAGATATCAAAGAAGTGGCGTGCTCGTACCCGTTCTGGGGTGATAAGGGCCCTCAACTTCTCGGCTAATATCTCCTCCAGTGGGTATGTGGAAACAAGTACGCTGCAGCCATCTGCATCTGAGTACGGGTGCTCTAGTCTAAGGAGGCTAGGAGAAAGGACGATTTCTTCAGAGCAATCGATGTCTAGATCAAGACGGCGTTGTGCCCGCTGTTGTCGAGGCCCGATGAAGTATAAGCGCCCCTTGCAGGCTTTAGAGATGGGAGATTCGTATGATTTCAGAGGCCCCAGACTGAGGTCGATATTGCTTGCCTCTCTTATCAAAGTGCAGGAAGAATCTATTGCCTCGTTGAGATCATCTTCTGGCAACTCTGTTTCGGCTGTGAAATCGAGGTCTTCTGAATAGCGATACTCTCTATAGTTTGGGAAATAGATTTTGCGTAGGGCGGTTCCTCCCTTGAAGACGAGATTGTCTTTGAGTAGTTCATTTTGGAAGAACCCCCAAACTACCCAGGCAAGTACATAGTCTATCTCGATAGTTTCCAGAGTTACCTGAGCCTCCGCGGTTCTTCGCTTAAGTTCATCCAACCCAATCATCTAATGCTCTCTCCATTCTAACAGTTCCCCTCGGCTCAGATTGACCAGTAGATTCCAGCGGGTGTTATAGGAGCCGGTCTTTCCCATAGTGGGATCAAGCGTGCTATAACCAGAGGATATCTTGGAATTCCAGAGGCCGATATGCTCTCCGAGGGGCAACTCCAATAGTTCAGTCAAGTAGCCCAACCGCTTGAAGATGGTTCTATTGCCCATGCGCTCGGCGTACTCGGTAAGCGCATCCCAATCCAAGGTCTTTTCCTCATATCCATACCAAAGGCCCTTAATGGCCTCGGCGATACCTCCGCAATATTGAGGAAGATCGAGGCAATCAACGAGCGTCTTCTCTCTGGAGGCTATGTTGACTTGCTTGTCCTCAATCCACTCCTGAACGAAACCGAAAAACTTGTGCTTGGCCAAGAACACAAACCTGTAGGTCAATCCGGCAATCTCGACGGGTCGCTTGTCAGTGGTGGTGGCAACGAAGATGGTTCTCGCGACTTGCTCGGTGAAGCCATAGTAGTTAAGAGCCGTCCAATAGCTTATATAGTATGGGTTTACTAAACTCGCCGCTATCAAGAATTCGTGCTCAGTATATGAACCGGTTAGCCCAGTACTCAGAGGCAGTATTAGATACTTGCCGCCTTGAAGGCGCTTTAACCACCGGCGCTTTACTAGGTCATGCAGTAGCTTCTTGGCGCTACCTGAGTCGGCGCTTAGAATGACCATAGCGTCTTGTAACGTGAAGATATTTTGTCCTCGTTCACTGAGTGTTGCTAGCAACTCAGCGCTGGACCTTCCAAGGGTCTTTATTGGCATTTGTTTTCCTGTTAGATATACTTTATCGGAAAAAAGTTACCTCTCGGGTAACTATTGTACAACAAAATATACTTTCTGTCAAGTCATTCATGATTACTTACTGAAGGTCAAAAGCGATATTTGGCTTCCACCATCGGTGTTCCTTCCTCCACCACTAGGGCTACAACCCTTCGCCACTGGCTGTTCTCCGTCGCTACCCGCTGCCCTCCGTTGCTGCTGGCCACCACCCGCCATCACGACTTCCTCCCAAGGTGGTGATGCTGGTGGTGCTGGTGGTGGCGGTGCGGCGGTGGTGCTCCACCTCACCTATGCCTCAAACCTCACTATCCGGGTAAAACTCTCCGCCTTGAGGGATGCTCCCCCCACCAGAGCCCCGTCGATGTCCGGCTCTCGCATGAGGTCGTCTACGTTGTCTGGCTTGACGCTCCCGCCGTAGATGATGCGGGTGGCTTGGGCCGTTTCTTCGCCATAAAGCCCCTTCAGAATATCGTGGATAACCTTGTGCATGGTCTGGGCTTGCTCCGGGGAGGCGGTGCGGCCGGTGCCGATGGCCCAGACCGGCTCGTAGGCGATGACTACCTCTTTCATCTCTTCCCCTGTTACGCCGGCCAGGCACTCCCGCACCTGCTTTGTTACCACCGCCACCTCTTGGCCCGTCTCCCGCTGCTCCAGCGTCTCCCCCACGCATAAGATGGGACGCAAACCGTGCTCCAAGGCGAGATGGACCTTGCGGTTGATGAACTCGTCCGTCTCCTTGAAATGCTGCCGCCGCTCGGAGTGACCCAGGATGACATAACTACAGCCCACATCTAGGAGCATAGTAGGGGAGATCTCTCCTGTGTAGGCTCCTTCCTCCTGGGGGTAGATGTTCTGAGCCCCCAGTTCGATGTTGCTCCCTTTCAGGGCCTCAGCCACGGGGTAGAGGGCGGTGAAAGGGGGGCAAACCAAAATTTCTCGATCGGTTACGGTAGCCAGGCTTTCCTTGAGGGCTTGGACTAGGGCGATGGCCTGGCTCACGCTCTTGTGCATCTTCCAGTTTCCAGCCATGAAAGGAACGCGCATAACGGTTCTCCTTTTAGCCTCTTTTGCCAGGATTATATCATCCCCCAGTCGGGCTGACAAAGAAAGGGAGCCCTCTTTAGGGCTCCCTTGTTGGGCCGGTGTCGGAGCGGGATCAGCCTACTCTATTACGATTCGAGTATCGGTGGATGAGAGGTCTTCGATGTCGTACATTTGGCTGATAACCTCCATCAAGGCCGCTTCATCGGGGGCTTCGATGTGGGCCACAGCATCGTCAGGCCCAAAGAGGGCATCAGCCTCCTTCACCCCCGGGATATCGCGGAGGCTACTGACCACCTCAGTAGGATCCCCCTCCACATCGATGAGGACATAGGCACGCATAAATCTCCCCCCTTTCCCTCGCCAGATACCGTCCCTAGGTTCTATTATGCAAACAAACGCCTTTCTTGTCAATCTTGAAGGGAAGTCTCCTATGGCGAGGGAGAGACTAATGCTAGATCCAGATTCTGATCGAGCCTTCGGGCTAAATATCTCTGATGATGCGGGTATCGGTGAACTCCACCCCATCGACATCCTGGATATCCATAATTACCTCGTCCAGGGCTGCCAGATCCGGGGCTTCGATGAGAGCCATGACCTCAAGGGCTCCGAAGAGGCCGTCAGCCCTCTTTACACCCCCCAGGTCACGCAGGCTGCGGACCACCTCCACGGGATCGTCATCACACTCGACGAACACATAGGCCTCCATGGATATTTCCCTCCTTTCTCAAAAGGCACTTTTGTATTCAGTACAGCCTTGCCCGCATGATGCGGGATCTTTGATCTCTACCAGCCTCGCCGTGCAGACCGCATAGACCTGCACCCTGGGGAAGAAGTGGAGCCATCGCTGGGCGGTGGCTTCCAAGGCCAGGTGGACACAAGGGTTGCGGGCTAGTATCTGGGGGACAGAACACCTCTTACATAGGTCCTCCTTCCAGGGAGCGGAGCGGGGGTTGCGGGCGATTAGACGGCACTCCTTTATGGTTTTACGACGGTGGGTATCCTCGCGATAGAAGCGGCACTTCTTGGCCATCACCTCACCCCGGGGCTTCTAAACCCTGAAGATGGTCTATGCTTCCCACCTCTATCACTTGGGGCTTCTCTCCCTCGAACTGGATGATGTTAAGGGCTCCGTTACCCTGCCTCGGGGTAAGCCACATCAAGGAGGGGTCATCTTCCGTGAAATGACACATGAGGCCCTTGACTGGGATGGCGTGGGTGACGATGCATATGTTGTGTCCCGCTTCCTCCATCAAGATCCTCTGCCAAGCGCGGATAACGCGACGCTGTACCTGTTCCACGCTTTCACCGCCAGGCATGCGATGGAGATGGGGTTGGAAGCGCCAGATGATGAGTAATTCAGGGTAGACCGCCTCGATCTCCTCCACCGACTTCCCCGTCCACTCTCCGCAGTCGATGCCTCGGAGTTCTTTCCCCTTTATCACGCCTTGGCGGTGCTTGGCAGCGATGGCCGAGGCGGTTTGGCAGGCTCTCATGAGGTCACTGGAGTAGAAAGCCTCTATCTTCTCATCTTTTAAGCGCAAGGCGAGACGCTTGGCCTGCTCTCTTCCCAAGGGCGAGAGTTCTGGGTCTAGGTGGCCTTGGAAGATGCGTTCCTTATTGAGGTTCGTCTCGCCATGTCGCACAAGATATAGAACCGTGGCCAAAGCCCCTCCTGTATTTACCTATTTTAACACAAAAACACTCTTTGTTAAAGCCTGGTTATTCAACTTGAGGGCAAGTAGGGTTTAAAGGATATCTCGCTCCAGGAGAAGTCCGCGCTCCTCGAAGCCTTTTGACCTATAGAGGCTTTGGGCGGGCTCATTATCGAAGCCGGTGGAGACCTCTATCTCCACACAACCCGTTTCCTGGGCTCGCTTCAGCGCCTCCTCCAAGAGCGCCCTCCCCATGCCCTGGCCCCTGGCCCCCTCGGCGATGACCAGGTCATCGATGAGGGCACAGAGCCCGGCATGGGAGAGGCAGGGGCGAAGCCACAAGGTGAGATAGCCCAATATCTGGGCTCCTCTCTCGGCGACGATGATGTGACATTTGGGGTCATCGAGGCAAAGGGAGAATACCTTGTGAAAATCGGTCTCTAAGGAGGTCTCTATCTCGGCTAACTCTCGCAGTTCCAGGGTTAAAGATCTGAACGCTGGGAGATCCCTCTCTTCGGCGTTGCGCAGGATGAGGTCGCTCATTTTAGCATCTCCTTCAGGCGCAAAGGGCCCTCGAAGATATTGATGTTATTGAAGAAATGGTAGGCCTCCTTATACACTTTAGCACAGGAGGGCTCTGGGTAAAAGGGCCGATTCCTATTCATATAGCCTTTTGATGACCCGCAGAGCCAGGAAGGTGATCCAAGGGGAGGGCTCCTTCTTCTGGCTGAACTCCCACCCTTTCCAAGCCATCCAAATCGACGAGGCGGTGTAGCGGCCTCGCTCATCCTGTTGCGCCATGAGGATCTCGATCATCTCCTGAAGGCGTGGGTCGTTTTTCAGTAGGGGAAAGCGATGTAGAACGTCGGTTACATGCAAGATGTCGTACCAGATGAAGGGGTATTTGAGTTTGCGGAAATCGGTGCCCATGCCGAAGAGGTAGATTTTGCGTTCCTTCCGACGTTCCCAGTGGCCAAGGAGCATCTCCGCTCCTATATGAGCGGCTTCGCTATCCCGCATCTCTGGCACTTGGGCCAGGGCCTTGAGAGCCAGGAGGTTGGCCAACGGGCAGGGGTCATCTTTGCGGCCGGGGCCGCGAAACCCCGTCTGTGAGGCGCAGGGCCAGCCGTTGTCGCGGATGAGCGATGTCAGGTGTTCGACAGCCCGCTGCACGGCTGGGTGATCCCCCAGGCCGAAACCCAGTAGGGCGTAAAGGATAGTGGGGGCGTCACAGAGCATCCAGATCCACTCCACCTCACCGGTGCCTCCGTAGCGTGGGTCGATCTGGGCGGTGACCTGGAAAGCCCCCTCTGGAGATTGATGGGCCATCACCTCCTTGACGATCCAAGGCATGGCCGGGTCACTGGTGCGGATGCCGAAGTCGGCCAGGACGGCCAGTTTGTGCAGCAGGTGTTTGGCATCGTTATGGCGTTTCAGGGGGTAGCCCGGCCACCTCTTGAGTTCTTCGATGAGCCCCTGGATTTGGGGGTGTTCCAACATCGCCTGGCGGGCTTCCTTGACTTCGGAATCCTCCTCTGGCTTGCCCAGGAGATCGAGCATCGCTCTATAGCGGACCCAAGGCTGGCCCTCCGTCAATAGCCACTCTGTGGGGTCGGCTTGAAGCAGATCTTTCCATTTAGCCATCGGTTGCCTCCCCCACACGCTTGAGCAGTCGCAACGCGTCTAGGGTGGCCCACTTGCTGGGCTTGCCGGTTTTCTCAAGGGGGTGTGTTCGGGAGCCACGGCGCTTGAGCCACCGGCCGTTATCGTCCTGCTGGGCCAAGAAGATATCGAGCAGTGGGGCAAAACGCGGGTCTTCGCTATAGCCGTGTCTGGCGAGGGCATCCAGGGCGTATAAGAGGTCGTAGTAGCGTGGCACGGCAAACTTAAGCCAGATTTTCTCCTCGCCCGCAAAGTCGTATGGATAGTCTAACAGCGCATCGGCGAGGTAGCGGATGACTTCCCGTGACCGTTGAGACTGCATGTCGTCCGGCAGCAAGGCCAGAGCGTGCAGTACCCCCATCGCACCCCAGAGGCAGTCGCGGTGCTGATAGCGGCCGCAATTGAGCGGCTTCTGGCTTGCCATCTCTTCGATCATACAGGCGAAAGCCTTGCGCACCCGAGGGTCATCGCCGTAGCCGAAGTAGACGAGGAGCAACAGTGCATCTGGCGTGGTACAGGGGAAGATTCCGCTCTTGCGCGTTTTGGTCATTGAGAAACCACCACACTCGTTCTGACTATAGCGCAGGATGTTCTCACAGCCGAGAGCAGTGCGCTCGTCCGGCTCCACTCCCAGTTGGGCGAGGACGCCCAGGATTCCGTATGCCCCTTCGGAGCGGTAGGGCTTGGCCTCATCGTCGCCCCAGTGGCCGTTGGGATGCTGGCTGGCGCACAACTCTTGCACGAGGGGCTGCTGGGCAATGGCCGCTCGTGTCTCGACTACCTTGGCATCGTCCGCCGGCCGGTCGAGAATATCGGTCAGCGTCCAGTAGCGAACTGAGGGGTTATCAGGCTCCAAGAGCCAATCTATAGGATCGGCTTTGAGCATATCTTTCCAGTTAGCCACCTATTACCTCCTTCATTCGCAGGGCATCCTCGAACATGTTGATATTGTTGAAGAGACAATACCCTTCCTCATACCCCCTGCACCAGCGGAGGAGTCGAAGTAGGTCTTCATCGGTGTACCGGTATCTGTATCCGCCTATACCATGAAGACGGAAGTAGGCGACCTCTCCATAGACGGGTGGACGTTGGAAGGGATCTACGCAGTGGATGAGATCCAGTTCCTGGCATATCTCCCTCGCCAGGTCATCGCTCCATTCCCCTCGTGGCTCCCAGGTGAAGAGGAGGCCATCTCGCTCTATCAGGTGGAAGAAAGCCCGCATATGGGCGATATGCTTCTCGGTGGGGGTGAAACTGGCTGGGCACTGGGAAAGGAGTATCCGCGCCTCCAGGGCCTCTGCTATCTCCTTTGTCCTCTCCCAAGCGGCTAAGACCTCATCGGTGGGCTGAAAGAAGCCGTACCTATCGGGCTTGTCTATCTCCATCCTCAGCCGACGGTAGGTGGGAGAGGTGTGCTTATGAGTGATGAGTTGCCAAGCCTTGAGGGTGAACTCGAACCCTAGGGGAGCCTGGGCTCGCCACCTCTCACAAGTTTCCACTCGGGGAGGGTGATAGAAGGTCTGCTGCACCTCGACCGCGGGAAAATGGGTATAATAATTTTTCTTGGCCTTGGGAAATCCACAGCAGCCGACTTTAATCATGCTAGCCGTATACTCCCTTGAGCACCCTCAGCGCCCTGAGGGTAACCCACTTGCTGGGTTGGCTTTTCATCTCGATATCCGCCCAGGTCTTGGTGTTGTAGGTGTACTCCATCTTCCACCGGCCCTGTTTATCTTGCTTGGAAAGTACCAAATCCAGGGCAGAGTTCAAGCGTGGGTCGGAGCCCAAACCCAGGCTGACGAGGGCCTCCAGGTTCTGCAGCACGTCGGTCACATAGAAGACCGGGAAGCCGAACCTGAACCAACTCCGGCTGGGCTTGTCGCTCCAGCCCATGGGGTAGTCGGCGATAGCCGGATCGCGGCTGAGCAGGAACTCAACACCGGTTTCGATGGCTGCTTTGATGACCGGCGTGCGAGCGTCATGGGGTAACTTGCCGAAGGCCAGCACCGCTTTCACCGCTCCCCAGGCACAGGACAAGCGGTTGTTGGCAGAGCAGGCGAAGTCCGGTCCGCAGGTTCCTGACTTGTAGTAGCGCAATTGAGCCTGGCGGTCCTCGGCTGGAGCGATCCCTTCGCCGGTGGTGGCGCGGGCTAGCCAATCCAGGGCTCGATCCAAACGCTCATCTCCCAGCCAGCCCAGATCCAATAGCGCCGCACAGAGGTTGCCAGCGAGGCAGTAGAGGGCCCCACTGGGCGCGCCGGTGTAGGAGAAGGCGCCACTAGTGGCTATGGAATGAGAGAGCACGTACTCACCACCTCTGCGTATCCGTTCATCGTTGCCATCGGCGCTCAGTTGGGCCAGAAAGATAACCGACCACACCGTGCTTCGGTACTTAGGGAGATAGCCCGGCCCTGGCTTGACCCAGTACCCCTCAGGATACTGGGCCTCTAGAATGGCCGGCACCGGGCCGGTCTCCATGAGCGCCTGCCGTGCCATAACCACTTCAGTATCGTCTACTGGCCGGTCGAGGAGATCGGTCAGGGCGAAATAGCGCACCCCGGGGTTCTCCGGGTCTGGCTCCAGGAGCCAGGGGGTTGGGTCTCCGTTTAATGGTTTCATCCACTCTGGCATCGGTCTCCTCCTCTTTGCTACCCCACTGCGTGGTCATTCAGAAGTCTAGTTCCGCAATAATGTATGGTCAAGGGCGATCTTATCTCTCCTTGGGGACCCAGACCCTCTCTTGGTCGATGAGATGTTGGACCTCCCATCCCCGCTCCTGGAGGGCCCTTCCGATATGGCGGCGGTGGCACTTCCAAGGCAGCCTCTCGCTGCACATGATGGCTACCCTTTTCTTTTGTGCCAGTGCTTGCAGCCTCGCTAGCCCGACTTCGAACTCCTCAGATTTCATATAGGCCTCATACCCCCCGCTTCTGTAGCCTCCCAATTCCTCCCCCAGATAGAGGTAGGCGATGCCGTTCTCTTCTAGGAGAGGAGCCAGTTTTTCTTTTATGAAATGCTCGAAGCGAGAGGTGGGGAAACGGCGTACATCGACGATAGCCTCGATCTGGTAATGAGCGAGGAGATCGAGAAACTCCTGGGCGGAGCGGGTGCTGCTCCCCAGGGTGAAAACGTTTTTCTTACTCTCCATGTTCATACCATTCTGTCAGGGGTTCGTCTTTTCTATAGGGTCTTGCGCATGAGCACCCAGCCGAAGGTGCCGAACAACCGGCCGATGAGAGGGCTCGGCAGTTGCCGAACCGCGGCAAAACCAAGCCTTCCATAGAGGCGTATCGCGGCCTCATTTGTGCGGGCGGCCTCTAGGGTCAGGTAGGGTTTACCTCGCCCGTTGGCGTACTCCTCTGCCTGCTTGAGGAGGGCGGTTCCGATCCCCTGTCCTCGCCACCCTTCGCCTACCCCGATAGACTCGATGTGGCAATCCTCCCTCCCTATCCTCTTCATGAGAAAGGGGAGTGCTATCAGGGCTCGACATACCCCTAAGAACCCTAGGTGGCGAAGGAAGGCTCGCAGGGCAGGCCAGATGGGCGTGGAGGGGCTCTCCTTGGTCAGGAGGGTGATGAACCCCGCCACCTCTCCGTCCACCTCTGCCACATAGGTACCATCGAAGCCTGCGTCCCAGTGGTGGATAAATGTCTCGGTCAGGGCTTTGCGCCCCTGGGCTATCCTCTTTCCGAAAATGCGGCAGAACTTATCCCAAAAGGCCTCGGTCAGGAGTTCGGCCACCGCCGCCGCATCAGGGGCTTCGGCCCCCCGTATGGTCACCATAACCATCGCCATAGCCATATTATAGCAGCATGGGGAAGGAGTGTCAGGTTCAAGGAGCCAGCGGAAGACAGGTGGGTTGCTTTTGGCGGCGGGGACAGAGGCAGGTGCCTGTTCCCTCCCATGGTCGTTTTTTCAAAAGAGGTTCCGCCTTTGGCAGGATAAGAAAAGGCAGCGGATTCTTTCCGCTGCCTCTCACTGCTTGTCCTTTCTACTCCTCTTTGGGCTGAAACATGTTGCAACTGCCTTGGGCCAGGACCTCGTGGCCGAAGCAATCGCCTTTTCCAGGGTTGTCGGGGTTGGCCTTATAGAATTTGCAGTCGGCACAGGTCTTGCCCGGTTCCCCCTGGGGGGTGTATTTGACTTCCATCCCTTTCACCTCCTCTCGATCCTTTTGTGCTTGCCAGGCGTGTGCGATTCACAGTTCCTGCAACGACTTCTCGAACTCTTTTACCCGAGGTGGCTTTTTGCCCTTACCGGGTAGGATATTATGCCCTTCTTCCCTCAAACGTGCCGCTTGTGCTTCCGTACCTCCGGGGAATTTCTCGTTCAGGCTGCCATCCGTCTTGATCACCCGCCAATAAGGCGTTATTCGTTTCTTTCCTTTCGCCAAATCTTCTTCTGCTGCTTCGGCGGCGATGCGAATAAATATCCCAGCCGTCAGGGGGCAAGTGAAATCGACATCAAAATCCTTCGCCAGCCGGTCTCTTATCTGGGCCACAGTAGCCAGTTTCCCCTTCCGTATCTTGCGCATTAAGGCATCGACATCGAGGGGCTTAGGGATAAGCATTTTCCCTCGTCCCCGGGGGTCATCAACCACCTTGGGCTCTTGCTCTACTTCTAGTTTCTCTCGCGCGGTTTTGCGCCTTTTAGCCATAAGTCCTCCTTTATTTGAAGATCTCCTTAACGAATAGATGTTGATTGTGCGTTTTTAATCGCCGTTTCGGCTAGCGTTTACGGTGTATGCGAAGTGTGAGGCATAGTCGAGCATTTTGGCGAGCACCGACGGTGCAAACTGAATACATCGTGTTATACGCCCCGAAGGGCGAGGAGCGAAGCGACGAAGAGTCGCTGGCGAGTATTATCATGTTCTGAATTGACATAGTAGAATTACTCACCTCTTTTTATTATCTTTTTCCATATTTTGAATAGGACGGGATATGTTAACATAGTTGAATTCATCTATTGCTTTGGCAAAGGTTTTTTCACTGCTCTGGAAATTTATGTCTTTAAATCTTTCCTGCATATCCTTAAGGAATTGAAAATAATCTTCTGGATCATTCTGATATCCCTTAATTTCCCAGTCTCCATTTTTCACAATCTTAAGTTTGTTGTAATATTTCTTTCTTTTCTCTCCTTTAATGTACCCATCCCACATGACAAAAACAGACCTGTTTTTAAGATGCATTATTTTGGATGCGCCCGTGAATTCAACACCTTTAATTGAAGATAGGGCTTCAAATATCTCTTTAATATCTTCTTTATATTTATCAAAATTTATAGTTCTAAAATCTTCATTTTTCAACCGGTCAAAATGGGGATTAAGTTCTTTGATTCTTTCTTTAAATCCATTGATATCAAAATCTTTTACTGCGTATCTAAAACGAGCGAAATTCCAAGTGGCAAGAATTAAAAGATAGGCCTCCATCTCAAAATTATTGTTGATAAGATCAATGGCCATATCATAAAAACTACCTCTTTTTTCGATGGCGTCAAATTCTTTTGTCGCTTTGGTGAACTCTTCATCAGTTATCATATTGTACAGCTCTCTTTACCTTAACTCCCAACGAGTCAACGATCACGTAAAAATACACGTAAACGAAATTCGCTTATCCTGCAAAAATGGCAGTATCTACGAAGTGCTTCTTACTGAATAGGTCCCCGGGAGAGGAAGCTTGTAGGTGCACCCTTAACCCTCTCCCTCTCTTCCATTCCGGCTTGGAAAGTCCTTTCTATCTCCTTGACATAACGCTCCCAGAAGCCTCTTACATCGAAGTCGGCCATGGGCTGGAAGGTCTCATCCAGGGTCTCTACGGCCTTGATGCGGTCCACTAGAAAGACCACAAAGGCGGCTTGTTGGTGGCAGAAGGCGATCAAGTTCCATACCCCTCCTTTGCAGACCAGGCCATAGGGGTTGACCACCCGCTCATCGGGGATGAATTGGCAGTGGGAGGGGTAGGTTAGGCGCACTTTATAGTTGCTGAGGATGGCGTTCTTGAGGCTCTCAAGATGGGTATCCTCTCCCCGGCCCCAGATGGGCGACATATCGAAGAGGATACGCTCCTTGGCACGACGTATATCGTTTTTATACTCCTCCGGCAATAGCGCCTCGATCTTGGCCAAGCCCTTGGTGATAGCCTGGCTGCTGTCTAGCCTAGGATACTGCTGGATGACGCTGCCCCCTAGGAAGAGAGAGACCGCCTCCTCGGTGCTCAAGAGCATGGGCTCCATCTTATAACCCTCCATGAGATAGAACCCTCCCTCGCGACCGGGGCAGGAAGCGAGGGGGACGCCAGCCATACATAGGGAGTCTATATCTCGATATATGGTGCGAACCGAGACCTCGAAGATCTCAGCCAGTTCCGAGGCGGACATCCTACCCCGAGATTGGAGGAGTAAGATGATCGCCAGAAGCCTCTCGGTCTTCATACCCATCATTATTGTAGCACACTTCTATGACATCAGTATGTCAGGGTTTTACGCGCTTGGCGAGAAGATGCCTACTGATAGAACCTGAAGTACCAAGCCACGATTTGGGGGCCATAGATAAGAGCCACCACCCCTCCTATCACTAGAAAGGGACCGTAGGGGATGTAACTCTTCAACCCTTTGACCCGAGTGAGCACCAGGAGGAGAGCCGTGGCCCCACCTGCCAGGACGGCGATGAGGAGGGCTAAGATTATCGAGGGGAACCCCGTGGCCAGGCCGATGAAGGCCGCCAGTTTCACATCTCCACCTCCCATCCCTCCCTTTCGCGCTAGGGCGATAAGGTAGAAGGAAGCGAAGCCGATGAGCCCCCCAGCCAGGGCGCTCAGAGGCCCTGGGGATATTAAACTCCCTATCCCCGCTATGAGAATGGCCGGGAGGATCACCACATTCAAGATAAGCCGATGTTCTAAGTCGATGACCAGGATTAAAAAGAGGATGCAGATATAGCAGGTGAAGAGGAGAAGTAGGGGGGTTGGGCCGTACCGCTGCCAAAGGAAGGCGAAGGCGAGCATGGTTCCCAGTTCCAAAAAGGGTCGACGAAGGGAGAGGGGGGCTCGGCAATGTTGGCACCGTCCTCTCAAGAGGAGGAAACTGAAAACGGCGATCCACTCCGGAAGTAGGTGGTTCTGACCACAGTAAGGGCAACGGGGTGAGCCGAGGGAGCGGCGCTGAGGTAGTTCGTCGGCGGCGAGGTTAAGAAAAGCGCCGGTGATCAAACCGAATAAGGGATACAGGATGATCATGCTGCACTCTCCGTGCAAAAGATTATATCATACCGTTTGACAAGGACAAATGAGGGCTCTAAAATGGTAAAGGTAGCGGGGTCTGCACTCTGTGTGTTGGGGGAAGCAGGTGGCAGAGGTCTATTATCAGAGAACAAGCACTCTCGTGAGCCTGCTCCTTTTGGGGTTGGCCCTCTCTTGTTTGATAAGGCTGCCCACAAATATCGTCTCCTTTGTGGCCTTCGGCTCCCCCACCACCCTCTATATCTCGACCCTCTGGATCATGGGGGGAGGCCTCCTTCTTCTGACCATCGCGGGCGTCTATTCTCTGGTTCACTCCCAGGATAAGAGTTCACCTCTCTATAGTCTCGCCTTTGCGGGCCTACCTAGTGTAGTGATTTTGATAGCCCTTTTCTTCCTGCGTCTTTTAGCGGATGGGCTGTATTTCGTCTTAGGTCTCGCCTCAGCGGGCTTACTCTTAGCCTGGATCCTCTTAAGTCAATATCATACTATGGGGGGAAGAAACTCTCTCTGGGCACGATGGGGCCTCAATGTAGGGGTCTATGGAGCGGCCGTTTTCTTTTATACCCTGATCTACGGCCTGAGGGTTCGTAGCCTTCTCTCGGCCACCGAAGTATCGCTAGTCAGTGGGGCCCTGGCTTTAGAACTCCTGCGGGGTGAGGGGGATGCGAGGCGGACCTGGCTCTACGCCCTTGTTGTGGGGCTTATCATGGGGGAGGTCATCTGGGTTCTGAACTACTGGGGCATATCTGCCCTTGCGGGCGGGAGCCTCTTGCTCTTAGCCTTCTACCTCTTCACTGGATTGGCTAGGCAAGGGCTTGAAGGCGTCATCGGTAGGCGTGTGGTGGTCGAGTTCGCCCTCGTCGCGGCCGTGGGGGTCGCTTTCCTCATCATCTCTTTCCCCTGGTCATGGTAAGTATAAATTGTGAGGAGGTGGGGGAATGGGTAGGGTGGGAGAAGAGCGAGGGATCCGTATGCCGGAGGGGTGGGGAGGTATCCTCCCCTCTAGATATTTCTGGATGAGGCGAATACTTGGCCGGGAGAGGGTAGTCTAGAAAGCAAACCTTACGTAAGGTGAGCCAAGTGCTAACTGGTGAAAACATCCCTCTTTCCGAGCGGGACTTGACTTGGTTAGAATAAATGTGGTATATTGTTCGCCAAACATAGGTGCCCCTGGAGGTTGCCATCGATTAGGGGCCATTATCTTTAACCCAACCCAGGGGGGTGAGGAGGGAGAATCAACCGATGATGCCGAACACGCATGTTCTCTGCCCCAGAAAGGAGGTGGACCTTGGACGGTAACGGCGATTCCCCTATTCTTTCCGTACGTGACGTCCGCAAGTACTTCGGAGGCATTAAGGCTGTAGATGGGATTTCCCTCGATGTGGCCCCCAAGCGCATCACCGGCCTCATCGGGCCTAATGGGGCGGGCAAAACTACCCTGTTCAACGTCATTTCCGGCCTCTATAAACTGGATTCAGGGGAGGTCTACTTCAAAGGGGAGAGGATCGACGGCCTTCCCCTTCATAAGACCTTCCAGAAGGGCCTCTGCCGGACATTCCAGATAAGCAGGGAGCTCAAGCTCATGACCGTTTTAGAGAACCTGATGTTAGTTCCCCCAGACCAGCAGGGGGAGAGGATATGGAAGACCTGGTTCTTCGCTCGGCCGGTAAGGAAGCAGGAGGGTGAAATCAAGGACAGGGCCTTGGAATCCCTCCGCTCGGTCGGACTTTTCCACCTAAGGGACGAATACGCTGGTAACCTCTCTGGAGGTCAGAAAAGGCTCTTGGAGCTGGCCCGCACGATGATGGCCGAGCCCGAGTTGATCCTCTTCGACGAGCCGGGGGCGGGGGTGAACCCTTCCGAGAGGCGGACGTTGGCGGAGCATATCAGGCAACTGGTGAGCGAGGAAGGGATAACCGTCTTCCTCATCGGACACGAGATGGAGTTGGTGATGGATGTCTGCGACCCCATCATCGTGATGGACAGGGGCAAGAAACTGTGCGAGGGCTCCCCTGATGAGGTCAGTTGCGACCCGCGGGTATTAGAAGTATATCTTGGAGGTGGAGGGCCATGACCATCTTACAAGTGGAAGATGTGGTCTCAGGATACGGAGCCATGGAGGTTCTGCATGGGCTTTCCCTCGAGGTGGAGGAGGGGCAAATTGTCTCCATGCTAGGCCCCAATGGGGCCGGCAAAACCACTCTGTTGAGAACCATCTTCGGGGTCCTGAGCCCTTGGAAGGGGAGGATATATTATGAAGGAGAGGACATCAGCGGCCTCGCTCCGGAGAGGCTGGCGAGAATGGGGATGGCCTATATCCCTCAGGAGTATAATATCTTCTCTTCCCTGACCGTCCAGGAGAACCTGGAGATGGGGGCCTTCATCCGGGAGGATGATATCGGCTCTCGGATGGCAGAGATATATGAGTTGTTCCCCGACCTGACCGACCGCAGGAAGAGCCGAGCGGGGGAACTCAGCGGAGGCATGAGGCAGATGCTGGCCCTCGGCCGGGCCCTGATGTTGAATCCCCGGTTGCTCCTTCTGGACGAGCCATCCACGGGCCTTGCCCCCTTCCTGGTGGACGCCATCTTCGACCGGATCGAGAAGCTGAATGAGCAAGGGGTGACCGTCTTCCTGGTGGAGCAGAACGCCGCCAAGGCTCTGCAGAGCTCCCATAGGGTTTATATCCTGGAGGGGGGAGAGAAGAAAGCAGAGGGGAGTGCCCAGGAGATTTCGGAAGACGAAGAAATAGGAAGGCTCTATTTAGGGAGGTAAAAATGCCTGAGTTAATCGTTTATGGGATCATTCTAGGCAGCATCATCGCTCTGGGGAGTGTGGGGCTTACTCTGATCTGGGGCATTACCGACCTGTTTAACTGCGCCCATGGGGACCAGATAACCGTGGGAGCATACATCGCCCTGTTGGTGAGTTCATTGCTCTCTAGAGCAGGGTTCCTCCAAGGAAAGGTGGGCCCCTTTTCCTTTAATTGGGGGCTGCTGGTGGCCTTTATCCCGGCTATCCTCGTATCCATCGGCCTGGCTGTCCTGATTGACCGGTGGGTTTACAAGCGATTGAGGCAATGGGGGGCTACAGCCATTGTGGGTTTCATAGCCTCCGTAGGCGTAGCCTTCGCCCTCCGCGGCCTGATTTACATCATCTGGGGAGCTGACTTCCACTTCTACTTTAGCGGTGTCCGCCCCATGCTTTTCCTCCCCTTAGGGATCAAACTCAGGATGGATGAGATATTCATCGTGGTTGCGGCTTGGGCAGCGGTGGCTGCAGTCTATCTCTTCCTGGCAAGGACAAAGACGGGGAAAGCCCTACGGGCTGTAGCGGACAACCCCGATCTGGCTCGCGTTGCTGGTATCGGCACGGAGCGGATGATCGTGTGGGCCTGGGCGATCGCTGGGACGCTGATTGCAGTCGCTGGCGTCCTCTACGGCATCGAGACTCAGCTTCGCCCGGAGATGGGTTGGATCTTCCTTCTCCCTCTCTTCGCTGCCATCATCCTGGGGGGCCAGGGGAGCATTACCGGCGCACTAGCGGGTGGGCTGATTATGGGTATCGCTCAGCAGGTCTCCACGGCTTGGTTGAAACCAACCTACAAGCCGGCGGTGGCCTTTATGATCATGGTGCTCGTCCTGCTGGTCCGACCACAAGGGATTTTCGGAAGGAGGTAGACAATCATGGGAATAGAACTCGGAGGGATCCTCAGTTTCTTGGCCTCTTTCGCCATCATGGCCGCCATCTACGCCATCTTCAGCATGGGGTTGAACGTCCAGTGGGGCTATACCGGGCTTTTGAACTTCGGTATAGCCGGCTTCTTCGCTATCGGGGCCTACGCCTCCGCCCTGATCACCACCCCCGTGCCTACCGGGGTGCTCGCCGATTACGTTGATCAGGCGATCGGCTTAAACCAGCCCTTCTTGGTGGGAGTGATAGGGGCGGCCATCTTCTCCGGCTTGCTAGCCGTGTTGATAGGACTCCTCACCCTCAGGTTGAGGGAAGCCTATCTGGCCATTTCCACCATAGGCATCGCCGAGACCATCCGGCTCTTCTTCAACAATGAGTCCTGGCTGGCCAACGGCCCTGAGGGACTGGTGGGCCTGCCCCAGCCCCTCCACGACCTGGTTGCACCCAGATACTACAACTACATCTATCTGGTAATCGTCCTCATCTTCCTGGCGCTGATCTACATCGCCTTGGAGAGGGGGATTCGCTCCCCCTGGGGGAGGGTCCTGCGGGCGGTAAGGGAGGATGAGGTGATGGCCAGTGCTGATGGGAAGGACGTCTTCCTCTTCAAGCTCCAATCCCTGGTCGTGGGGGCGATGATCATGGGGATAGCAGGAGCACTTTATGCCCATTTCTCGGCCGCCATCCAGCCCGGTGTCTTCACCCCTCTCTTCGGCACCTTCATCATCTGGACTATGCTCACCGCAGGGGGAACCGGCAACAACAAAGGGGCCATCCTGGGGGCTTTCCTGATTTGGGCTCTCTGGTCTTGGAGCACCTTCTTCATCGGCAAAGTGGTGCCGTCCGGCTTTGAAACTCGCGCCCCCTTCATCCGCTACGTCCTCATCGGCCTCGTGCTGGTGGTCATCCTGCTGAGGAGACCCAGGGGCATGATAGGCGAGGAGAGGCAGGTATCCAGGTTTTAGACCGCAACTAGGCAGCTAAATAAGAAGACCGGCCTCCTGTGTATGGGAGGCCGGCCTCTTTTTTTGCCCAGGGATCACTTCTCGGGGATCGTCATCTCCAGGCGCTCCGTCACTATGTACGGTGGCTCCGCTACATACTTCCAGATCTCGATGGGGGTTACCACGTCGCCATGCTCATCGAAGTCGCATGCGCCAGCAGCGCCCTCGTAGTTGATGTCCTCCCCTGCCTGGATGAGCTCCACGCCCCTCGTCAGGCTCCCCGGCCCAGGGGTGATGGTCTCTCCGGGCGGGTTGGCCACCTCTCGCAGATTGTCCCGGATGCAGATGGGAGTGATCTCCTCGCCATCCGCCTCACACTTGGCAGCGGCCAGGGCGATCACAGCGATGGCATCGTAGGTGTTAGTCATGAAGGGCAGAGGCGGCAGCTCGCCGTAGAATGCCATGTATTCCGCCACAAACGCGTCATAGGAAGCTCCCCCCGCGCTGCCAGGGGCGGTGCCGTAGAACCCTGCCATTAGCTCTGGCCCTATCTCCGGAGGCATCGCCGTGGACTTGGTGCCATCAACGAAGAGCAGATCGGTGGTCGCATTGTAGCCCGCTTCGAAGAACTCCTTCAGGTAGACGGTGGCGTGGCCGGGGTAGGACAGGGCTACCAATGCCTCAGGCCCACCTTCCATGACCTTCTTGAGCTCCGAGACGTAAGTGGGTGCAGGTGACTCATCGTGGGGGACCGAGGCTAGGACCGTCCCCCCTCGGAACTCGAAGGACTCCGTGAACTGCTCCATCAGCCCCTCTCCATAGGGGTTGTTGACCCACAGCACCGCCGCCGTTTTGTAGCCCTGATCCCAGGCCATCTTGCCCAGGATCACCCCCTGGAGGGCATCGGAGGGGCAGGTTCGGAAGAGGAAATCCTTCCCCTCATCGCCCGGAAGCACAGTAAGCATAGGGGAAGTGGAGGCGTAGGAGATCTGGGGGATCTCGCTGGGGATGGAAACCGACTCCGCTATGGGAACGGTGACGCCGCTGGCCGCCGCTCCCACGAGGGCCTGAACCCCCTCCACATCCACCAGCGTGCGGGCCGCTTCCACTCCGGGGATGGCGGAGGTCTCCGTATCACCAACGACTATCTCGATGGGGAAACCGGCTTCCGCAAAGTGGGCTTTGGCCATGTCTCCGGTTAGCCTGAAGGCCTCCCCAAACTCCGCCAGGGCTCCGGTGAGGCAATACAGTGCACCGATCTTCACCTTGGCCGGACCGACAGGGGCCTCGGGCACCGGCGTGGGCGTGACGACCACCTCCACCGGCACCTCCACCGTCTCCACGACCGGCACTTCCACCGTCTCCACCACCGGTACCTCCACCGTCTCCACGATCACCTCCGGAGTCGGTGTGGCCGCGGGAGCACAACCAGCAACCAAGGCCACCAGCATAGCTATGAGTGTGATGCCTGATATCCATTTGATAGATTTATACATTAACCTCCTCCTTTTTCACCTCTCGATGACTCTAGGCTCGAATGACTATCTATTACCCCACCACCTCCTTTCTGGGACGGAGGGAATAGGTGTTCAGCATCATCGGTTAATTTCTCCCCCTCAACCCACCTAGGTTGCGCTTTAGGATCATGAGTCGGAATCGATTGCAGCCTTTATAAGCATTTATGCTCGAGGGAATTATACTATTATGCCTTTGGTAGTACTGTGTTGATATACTTGGTATATTACTATATTTCCTACCGGATGTCAATAGCCTGGCCTACTGTTACGTAACATCTAAACTGTCCTAGCTTCTTAACATCTGAATTGTCCGCTATTCTACCTCCAGGTGGTAAGTGGAAAGGAGGTGGAATAGATGCAGACGAATCTTGAGCAGAAGGTGATCGCTGT
>DAOULQ010000088.1:0-3119 GCA_034419095.1 Anaerolineae bacterium | reverse complement strand
GATCCGATGGAGAAAGTGAAGGGCATGGCTGAGGGCGCTGACGATTACCTGACCAAGCCCTTCCACTCCCACGAATTGAGGTCTCGGGTGGTAACCCACCTCCGAAGGAGCGAGCGCGATATCCAGAGCAACCCCCTCACCAAGTTGCCCGGAAATTTAGCCCTAGAGCGGGTTTTCAGGGAGCGGATCGCTAGGCAGGAGCCCTTTGCCGTTTGTTACATCGATCTGGATAACTTCAAGCCCTACAACGAAAACTACGGCTTTTTCGCCGGTGATAAGGTGCTGCAGATGTTGAGCGGGATAATCGTGGACGCCGTCCTGGAGCGAGGGGCAGAGGAGGACTTCATCGGTCACGAAGGGGGAGACGATTTTGTGATCATCACCACTCCCGAACGAGCGGAGGGTATCTGTCAGGCGATTGTCGAGAGGTTCGATGGCGCCATACCCCAAGCCTACGACGAGAGGGATCGAGAGCGAGGTTATATCCTCAGTCGTGACCGGCAGGGGAAGATAGTCCATTTTCCTCTCCTGACCGTCTCCATCTCCGTAGTCACCAATGTTCAGAGGACCCTAGTTCATCCAGGGCAGGTAAGCCATATCGCCGCTCAGATGATGAGATACGTGAAGGCTAAAGAAGGTAGCAACTACGCCTTTGATAGACGTGAGGGGTAAATCGTACGTAAAGTATCCCCGTGAGAGAGGTCTCTATGCCTATCTACGAGTATGAGTGTGATAGTTGTGGTTACAGGTTCGAGCGATATCAATCTATTGCCTCTGAGCCCGTGAAAAGGTGCTCTCGCTGCGGAGGGGCCGTGCGACGGGTTATCTACCCCGTAGGGATCATATTTAAGGGGCCGGGGTTCTACGTTACCGATCACCGTCCTGCTCCTACCTCGGAGAGAGACAAAGGGCCGTCTAAGGAGGAAGGAAAGGGAAGCGAAGGATCAAAACCGGAAGAGGGCTCGGAGGGTTAAGGGATCACTTGCCAAGTGGGGTTCCTCCCTGCGCTGGCAAGGAGGCGTCTTTAGAGGGTTAGAGTTGGAAATTGCCACTGGCGGGGACGATCTTATATTCATAGTCTATTACGTAGGTGAGGAGTTTCTTTTCTAATTCTCGCCATTCTTCGCTTCTCAGGATATTCAGCATCGTTTCTTGATCTTCGGTGATCCCGCCAGAGAGCATCTGGGGCCCGTTCCCAGCGATGGTATACCAGGCCTCCGTGGGTTGGATGCCCAGCCTCGCCATCTCGGGAGAGAACTCCTCGGTTATGAACTCCATGTAATCGGCCTCTCTACCGGGCCGGATGTCCCAACTCATGAGAAGTTTGATCATAGATGGCCTCCAAGGAGAAAAGCGCCTTCAAAGGTACCACATCTCCGAGAATTGCGCAAACGGGAAGGGCAAGAGATGCGCGTCGTAGTGCAAAGGGTGAAAGAGGCTTCCGTCTCCATAGAGGGGGAAGGGGTAGGGGAGATCGGTAAGGGGTTGGTGATCCTTCTAGGGATCGCTCAAGGCGATTCGGAGAGGGAAGCCAGGCGCTTAGCGGAGAAGATCGCTCACTTGCGCATCTTCGCCGACGAAGAGGGCAGGTTTAACCTCTCTGCTCTGGATGTCGGGGCTCAGGCGCTAGTTGTCTCCCAGTTCACCCTCTATGGCGACACCAGAAAAGGACGCCGTCCCAGTTTCACCTCTGCCGCACCTCCCGAGGTGGCGGAGCCGTTGGTGGAAAGGTTCATCGAGTTTTTGCGAGCCGTGGGGCTCCAGGTGGAAAGCGGCAGGTTCGGAGCCATGATGGTGGTCAACATCGCCAACGATGGCCCAGTGACCTTGATCCTGGATACCGAGGTTTAAAGATCCTAGAAGAGGCTATCCCATATGGGGTGGCCTCTTTTTCTATTGCTCGATAGTTAAGGCTACCTTCTTGACCCATTCGATCCCTTCGCCGATGAAGACCTCGTCGGCCGGGTATTGAGGGGTGTGCTCGAAGACGATGGTGCAGGATGGTGCTTCACCAAGAGCCGAGCGGAGGATATTGGGGATATCCGCCCAGCCCGCCTCAGGCCGCTGGGAGGGGTGAACAGGAACATGATGGTAGAGGCCATATGTCTCCCGGGTAGCGTTATAGACGTGGATGAGGTCGGTATAGGGTGATAGCTTCTTGGCGAAGTCGAAGGGATCCAGCCCGGTGTGAAGAGCGGTAAGGTGCAGATGTCCGATATCGAGGCAGAAACGCAACGCTGGGTGCGCCTGAAAGATCTCCACGAACGCCTCGGCTCGGTAGAAATAGGGGTTGGGCCCTACGTTCTCCAAGAGTATAGGGGTTCCGGCTTCCTCACTCCAGGAGGAAAGCCGAGAACAACTATCCTGAGCCAAGGCCATAATGCTCTCTTCATCTAGACCGGGCCTGGGATGCCAGATAACGGAAGGGAGGTGCCCTACCACATAGAGCGCATGGTACTTGACGGCTGTCTCCAGGGTCCTGCGCAACGATTCAAGAGTGGTAATCCGTTTCTCTTCATCGGGGTCGGTAAGGAAAGGGTAGTCGAAGGAGGGAGGTCGAGGCAAGGGGTCGTGGAAGCCATAGGCGAGTCCCTCCCGGCGGACGAACTCCATAACCAGGGGGAGAGATCCGGCGTCGAAGAAGCCGATCTCCAACTGCCGGAACCCATGTTCTGTTAGGGTGTCCAGTTTAGAGAGATCGCCCCTTATGGCACTGGTGGAGATGCCAAAACGTATCATGGTTAAAGAGTGCCGAGAACCGCCGCTACCTGGAACGGGTCTGAGGAGATGACGCTTGAAGCGTAGAGTTCCATAGCCCCCATGTCCGCTGTCTTATTCATGGGGTCTCCCCGATCGAGGAGGCGTACCATAATCGGGAAGCCGCCCCAATCCTCCTTGGCCGGTGCCAGGGGCGGCATGATGAGGGCCAGGTTGAAGGCAGAGACCCCCAGGTTTTCCACGTAACAGCGGAGCACCCCAAATATGGCTTCTTTTAGGTCGTTATCTAACTCCAGCGAGAGGAGGAGTACCTCTTTCTCCTTCACTGGGGTGAGGTAAGCAAGAAGCCTCGTTCCCTTCCTGGTGAAAGCCAACCTTAGGGAGGCATGGACACGATATAG
>DAOULQ010000087.1:0-7199 GCA_034419095.1 Anaerolineae bacterium | reverse complement strand
AGGATGGTGAAGAAGGGGTGGGCTTCTGGCATCTTGAAGTCGACGGGGAAGAAGCCCCAAAGGAAAGGTCGGCCGGTAAGGAGCACCGCCCAACCAAAACCGGAGCCCAGGCCGGAAAGAAGGAAGGCGAATATCCTCTCCCCTCTATCCTCCAAGCAGCGGGCGACGAAGAGATATGTTACCAAGAGGAGCAAGGCTCCGCATAGTATGCGGCTTGTATGCCAAAGGTAGATGGTGGGGAGCCTCAGGAGGCGGGCCACCCAACCCCAGAAAAGGTAGAACCCCCCTACGAAGGCCCCTTCATGCACCTCGGGGGTGAAAGGGGTATGGTAAAGCCATCGCCCTTGGGCCCCTTGGAGCATCTTGGCCAGGTAACTCTGGGAGTCCTCGATATTCATCACCAAGCCGCCGAATTCCATCTCCGCTGGGGCCAAGGCATAGCCCAAAAGATATGGTAGGGAGGTGAGGGCTAGAACGATGAGGCTGACAGTCAAGATTTGGACTCTCTCCCTGTGGCTATTGGACATCTTGCTCTCCTAGGCTACCCACCCCCAGCAAGCGAACTGCCCACATAGGAATATGAGAAGGGCGATAGAGGGGTAGACGATCAGTCGGTTTACCCAAGGGTTTCTTCCCCACCGGCCCCAGATGATGAAGGCGGGGAAGAGGACCAAGACATAGCGCGACATACTTACCAGAGGCTGGAGCGTCGTCCGTCTCAATAGCAGCGCAAAGATGGTAAGGGCCATATAGAGGCCGTAGGTCAGAGGCAAGGCACGGAAGGAGATTACGGTCATCGCCAGAAAGAGGAAGGTCATTACCAGGTTGACGACGTTGATGTAATTACCCTCTGGCGAGAGGATCTTCTGTACCGTGGCTATGATGTTATCCCAGGGCAGGACGAATTGGGCATGTAAGTGGCTCTGATAGGTATCGAAAAGAGGGGCTCCCAAAGAGTTCTGGTAGAGCAGGAACGACGCTGCCCCTAGGGGGATGAGAAGCAAAGCCGAAAGAGCGGGCCTCATTCGTCTTTCCTCTGTGAAGTATAAGTATAACAGGGGCAGGATAAGGATCACCCCCTGCAAGCGGGTGAGAGAAGCCAGGAAACCCAGAATTCCCGCCAGCCACCACCTTTCTTGATGGGCGTACCAGAAAGCAGCCAGAGTTAATAGGAGAAACAACGATTCCGTATAACCGGCCAGGAAGAAGAAAGCGGTAGGGAAGATAGCCAAATAAACTACCGTTCGTCGCGCTGTCTCCTCCTCAAGAAGCGAAGTCGTGAGCCGGTAGAGGTAGAAGAGTAGGCCGATGTAGGCCAGATTGGAGATGATAAGGGCGGCAAGCAGGTAGTTGCCCAAGAGGATCTTTCCCCCCACTCTTATGAGGAGGGGGTAAAGGGGGAAGTAGACGGTGCTCCCGTCCTCAGGGGAGTAACCATAGGTGGCTATTTTCAGGTACCAAAGGGTATCGAACCGCTGCCAGACGCCAAAAACGAACTCGGCCCAGCCTCTCATGATCGGCTCCACCCCTTGATAGGGGCGAAGGAGGGGGTCGGGAGTAGTGGGTGGATTCACCAGCCGCAAGAACAGAGCCGCTAGTAGGGAAATAGCCACCCTCGTGGCTAGATAGATGCCGCAGGCGTATTTTGTCGCTGGGTCGGAAAGGACCTTTGATAGCCATCCCCTTAGGCTTGTCTCCCTAGCCATCTCTCACTCTCTCAGTCGGTAGAGGATGTAACTGCCCCACTCATCCTGGTATAGAGGATCGAGGTGATCTCTCACTAACTCCTCCCAAATCCGCTGATCGCCCTCTGATAGGGCGAAGCGGCGGTCTTCTGGGTCGCTCATCAAGAAATCTAGGCCCGACTTACGAAAGAGGAGATGGGTAATACCCGCTTCTCGCCACTGCTCGACTATCCCCTCTGTCTCCGCTTCCAAGAAGACGAGGTGCTTGAAACTCCCCAGGATAGCATCGGGGTGGGCTTCTCTTCGGCAATAGTAGGTGCGAGGTTCCCAGAGGAACTGGATCTTGGCAGGGTCTGGTAAGTTCTCGTTGATGTATTTCATGGCTCGGTAGTGATCTCCCAAGTTGCTTTCCAGGTACTTTTCTCTACTTTGTAACCCTGCCAGGTAGAGGAGGGGGTTGTTGGCTAGGAACTCCATCAGGTGGGTCACCAGGTTGAGGGAGAGGGCCAGGACTACCACCGCCGTGACGAACCGCGCCAGAGAGAATTGGGGCCCCCTGAAATCGCTCCTCTCGATGCTCCAGGCCAAAACGATGCACAGGAAGACCAGGCCCGGCAGGAGCAACCTCGCCTGGAAGAGAGATTGGGAATGTACTACCCCCCAGGTCCAGAAGACGAACTGGGCCAGGAAGAGGAAGAGGAGATAGTTAACCACTCTTCTCTTTTCATCTCCAGGGGTGAGGCGAGCCAGGAAGAGAAGGGGAAGAAGGGCCAAGATGACGGGCCCGGTGCGCCCATCATAGAAGGTCTCATCCTGAGTGCCCAGGGTCACCGTGAGGGGAAGAGCGACGATTCGCCAACTTAAGCCTAGCCCAGTTCCTGGCTGCTCATACCATCGGCTGAGGAAATGATCCCACCCCTTCCCTCCGAAGACGAAGGGGTAGAAAGGGTTCCCCACCAGATAGAGGTTCCGGAGATACCAGGGCGAGGCCACAAGTAAGACCAGGAGGGCGAAAAGGAGAAGCGAGCGGAGCAAGGAAGATGCTCTCTGGCGCTTTTTAATCCCTTCGTAGAGGATGATAATCGCCAGGCTCAGGGGGGCCACGAAAGCGGTGTATTTGACCCCCATGGCGAAGCCAGAGAGAGCGCCTGAGAGGAGGAGCCATTTTCTCTCTTGCGTTCGGCATCCTGAGGATGCTTCAGCATCCGAAGGGTTGGAGTGTAACCAATTCAACAAGGCGAAGAAGGCCAGGAGTTCATAAAAGACCAGCCCCAGATCCACATAGGCCCATCCCATTAGCACCCAGACCATGGGCATCGACCAGACGAGGGCTAGAGACCACCAACCGACTTTGGGGGAGAGGTATCTCTTGGCCAAGAGGAATATGGCGGCCCCGGCCAAAAGGCCGTAGAGGTAGTGGATCAATCTAGCCACTATATCTCCCTTGAGCAGCATCCCCCAGGTGAAGAGCATCTCCACCAGTGAGGGGAAGTATAGGGCGAAGTTATCCCCGGCCCAGATACGATGTTCTTGGATATAGAGTTTGGGGCCTGCCAGGTGATAGAGCAGAGCGTCGAAAGAGATGGGAGGAGCCAAGGCTAGAAGGAAGGAAAGAGAGAGGGTAGTCACAAGGTAGAGGCCTATGAAGAGAGGAGGGCGCGAGGGGAGGCGAAGTTGGATCACGCGTTTCAGAAGGGATAGGATCTGGGGGAGAAGGAACAGAGCCAAGCCCAGGGAGAGGGTGTAGAAGAGCCAGGGGTAGAGGAGTCCCAAGAGTCCCAAGCCTAGGGTGCTCAGAGAGAGGATGCCCAGCCCGATCCCCGCGGCGAAGAGGAGCCCCTCCCCCGGCGAAGTGAAGGATAGGCCTCTTAGCAGCCTCTGCCCCAATGCGGTGGCCAGGAGAAGGACGAAGAGAGCCAGGGCGATGTTGAGGAGGGAGTCGGCGAAGGCTAGGAACGTTTCCACGGTGAAAGGCTTCTGGGTGCGATAGAAGAGGAGGTAGACGATGAAGATCCAGAGCACCGAGCCAGCAACCAAGGATAACTTCTTACCCCTCGAGAGGTTTTTCATCTTCGCTTTCTAATACAACCAGTAGGAGAGTCACCCCCATGGGGATCCAATAGGCATCGGACATGGGTCTCTCCCATAAGGGCACGCTGAATATCACTCCCAAAATGCTAATAGAAAGGAGGCGTCGCCAGCCTTGGGTCTGTGTTAAGGTCTTGTAGATCCAAAGAAGGGCAAAAGCGAGTATAGGATAGTCATACTGTAGGGCATATGGGGTCACCACGAGCCCTAGGGCTGAACCTAAAGAGGCCAGGTAATTCATCTCATCTCTTCGTTGGAAGGCTTGCCAGATGAGTAGCAGGCAAAGGGCCGCCAGGGAGGCGTAGGCCACCCTGGCAGGGGTGCCCTCAAAACCGAGCACGGCTGACCAATCCAGGAAGGTGGAGTTGATCCGCTTGGCTGCTATCACCCCAGGGCCATCTAATTCCTGGGCTAAGCCGAGCCCAAAATCCGGCTTCATGGGTTCTAGAAACCAGCCCGGCAACACCAGGGTCGATATGATAAGGAGAATGGCGAGGCTGCCCAATGTGCAGATAACGACCTTATGTTTGCCACCTTGCCAGTTGGCTAGAAGGAGGATACCGAAGACCAAGAGGGTGACCGGCGGCTTGGTGAGAAGCAGAGCCAGGGCTGTGCCTGCCAAGATATAATCTTTCCTCCTCAGGGCCCAGAGGGCCAGGCTGAGGAAGAAAAAGAGTAGGATTCCGGTTTGCTCAAACCGGAGGCAAATCCAAGCCAAAAGGTACGCCAGGCTCATGTAGGTGAGCCAGCGTCGCCAGCCTCGCACCTCCCATTCCAAGGCAGCGAGAGAGAGGCGCATCCCTGCCCATAGTAAGAGTGCGTTGATAATAAGCCATGCCATCCTCGCACCCTGTATGGGGAGAAGGGCCAAGGGGGTTAACGCCATAGCGAACCAGGGAGGATAGTAGTAGGGGTTGTTTCCCACCCGCCCGCTTATTTCAAATAGTACCGAGGCAACCTGATTATAGTCATAAGGGTTTCCGCCACCGAGCAATACCTTTGCTGCAGCGTAATAGCCCCTGAAGTCGACGCCGTAGATGGAGAAGGTGGCCCAAACCATGCCTGCCAATAGCACGAGGAATGCCGTTAAGGAGGCGAAGTCGAGTAACCTCAACCAAGCCTTGGGGGCCAATCTGATGAAAGGTAAGGCCCTTCGATTCATCTCTCTGCCACTAGTTGCGGAATCTTCCCCTGATGTGCTCATGGTCTAGTCTTCAAAACTCTCGGAGTGGATTACTCTACACTCTTTTGTTTCATCGTACACCAATGATGAGTGCTTCAAGACAATGAACCATCGAGAACCTATCACATCCGGGACTCCTCTTCCAGCATCCGCTGATGGGGCGAGGGCGGGGTTGCATCGACAAGGAAACCCAGGGAGAGCACGGCGATGGCATACCCTAGATAGTTGGTCTGGAAGAACCTGGAGAGAAAGGTCATTATGGTGAGAAAGATGCCGTAGTTGAGCCAGCATCGCTGTAAGTTGTTCTCCCTCCTTTGCTTTCTCAGTAGGTAGATGAGCAGAGGCAAGCCGAAGATCAATTGAGGGACCCAAAAGGGAAAGTAGGCTGTATTCGATTTTATGACTCCACAGGCTAGAAGGAGAGCGCCTAGGCCGAAGCCCCTGATAGGATAACTGGTAGGGGAGATGCCCGAGAGATAACTGAAAGTGTCGTCGATGAAGGTCGCTGGGTTCCAGAGGAAGAAGGGAAGTACCACCAGGGCAAAGGTCAAGAAGAAAGGATAGGTCTTTTTGGCAAGGGAGCCCATCTCTCTGAGAGAGAGCGAGCCGTTGAATTGAAGAAGAAGAAAATAGAAAGGCAAGAAGAACCAGGCTACCTGTTTGGTGGCGCAGGCCAGAGCCAGAGGAATGGTAGATGCACGGTGGTATCCTCTGTGTAACAAATATGTGGTCACTAGCAGCAGGGACAGGACCAGGACATCGTTCATGCCGATGGCCAACGAGTCCACCAGTAGGTAGTTCAACCCTACGGCCACTAGGAGGCTGAGTTTCCTCTCAGCCGACTTGGCCAGCTGAGGAAGTATGAGGAGTATGAGCAAGAAGGCAAGGGCGTATACCACACGTTGGTCATACCAGCCCGCTATCCTCGTGAAGCCTTCATAGAAGGGCAATGAGAGCAGGAAAGTGAAGGGTAGGTAGGTATAGTGGTAGATGGCCGGATTGAGTGGCAGTTCCGGGAGGAAGTACCTGGCGACCAATGTTTTGTCGTAATCTTCAGCGTAGGGGTTCTTGCCTTGCAACAAGAATTTGATGGCTTCTTCGGTCTGTATAGCGCCATCGTGCATCTTCGAGTAGGCGATGACGTAGGCATCAGATTCGGGAGCCGCCGTCACCCGGAGGATAATATTAGCCATCAGGGGGCCCAGGGCTATTACACAGATGATCAAAGTGATCAAGGAAAGTCGTGCTAGGAAAAGGAGCCTTGTCCGAGTACGTGCTGAGGGGCTGTCGGTCAGATCAGTCGCCGGGACAAAGATATCCAAAGCAAGGTAGAAAGCCGTCAAAATGACCAGCAGGGCCACAACGAAGTCGCTGTAGCGAAGGTGGGGAAGTACGAGAACTAAGAGAAGAAGGGTATCCAAAGATATGGGCAATTTATCCTTCATCTTGCCTTTGCCACCCCCCTCCAACCCTGGTGAAGATCATCGCTACCTCATCCTCGTAGACCTTTTGCCAATCCCCACCCTCATCGAGCAGGGTTGCCAAAGCACTCCCCCTATCTATGAGCACCAACTTCACCTCGTATTTTTCCAGGATATCCCGCCACCCCCTGCGTAACCGATACACCTCTAGGTATTCCTCTATGAACTGGTCCCCGTATACGTCGGCTCGGCCATCGATGAATACCCGCTCCTCGGGGTAAAGCCGCCAGATGAGATAGCCTCCCCAGTGGTAGAGGTTATAGATGTTGCCCTGCCCTCCCTCTTCCTCCAGATAGTCGACCGCAGCCACGGGAAAGGTCTGGCGCTGAAGGCTCTCATTCCCTTTGAGGGAAAGGGCCACTTTAAAGGAACCGGCAGAGAGGATGATGAGGAGAAGGAACCAATTCAAGGCGCACAGGCGGAGGTTTGGCCTGCTCTGGCCTCTTTGGGAGAGGTGCTTTTGAAGCCACGAGCCTTCCCAGAAGGAGGCCAGATGGCTGCTCAGAATGGGAGCCGCTACCAGGGCGAAGAGGGGGACATTGCGCGCCGAGCGAAGGGAAGCGTAGCCGAAGGGGAGGAGGAGCAGAATGTCAGTAAGATCGGCTGGGCGTTTGGACAGGGCTAAAGTGGCCAGAGCGAGAAGGATGAGGAGCGCCAGGGGCTGAAATTGAGCCTGGTGAAAATCGGGAGAGAACCATTCTATGATGTAGGCTTGCATCGCATGACTTCCCAGCGTGCCGAAGGGGTAGGAGAGGATTCGCC
>DAOULQ010000086.1:0-3292 GCA_034419095.1 Anaerolineae bacterium | reverse complement strand
CATGCAAGGTGTCCTAGGTTACAGCGAGGAGTCTTTGGTCTCCATGGATTACAAGGGTGATCCTCGCTCTTGCATCATCGATGTCCAGTTCACCCGGGCCTTGGGCGGTAACATGGTCAAAGTCATCGCCTGGTATGACAACGAGTGGGCCTATTCGGTGCGCGTGGCCGATCTAGCCAACTACTTGGTGGAGAAAGGGCTGTAGTCCGTCGTTTGTACGCGGACACGCTCTGCCTGCTCGTTCAGCCAAGATAGAGGAACTATCGCAAGGGGGCGAGAAGTCCCCTTTTTCTCAAGGTTGCTT
The DNA here is from genome assembly GCA_034419095.1 of Anaerolineae bacterium. Classification (GTDB taxonomy): domain Bacteria; phylum Chloroflexota; class Anaerolineae; order UBA7937; family UBA7937; genus UBA7937. Next base: position 2,988 of record DAOULQ010000086.1, on the reverse strand, counting down.
ACGGTTGCGCTTTGTCAGAGTCAATGGCCGGTCTAGAGTAGTTAGTTATACCTATAGGAGGTAGTAGGATGCGAATCGGAGTTCTCACTGGTGGTGGTGATGTCCCAGGCTTAAACGCGGCTATCCGGGCCGTGGCTAGGCGGGCTTTTCAATACGGCTACCAGGTATTCGCCATCAAAAACGGATGGGCTGGCTTGGTGGAGGGGGATCTGGAGCCCCTAACACTGCGCAGCGTCTCTGGGATATTGCACGTGGGCGGAACCATCTTGGGCACCTCCCGCACCAACCCCTGCAAGTCGCCAGCCGATCTAGCGGCTTGTATAGCCCATGTGCAAGAGAGGGGCCTTGATGCCTTGGTGGTCATCGGGGGCGATGACACCCTGGGAGTGGCCCAAGCCTTACGGGATAATGGGGTCAAGATAGTGGGCATCCCTAAAACGATGGACAACGATGTGCCTGGGACAGACTATTGTATCGGCTTCAACACGGCGGTAACGGTGGTGGCCGAGGCTTGCGACCGGCTCCATACGACGGCCAGTGCCCATCATCGAGTGATGGTGGTAGAGGTGATGGGACGAAGCGCCGGATGGGTGGCCACGGTTGGCGGCCTAGCCGGCGGAGCAGACTTCATCCTCGTACCGGAGCGGCCTTGCAGTCTTGACCTCATCTGCCAACACGTCAAACGGCGGTGGGAAGAGCAAGGCAAGAGCTTCAGCATTATCGTGGTCTCCGAGGGCGCCGAGATCTACGAGGTGAAGGAGGAAGAGAAGTTGGGCGAGACCGACGAGTTCGGCCATGTGCGCTTAGACCGCCGGAACATAGGCAAGAGTCTGGCCCAAAGGATAGAAGAGAGGACCACCTTCGAGAGTCGAGCCGTGGTCCTAGGCCACATACAACGAGGTGGCTCACCCACGGTCTTCGACCGGGTGTTGGCTACTCGCTTCGGGGTGAAGGCGATCGATCTGATCAAGGAGGGACAGTTCGGCTGCATGGTGGCTCTACAAGGCAACGAAATCGTGGCTCTACCCCTAGCCGAGGTGACTGGACGTGTGAAGGAGGTCGATCTCAGATTGTATGATCTGGCCCAGGTTTTCTACTAATCAACCGGCGCACAGAGGGGACACCTGATCGTGAACCTCATCTAGTGTGGGTTAGGCCAGTTTCCCGGTAGAGGAAGAGAGGATATGGATAAGAGGACGGTCAAGGATGTTGGTGTCGAGGGTAAGCGGGTCTTGGTGCGGGTGGATTTCAACGTGCCCTTAGCCGAGGGGAAGGTAGCCGATGATACACGCATTCGGGCTGCTCTCCCTACCATCCGGTATCTCTTAAACCAGGGGGCGGCGGTCATTCTGATCTCTCACTTGGGCCGGCCCAAGGGCGAGGTGAGGGAAGATCTGCGGATGGACCCTGTAGCCTGGCGTCTTTCCGTAATTTTGGGTCAGGAAGTGGTCAAGGTGGACGACTGCATCGGCCCCGACGTGGAAGCGGCCGCGGCCAAACTGAACCCCGGCCAGGTGCTTCTTCTGGAGAACCTCCGTTTCCACAAGGAGGAGAGGGAGAACGATCCGACTTTTGCTGCTAAGTTGGCTGCTTTAGCCGAACTCTACGTGAACGATGCTTTCGGTGCGGCTCATCGGGCCCATGCCTCGGTATCTGGCGTGCCGGCTTACCTGCCAGCCGTGGCCGGTTTCCTGATGGAGAAGGAACTGAACTTCTTGGGGGCGGCCCTGGAGAGGCCAGAACGCCCCTTCTTGGCCATCCTGGGTGGGGCCAAGATCTCCGATAAAATCGGCGTTGTCGAGAACCTGCTGAGCAAGGTGGATGCACTGCTCATCGGCGGGGGGATGGCCAATACCTTCCTCAAGGCTCAGGGATACGAAGTGGGGGAGTCGTTGGTGGAGGCGGAGAGTCTTCCTTTGGCCCGGGAGATAGTGGCCAGGGCGGGCAAGAGGCTGCTGTTGCCTATCGATGTAGTGGTAGCCGATGCCTTCGAGGCCCAGGCGCGGGCTAAAAGGGTGGGTGTGGACAGGGTGCCTGCCGGCTGGCGTATTCTGGATATCGGTCCCAGGACCGTCGAGATCTTTGGGGAGAGGCTGGCCTCGGCCAAGACAGTGATCTGGAACGGCCCCATGGGCGTCTTCGAGTTTCCCCGCTTCGCCCAGGGCACGGTGGCTATAGCCCAGAAGTTGGCTCAGATAGAGGCCATGACTATCATCGGGGGCGGCGACACGGCAGCGGCGGTGAGGCAAGCCGGCCTGGCTGATAAGATGAGCCACATCTCAACCGGCGGGGGGGCCAGCCTGGAGTTCTTGGAGGGCAAGAGCCTGCCCGGGGTGACGGCCCTGGAGGATAAGTGAAGGGGTTACAGCACCGATAGTTTAGGGTCGGCTTGAGCTACAACCCCCGCCAGAAGAGCAACTCAGCCCTCGCGCCTTACCTTAAAACTTGTAGGGCTAGGTTGCCAGACTGAATACTAGACGAAAGGTCTGTCTATTTATACAGCACGGTTCACTGGCTAGTGTAACCCATCACCCCCGCCGCCACCATACCCCTATGTTACTGCTCCCTTCAATCACGAGGTTGCGTCTACTTTCTATCCCTTCTTCCTCAAGCGTCTTCTAACAAAGGAATATACGATTGAACCTGCGATTACTATTCCAGCAACAACTCCTATAACAAACTGCCAGCTAATAGCTTGGCTCGTCTCCGATGTCGAATCGGGTACCGTTCCTGGAGACGTTGATGTCACTTGGTCTGCTACAGGTTGTTCCACTCTCTTCACAAAATAAACACCGTAGTCGGGGGTAGTAGCTGCCGAGTGCCAAACATAGTTACCCTCAGCGCTCCAGGTCCATGTGCCCGCCTCGTTAGTATAGGAAACAGATCTCCCGCTACTGGTCCCGCTGGCCAGTAGCCCAGGGCGGTACACAAGGACGCCAGTAACTGGCCAGTATTCGACCTCAGATACCTTGGGCGTTATTAGGAGGG
>DAOULQ010000085.1:0-5078 GCA_034419095.1 Anaerolineae bacterium | reverse complement strand
CTGGGATACAAAGTATCGGAGTTAATTGCATCGCTGATTGGGGGCGAGATGGAGATGAGGCGAGGGCTCGGTTCTCTCCTTCTCACGTGGTTTGTCCTTCTTTTCCTAGCCATCCTCCTTTCACCTTCTTCGGGGTGGGCTTCTGACGGTTCAAACCTCCTCCAGAATCCAGGCTTCGAGGAGGGCACCTCCCCTTGGCTGTCTAGCCCCTCCGCTGCTACCTTCGTTGTCACGGACACCGCGGAGTGCGTACACAGTGGAACTTGGGCCGTTTCGTTGAATCGCAGCGACGGAGTCACGGGCCAGATCTACATCTCTCAGGATGTTGATATTATGGGGGGCGCTTTCTATACCCTGACCGGCTGGGCCTATAAGGACAGTCCGGAGTTCCAGTCCGTCTACTTGCGTATCGAGTGGCGGGAAGCTGCTTTACAGATAGTCGGCGAGGTTGACTCTCATCTCCTAACAGACGATGAAGATGCTTATCATCGCCTTTGCATTCCCAGGGAGTGCAATGGCGATGGTGTGCAGGCACCAAATAACGCTGTTAAGGCCCGAATAAAGGCTATCGCTATCATCACCTCTCCCAACCCTGAGACCCCTGTCTTCTTCGATGAGTTTACCTTTACCCTCTTGGCTTCGCCCACACCCACATCTACTCCTACCTTCACTCCCACTCCCACTTTCACTCCCACCTCTACCCCCACTTTTACTCCCACCCCTACCTTCACTCCCACCTCTACCCCCACTTTCACTCCAACTGCTATTCCCACCCCCACCTTCACTCCCACTCCCATTCCTATCTTGGCCCCTCTCCTCATAAGCGAGGTCTTATACGATGGTGTGGTTTCTCAAGGGGAAGGGGATGAGTTTGTGGAGATCTTCAACCCTTCTGGGGAGGTTGTCGATCTGGGTTTCTATAGGGTGGGAGATGAGGAGAGTCGTGGTGGAGGGGAGGGGATGTACCGGTTTCCGGAGGGGGCAAGCATAGCAGCGGGGGGGACATTAGTGATTGCTAAGGAAGGTGGGGGGTTTTATGAGCGGTTTGGATTTTATCCTGATCTGGAGTTTAGGGCATCATCTGGTGGGGTAGCGGATATGATAGGGGATAGTTCATGGGCCAGGGGGAGTTGGGGGTTAAATAACGAAGGAGATGAGGTGCTCCTTCTGGGGCTGGATTACCAGTTGGTCGATTCTGTGGCCTACAAGGCTGGGAATTCCACCGCCGTAGGGGTGCAAGGCATCGTTTCAGCCCCGGAGCCCCTCTCCTTCCAGAGGGTAGGGGGGGTAGACGGCGACGACATGAACAACGATTTCCTGGTCGGCGCGCCTAACCCTGGAACCGTCACGGGGTTTCCCCCTGCTCTTTCCTCTCCTCCTGAGCCCATCCCCTTATCTGGGGGGATGAACGCCTATTTTAGTGAAGCGAACTCAAAACTTGGCTCTTCTCGCACCTTCGGTATATGACCGTCTATTCTGATCTCCCGATCCTTGTTGATCCAAACCTTGTGAAGAAGAATCTTGGCTAGTTCGCGCCGATCCCGAAGTTTGTTCTCCGTCAATGGATCGGACGATAGATAGTCCAGACGGTGGCGAATCCTCTCGTAGAAGCGGAAAGCCAAATCCTGGGCATTGAACTCTTCGCTACTCAGGGCTTGGATCTCCCTGGCTCGTTGTAGGTCCTCCTGGATGGCCCTGCCCTTCTCTTCTATCTCCGATAACTGGACAGCCATATCTCTCTCAGTGATTCTGCCTTCCCTGGCCCATCGTATAACGGCCCGGCGCTCCTTCTCCAACTCTGCAAGAAGGTGCTCTAGGACCGAGGCCCTAGCCTTGGCCTCATTCCTCGCTTCTTCAAGTTCTGCCAGTTTCGTTCCCACGCCTTCCCTGACGAGTTCGGGTTCTCTTAGTTTAGTATCGATGGCTTGCCAGACCACCCGCTCTAGTTTGTCGGCATTGACGTAGCGAAGTTTGTCGCAACTAGGGAAAGAGCCGGGGAACTCCTGAGATGTGTTGCAACGATACCTTCGACTGGCGATCACGCGCTCCCCTTTGTCATTCTTGCGATAGCCGGTGCACAGCACCATTCGCCATCCACATTCCTCGCAATAGAGAAGGCCTTGCAGCAGATAGATGGCCTGGGTGTTGCGGGGGGAGTGAATCTTGTTCTTCTCCTTAATTGCCTGCGCCAATTCCCAGGTTTCCTTTGTGACGATAGAAGGGCAGAGTATCGCTATACCGTCAAAGACATACCGTCCTACGTAGACCCGGCGCCGGAGGAACCTGTAGACCGTATATCTAGCCCAGCCCAGTCTGGAGTTCTTTGGCGTCGGGATTCCCCTTGCGTTGAGTTGGGCAGCGATCTGTCTAGGGCTCTTGCCGTCAATGTATTCGTCGAAAATGAGTCGAACTATCTTGGCTTGTTCCTCGTTGATGACCAATTCACTATCTCTTAAATCATAGCCATAGGGTATCCTGCCGCCGGGCCATTTACCCCTCTTGGCCTTGCCGCGCTTCCCCATCGTGATCCTGAGTTTGAGATTGTCTACCTCGATCTTTCCTATGGCAGCCTTCAAGTAGAGCATAGAGCGGTCGAAGACGCCGTGCATAAACTCGACCTCGACGGAATTTTCCACCTCCTCAAGTGTCTCACCGAATGGAATGACCGCGAATACGCCCCGATACAGTCTATCCTCTTTCCACGCGAGAATCACATCGATCTTGCCTTCCCGTGTGTCTTTGAGCAATCGTTGGTATTCTGGCCTATCCTTGCGGGTTCCTGAAGGCTCGACGAGCCGTCCTTTGGAACGGTATCTTTTGTGCTCAATGTAGCGGTCAACTATCTCGTACCCCTTGGTTTTGCAGAGTTCTTCGAGGTCGCTAAGTTGCTCGGCAATGCTCACCTTGCCCTCAGATGCTTGCTCTTCACTGCTGACGCGCGTATATATGGCAGCCCGCTTCATCGCTCGCCTCCTTCCTCGTCTGGAATGGCCTGGGGTTCCATTGTAAGGGCCCCGTCCCCATCAGTCAAATCGGGATCGCGAAGTAGGAGTTCAAAAACCTGACGTAGCAACCAGCGGTTGCCCGGCTTCTGTTCCCATGTAACCTCAACGACAACCAGTCCGCCTGAACGATCTGTCGTATCCATCAACCCTCTTCCGCTTCCCAATCATCATCCGGCCGCTGTGGCGTCAGGACTCTACCATCACCTCCCATTAGACCACCGTCTGCGTAATGTGTTCTCTCCGATTCGTGCAACCTTTCTCGCTTCGACACAAGCGCATTGCGAGCCTCGTAGCGCTAAGATCTCGTGCCGGGGTAGGCGTACGGTTGCCTGTCTCCCGTGATTGGGTGTGAAGGCAGAGAACGTTGCACGGGATATCATCGTCTTGCAAGGACCTTGAAGTGAGAGCGTTTCGCCTCAGTCTCCACTTTCATTCGTATCAGTCCCAAGGTGGGGCTCACCGTAAACGGAGTCGAAGAGCGATGAAGGCTCCGGCGGAGCGACGAAGCGCGGTCTGAGGTACTTGGGGTTCACCTGCGTCATCGGGCGAGCGAAGTTCTGTAACCCCTTGATGACTTCGGGGAGAAGATCCAACGTGATAGTGAGCCCCCTCTGGGTAGGTTGATATGTCCAATCCTCAATAGCCCAGGTGCGGACATCCACAAACTCAAGATCTCCGTGTCGCTCAAGAGCGATCCTAATTAGTTCTGGATCCTTGGTACGGGTGCGCCACCCCTTCTCGATCCACCGTTCCTCGACCTTGTGGATCTCTTTGAGTGCCTTGATCAGCGATCCTAGGACAGAAAGCGGCCTTATGGTTACCCCCCGGCGGGTCGGAGCCCGCTCGCCTGTAAGGGGGTCAGTAAACTTTCCATCCTTCATGGGACGCCACTCGCGCAGATCAATGTACCTGGTGCCTTTGTACCTTGTGAAAGCAATTCGGATCTGTGTGGCGTAGACTGGGGAGGATCCATAGTCAATGCGGACCTCGGGAACAAGTTCCAACTTCTTGGTCATCAGCCTGCCTTCTCTCATCCTCCTCTTTGTTTTCTCAGAGCGCGGCTTTCGTTTTGGTGATTGCATCTTCTTTCTTCCTTTCATCACATACTTCACATTACATCATCCATAAGAGATAGTTTAGTGAATATCGAATCCCATCGTGAGATGGGTTCTTATAGTCTATTTACACTTTCTCTTATATTTAGTATCACCGTGGGTTTGAGTCACTATCACCCGTGGTGAGAGTCGTCTGGCGATAGGTGCGAGTCCACTCTCACCGTAGGTCATAGTCTCCAAAGGATGGAGGATACAGTGTGATCACGAAGTCGGGCTGTCCTCCCCGGGTTTTGACGACGCGAATCAAGCCCCGCGTTTCCAACCAATCCCGGGCATCGCGTATTCGGGCCCAACTGCAGCCAAGTTTCTTCGCTATCGTGTCGATGGCCACAAAGCACGCTCCAGTCCGAAAATTAGCATGGCGCCGGTAGTAGATGTAAGTTGCCAACTCGTAGGGGCCCATGCCTTCCGGAGGGTCATCGAGGATGAACCAAGCAATAGCGGCGTGCTTGAAGGGCCACTTCCCATTCTTGCCAAGTACCATCGGTTTTCCAATTAGGTCGGGGGGGAAATCTTCCGCCACCCTGCCTCCTCCAGGTGTCTGAATCAACGATATGCTTTCACGGCTTCTTCGCGCCGTTCAGCCTTGGCGGCTGGCCTTTCCTCCCTAAGATCAACCGCTCGGGTCGATTGTGCCCCGAAATTTAGGGTAAAAAAAAGGACGCAGCAGATTCTGCTGCGCCCGCATGGGTGCAGTGAAATCGGTTCTACTTACCTTCGCTTCTTACCGAACACCAAAGGTTTTTTGTCCGTAAGAATCGCTAGATCCGTCATCTGCACCTCCTAGTATGATTATACCCCAAGATTGCTAATTGTCAAGGCCTATCACCCGAGAGTGTCGAAAAAGTCCCTCTAATTTGCCTTTTTCTCCTTTGGTCAGTAGACTAAGGCTAAGCAACCCTACCGGAGGGAGAGCGATGGGCAAAGAGAGGTTCAAGGATAATACCAGCGATTCCTT
>DAOULQ010000084.1:0-3385 GCA_034419095.1 Anaerolineae bacterium | reverse complement strand
CCATTACCGGGTGGTGGTGGCCGATTCTCGGGCGCCTCGGGATGGGAGGTTCATCGAGACCATCGGCTACTATAACCCTCGTACCGAGCCACCCACGGTACGCATAGATGAGGTGCGGGCCATATACTGGCTGGAGCGGGGCGCTCAGCCCACCGAGGCTGTGGCTAGGCTTCTAACCAAAGTGGGCATCTCAGGGAAATGGGCTCGGGTGGGGGAGGTTGTAGTCGCTGAGGCGCCTATGCCTGAGGTGGCCAAGGCAGAAGTGCCAAAAGATCTGGGCGTAGATGAACTCGACTTGCCGACCCGGGTGACGAATATCCTGATCTCGGCGGGGATAACCAAGGTGAGCGAATTGAAAGGGGGGCTGGAGAAAGGTGAACTGTCCAAGATCTCCGGCTTAGGGCCCAAATCGTTGAAGGAGATAAAGAAGGCCCTGGAGGATCTATGAGGAGAGGCCTATGAAGGAGTTCGTGGAATATATGGTCAAGTCCCTGGTCGAAAACCCGGACCAGGTAGAGGTGAGAGAGATAGATGGCACCCGCTCCGTTATTTTCGAGGTGAGGGTGGCCCAGGAGGATATGGGACGGGTGATAGGGAAGGGGGGACGAGTGGCTAACGCCATGCGTACCCTCCTTCGAGTGGCGGCTATTCGGCAAGGGAAACAGGCCATCCTGGAGATCGTATAAAGATGACCAGCAAAGCGGTCAGGGAGATGGAGAGGGGTCACCCCTCCTCGCGCCCTGGGAGGTCGGGGGAGCGCCCGGCTCGTAGGGCACCTCGTTATCTAGTGGTGGGCAAGGTGGTGGCTCCTTGGGGCACGAGGGGCGAATTGAAGGTGGCGATCCTCACTGACTTCCCGGACCGTTTTCGGGACCTGGAGAGGGTTTGCTTGGGCGATGAACCCTGGATGTTGGAGGGGTATAGGCGACATGGGAGGTGGGTCATCCTCAGGTTGGGGGGGTGCGCCGATCGCAATAGCGCGGAAAAATTTCGAGGAGAATTGGTGCAGATCCCCCTGGAGGAAGCGGTCCCCCTCTCGGAGGATGAGTACTATATCTACCAGATAGTGGGTTTGGAGGTCTGGACGAGGGAGGGGGAGCATCTGGGAAGGGTCGCGGAGGTCCTTTTCACCGGGGCCAATGAGGTCTATGTAGTGGAGGGAGAGCGAGGCGAGATACTCGTTCCCGCCATAGAGGATGTGGTGAAAGAGGTCGATCTGGAGGGGGGAAGGCTCATCGTTGAACCCCTGGAAGGGATGTTCTAATTCGTCTTGACAAGGGGCGAGCCGTAATGGTATGCTGAGGTGTGTAGAGGACGTTTGTAGGCGGTAGGGTGACGGATCTGCAGTACTGGATCGGCTTCAATTTGGTCCCGGGCATCGGGCCAGCACGTTTGCGGGCGCTTTTGGAGCACTTCGGCGACCTCAAGAGCGCTTGGCAGGCCGACCCCCGAGAGTGGAGAGAAGCGGGGCTAGATAGACGTTCTTTGGAGAGTCTTATCTCTACTCGCAAGACGATCTCCCTCGACGAGGAGGAGGCCAAGGTAGCCCAGGCTGGAGCCCAGGCCATCACCTGGGAAGATGAGAACTACCCCCCGCGGCTGCGCCATATCCACAACCCGCCACCTCTTCTCTACGTGAAGGGGGGGATCATTCCCCGAGATGAGTGGGCAGTGGCGGTAGTGGGGACTCGGAACCCCAGCCACTACGGTAAACAGGTTGTGGATCAAATAGCCGGAGATCTGGCCCGGAACGGGATTACGGTGATAAGCGGTCTGGCGCGAGGGATCGATTCCTTGGGCCACCGCGCTGCCTTGGAGGCAGGGGGGCGCACCATAGCCGTTCTGGGGTCCGGCATAGACATCATCTACCCCGCCGAACATACTAAACTGGCCCGGGCTATCATAGAAAAGGGAGCCTTGGTCACCGAGTACCCTCTAGGCACTCCTCCTGAAGGGGGGAATTTCCCGCCTCGTAACCGGATCATAAGCGGTCTAGCCTTGGGCACGGTGATCGTGGAGGCTGGCGAGAGGAGCGGGGCCCTCATCACCGCTGACTACACCCTGGAGCAGGGGCGGGAACTTTTCGCTGTGCCGGGGAATATCGTGGCCAGAAAAAGCCGGGGCACGAACAGTCTCATCCAAGAAGGGGGAGCGAAACTGATCTTCTCGGTGGAAGATATAATGGAGGAGCTGAATTTAACCATGATCGAAGAGCATCGAGAGGTGCAAGAGATCCTCCCTGAGAATGAGACCGAATCTATGATCCTGGGCCTCGTCTCCCAGGAGCCGGTGCACGTGGACGAAATCGGTCGCAAGAGCGGCTTGCCCATCGCCCAGGTGACCAGCACTCTAGCCTTGATGGAACTGAAGGGGTTAGTGCGCCAGGTGGGGGGGATGAACTACGTCTTGGCCCGAGAAGCAAAAGTTAGGTATCTTGTGGATTAAATATGTATGCCGTGATACTGGCTGGAGGGGTGGGGACCCGTCTCTGGCCTCGTAGTCGAAAGGGTAGCCCCAAACAACTCTTGGACTTGGTCTCGGGGAGGACGATGTTGCAGGCCACCTCTGATCGCATCTTGCCTCTCGTCCCCCCTCAGAACGTCCTGGTAGTCACCGGTGGCTCTTATCTCCCCCTGGTTCGGGAGCAACTCCCCGATCTGCCAGAGAGAAACGTCATCGCCGAGCCAGCAGGCCGGGGTTCGGCGCCAGCCGTGGGGCTGGCCGCCATCCATCTGGTCCGCTCCCACCCCAAAGAGGTGATGATCTGTCTCCCCGCCGATCACGTCATCACTCAAGAGGATAAATTTCGCCGTGTCCTTCAGGCCGCGGCCAAAGTGGCGGAGGGGGGTTATCTGGTCACCTTGGGCATTCGGCCTCGCGGCCCGGAGACCGGGTACGGCTATATCCAGACCGATGAGTATCTGGAGTCCATCTCCGGTCACGAGGTCTACAAGGTGAAAAGGTTCACCGAGAAGCCAGCCCGGGGCACAGCCGAGGCTTTCTTGCGATCTGGCGATTACTTCTGGAATTCTGGTATCTTCATCTGGAGGGTGGATACCATTATGGCCGAGATAGAGCGGCTCATGCCCAAACTGTATGCTCAGTTGTTGGAGATAAAAGAGGCTCTGGGGAGGGCTGAAGAGTCTCGGGTTCTGGAGAGCGTCTGGGAGTCGGTGGAACCAGAGACGATAGATTATGGCATCATGGAGAAGGCGGTCAAGGTAGCGGTTCTCCCTAGCAGTTTCGGCTGGAGCGATGTGGGGAGTTGGGCTAGCCTCATTGAACTCCTCCCCGCTGATGACGAGGGTAATGTGGTGGTGGGAGACCATGTGGGGCTCGATACCAAGAACACCCTAGTTGTCAGCCCTAAGCGGTTGGTGGCCAC
>DAOULQ010000083.1:0-2460 GCA_034419095.1 Anaerolineae bacterium | reverse complement strand
GTGCAGCGTTGATACCGGCTACGATCCCCTGGGCCGCCGCCTCCTCGTAGCCGGAGGTGCCGTTGATCTGCCCGGCCAGGAAAAGCCCCTCTATCGTTTTTGTCTCCAAGGTAGCCCTTATCTGGCTGGGAGGCACGTAGTCATACTCCACGGCGTACCCCACCCGGGTTATCTCCACCTCCCTTAAGGCGGGGATGCTCTTTAGCATAGCCAGTTGCACATCTTGGGGAAGGCTGGTGTACCCTCCTTGGACATACACCTCCGTCGTATGCCAACCCTCTGGCTCCAAGAAGAGTTGGTGCGACTCTTTGTGGGCGAAGCGAACCACCTTGTCTTCGATGCTGGGGCAGTAACGAGGGCCGATCCCCTCGATGAGACCGGTATAGATGGGAGAGCGGTCCAGGTTTGACCTTATGATCTCGTGGGTTTTCTCATTGGTATGGACGAGGTAACAAGGAAGTTGCGGCCGCCAATGGCTATCTTTGGGCCGCGGGTAGATGGGGTTCGGCTCCCCATGAATTAAAGGCTTCGGGGGGAGGATCCCGGCCTCAGGGTAGGAGAAAGTGAAGTAAAGCGGGGTCTCGCTCCCCATCTGTACCTCCGTCTTGGAGAAGTCGATGGTCCGAGCGTCGATGCGGGGCGGGGTGTCGGTTTTGAGCCGTTCCAAGGCGAAGCCCAACTCGGCGAGGGAGTTGGAGAGACCAACCGCTGGGCTCTCCCCAGCCCTTCCACCGGGCCAAGTCTCAAAACCGGTGAGCAGCCTTCCGTTGAGGAAGGTGCCCGTGGCTAGGACTACCGCCTGGCCAAAATACCGCCAGCCGATGCTCGTCTCCACCCCTATCGCCTTCTCTCCCTTTACCAGGATCCGCTCTACAGTGGCCTGTTTCAAATCGAGGTGTGGGGTGCTCTCCAGGGTGTGCTTCATGGTTAGGGAGTAGAGCCTCTTGTCGGCTTGGGCCCTAAGAGCCTGGACCGCTGGCCCCTTGCTGATATTGAGCAACCTTATCTGGATGAGGGTACGATCGATATTCCGGGCCATCTCTCCACCTAGGGCCGCTATCTCCCGCACCAGGTGCCCCTTGGCTGGCCCTCCTATACTGGGGTTACAAGGCATCTGGGCCAAGAGATCCAGGTTGGTCGTGAGAAGGAGCGTACGACGCTCCATCCGTGCCGCCGCCAAGGCGGCTTCGCACCCCGCGTGGCCGGCTCCTACTACGATAACTTCATACTGAGAACCGCTGCTTTTCTCCAAATCAGCCCCTCTTAATATCAGTATATTCCACTCCCCCCAACCGTGCAACGTCTCCGCTCAGTCTCATTAAAAATGTGATAACTGTGGTAGAGTTGAATGTGCCCCTCAAACCTATACGCAGGAGTGACGATGGGAACCTTCCCTAGGGATCCTTGATGGACGGCAACCTGGGAGGTAGAATAGTGGACAATTCAGATGCAAAAAAGCTAGGACAGTTTAGATGTTAAATATCACCCCTTCCCTCGTTGACAAGGAAACCAAGTTGTGATATGATTCTTATAGTTGGGGCATCAAAAGAGTGTACAGGTGTCAGAAGCGAGTTATAGAGCGTATATGTAAGGGTCTTGAGAGCACGAAACGAGGTTTCGTGCTCTCTCCATAGGTAGATATGGCTAAGTTCATTTTCTGCACCGGGGGTGTAGTCTCTTCGGTAGGCAAGGGGGTCGCCGCGGCTTCCATCGGCCGTCTCCTAAAGAGCCGCGGTATCACCATCTCCATCCAGAAACTGGATCCTTATATCAATGTCGATCCGGGGACCATGTCTCCCTACCAGCATGGAGAGGTCTACGTCTTAGAGGATGGGGCAGAGACGGACTTGGACCTGGGCCATTATGAGCGGTTCATCGACGAGAACCTCACCTGCTCTTCTAATGTGACCACCGGTCAGATCTACCAAGCGGTCATCGCTAAGGAGAGGAGAGGGGACTATCTGGGAGGAACCATCCAGGTGATACCCCATATCACCGATGAGATAAAGGCGAGCATCATAAGGGTGGCCCAGGAGACGGGTGCGGAGGTGGTGATCACCGAGGTGGGTGGCACCGTGGGCGACATCGAGGGGCTCCCCTTCCTGGAGGCGCTCCGTCAGATGCGCAAAGATATGGGTCGGGAGAACGTTCTCTACATCCATCTTACCCTCCTTCCCTATATCTCCGCCACCGGCGAACTCAAAACTAAGCCTACCCAACACAGCGTAAAGGAACTCCGAAGCATCGGTATCCAGCCCGATGTCATCGTCTGTCGTTCAGACTACGCGGTGGATGATAAACTAAAGGAGAAGATCGCCCTCTTCTGCGACGTGGAGGTCCGGGCTGTCATCCCCCTCATCACCGTCCCGGTTATCTACGAAGTCCCTCTCCTCTTGGAGGAGGCTGGGCTTGGAGAATTCATTATGGAGCGGTTGGAACTGCCTAAACGGCGCAAAGATC
>DAOULQ010000082.1:0-2267 GCA_034419095.1 Anaerolineae bacterium | reverse complement strand
GTCTTCGGCGTTACAGAGCACCAGGTCTCCGATCAGAAAGCCTACGTCTTCTCTGGTCATTGTGCCGAACATTTTGCATCGCTCCTTTTCTTGATGATGGGGGCGCAAAAACGAAAAGCGCCCTTTTGGTTTGGCGATGCAACCCAGGCGCTTGATGCTTGATGTACGTGAGTAATTGTGATATAATCTTACTCAGGTCAGGCGATCTGTCCTTTGGGTGCATCGCTTGACTCAGGCCGGTGTTAGTTGTGTCACCAACTAGCGCCGGCCGCCCTATTTCTAGGGCCTTCGCTCCTCGGAATTTGGGTTCTTCTACTCCCTCCTTTCTGTGTTACCTTGGTGGTGCTGATAACACTGCTTCCCTTTCTCTTGAGGCCAACTCTATTAGCCTCGTTATAGATATTATACACCAAAAAATGCTTTTTGTCAAGCCCTTGAACCTTAAAAATTTGACCTCAAAATCCTTTTCATCCTTGTCAAAATCCATAACCTATGCTATAATAGTTACGATGGGACTGCGAAAGGAGAAGCACATGGGGAAGATAAGAAGCCGTTTGAAAGTGCTGATCGCCGAGAAAGAGGTGGCAGAGCACCGAAAGATCTCTTACGAGGATATCCAAAAAGCTACTGGCATTTCAACATCGGCTCTCTCCAGCCTGGCTAACAGTGACACGACCAGGTTTTTCGAGAACACTCTGACCAAGCTCTGCGAATACTTCAACTGCCAAGTGGGAGACCTGTTGGTTTACGTGCCGGATGAGGAAGAGGAGCGATGAAAACCGCTCGCAGGCACTCGGAATTTCCCCGGTGACACATTACTGAGGAGAAGGGCTTTATGGCTAGCACTACCCCAGTCCCACCCCTGTCTGACTGGCAGAAAGCAGCACACCAAAGTCTGCGGCGAGGAGGAGACGCTGGTCGGTGGGGGGGCTTGCGGGTGCGGCTGTGGCCTCCTTTGCAGCGCGGCTCGTGGGAAAGGGTCAGGGGCGTGCCGCACAGGAAGAGGTGCATCATCTTCGCGGCTGTTCAGAACGTAAATATAACGAAGCCCCTAACAGCCAATTCCCTCTCAAAGGTTGGGCGGATTTGGCCCGCAGAAGTGTACCAGTTGAAAGTTATGAAGCCTCCGTCCTCAACCAACGGAGGCTTCGCCATGCAAGATAGGGAGAACGCTTTTTTGGACGATCCGTGAAGGTTCCCCACTTCTGATTTCATACGCTGGCTGCTTGTTTTCAATCTTGATCATCAGGCGGAAATTCACCGGTAAAGAAACTGCCTGCGGCATTTCCTAAAATACCAAACTCGAGCTGCCTAGTGAGAGATTTTCCTACAGGTCCAGACCAATCTCCTCCAAAGAGTTTAGGTGTCGGGCCGCCCGGTCTTGGGAAAATATCCCCACCGAACTTATCAAACACATAACCGAATAGAGACTTGGAAAGCTCGTTGGCGATCCTTGTTCTAAGAGACTCGGAATCCCTAATGGGCCCCTGTACATCAAGGATAACTTCTGAGATAATCTCTCGGCCAACGTTCAGCCCTCCTTGCCCGATTGCCTTGACGGCGGTTGTGGACAATCCGACTTTCTTCGCAATGGATCCAAGACCGGATGCAATTTTACCTCCTGGGATGTCGAGGAGGGCTAACGGGATGTTGAATGCCTGCTGAGTAAGGAATTCCTCTCTGGTCTCTATCTTCCCGGTTGCGTAAAGTATGTTGTCCTTCCATATCCCACCAGCAATAGGTATCCATCCGATCG
Source organism: Anaerolineae bacterium (assembly GCA_034419095.1). Lineage (GTDB taxonomy): Bacteria > Chloroflexota > Anaerolineae > UBA7937 > UBA7937 > UBA7937. Next base: position 511 of record DAOULQ010000082.1, on the reverse strand, counting down.
CGTTAGCAAACGCTTTTATACCCCAATCATGCCGTTTAGATAGGGCACCAAACCACTCCCAGGTCTCACAGCTAAAGAGAGCACAATTCTTAGGTATTAAAGAGGAGACTATGGGCACACAACACCCTTTGGGCTTAGGGCCAGTTCTTAAATTCCCCCATGGATCAATATAGCCGTAGAACGTTCCACCAGTTAGGGACTTTTGCAGAGCATTGTGCTGCGTTCCCGCTAGATAAAGCTCATTGCCCTTGTTCCTAGCTTGACAACTTGCAGATAACATTCCAGTATTGCCAACCGTGCAGTCATTCAGGAAAGGCAAATCCTGCCCCTTAATCGGAATATCCTCATTGAGTATAAGATAACCGTTAGCGTCAAACTCGATCTTGAAACCATTCCAGTCCGTAAGATTGATTGGGTTGTCACTCACGTATCCGTACCGGTGTAAACTCACCGAATCGGCAATCCGCCCTCGATACAGATCTTGCGTCAGCCAAACACTTGCAGCAGGGTC
>DAOULQ010000081.1:0-27961 GCA_034419095.1 Anaerolineae bacterium | reverse complement strand
AGGGGAAAGAGAAAGGAAGAGAAAGATAAAGCGTAGAAAAGAAGGGTAGAAAGAGTCTTGGAAGAGGGGGGATCGCTTTCGTTAGGGGCCAGAAATGCTCAACCCCTTCGTTTTTCGACAGTCTCATCACCCATCCGAACCCGCCCAGTAAGATCAAAGCACCGCCACGATCACATCGGCCTGTGGGTCTGGTCCGCACACGGCATCCCCAGGGCATCTTTCAACACGGAGACCAGGGAGAAAGAGATAGACGGGAGCCCGGTACTGGGGATAGTACCCGGCTATCCCTCTCCCCTCCCCACCACCGCATTTGAGGAAGCGCCTACCACTTCAAATCAGCCCAGGATCCATGCAGGCGATATGAATGAAACCATAGGGATCAGGAATATTCCCTTCTCCGGAGAAGGGAAGTTGCTCTGCCAACCATTTCCATATCAACTCCCCTCTCTCTGGAACGCATCACAAACTGGCCACACGATCCCACCGTTCTAACCCCGATTTGAGCGCCGATTTTTCCGGTTCCTATACAAGATAAGGGTTAGGGTGATTTTGGGGCCTTAAAACCGCTGGTCAACATAATCTTATATTCAGAAATGAGCCAAAATCGGGGTCTGGATGGGGTTAGGCAGAGCAATTCTGGTTAAACCCATTAGGAAAGCCATGAAAACGGGGGTTTGCGCCGGAATTGTGCTCTGGACACAAAGGGGCTGGGAAAAGGAAATGAACTAGCCCGAATCTATGTCTTCGAAATCAACGCAAAGAGATCCGTTAGCTGGTGCTAGAGGTGGTCTACGTGGACGTCTTGGAGAAGAGGCTGGTGAAGGTGGTGGCCAGGGGGCGTTTGCGCTGTTGTTTGGAGAGACCAGCTCTGTCGTTTGAGGTGATGGGAGAAACATGGGAAGGGGGGTTGAGAGGGAGGTATAGATTCCCGTGCCCAATATATAGACGAAATTCGATAGATTTTCGCTTTAGGAATGTGGTATAATATTAAAGGACATTTGTTCTGACTCAAGCTAGAGTGAGAGGAGGCCTTTCGTTAGTATTAGAGAAGCCGTGTCGCATTGGATTGTTGTAAGGGACATAATCACATTGGGAGATGAGACATGAGGAAGAAAGAGATCAGTCCAGACGAAACGAAGCTTGCCGAGCTGATCCTATACATCGCGCAGAAATGTGCCAGTGATGACACATTTGGCGCTACCAAGCTGAACAAGCTGCTCTTCCATGCTGACTTCTTGGCCTACGGTGAGTTTGGCGAACCCATAACTGGCGTCGAATATATGAAACTTGAGAAGGGGCCTGCTCCGAGACCGCTCGTACCCGTTCGCGAGAAAATGAAGGCTTCTGGAGATTTAGCGGTCATCCCGATTCCTTACTATGACATGCCCCGTCCGCAGGAACGACCCATTGCGTTGCGAGACGCCGATCTCAGCTCGTTCAAACCAGAGGAGATAGCGTTGGTGGACGCTATTATTCAGCAGTTTTGGGGCAAGAGTGCCGCCGAAATCACCAAGATGACGCACCGATACCGTGGGTGGCGCATCGCCAAGAAAATCAGGGATACGATTCCATATACTGCCGTTTTCCTCTCGGATGAACCACTCACTGAATACGAACTCCAACACGCTAAAGAGCTGATAGAGGAGCATGGGTGGGATGTCTGAGGGGCGGGATATTTCGGAGAGCGAGCTATTTACTGCCCAGAGGAACGAAATCGAGCCAGATGTTAGGCGGATGGATGAACTCCTTGAGGGTATCTATTGGGGGCTGGGCGAGAACCCGAGGCAATATTTTAACTTCCCCGGAACTCAGCTATGGGTTGCTAAGACCGACCCGTGGCCAGGTGCCCCGCGCTTGCGCGTATGGTTCAAACTGGGCGAGAAAATCATTGAGCTCCTTTCCATAGAGCGCATCGAGGAAGATCAGTAGTCTCAAGACCAAGATGGAATACCTTGCAAGCCCCTTCCACCCTCACCGGAAGGGGCTCTTGAATTATGCCAGAAATGTGTACCAGGGTACCCCCTATCTCTGCCTGATCGAGCCTTTTCCTGGCTCATCTGCCCCGATATGAAAAAGGCAGCGGTTTTTCACCGCGCCGGGATCTTCCACGTCTGCCACGGGCAGATCTAGGATAGCATGGTTTGCGTGGGCTGCCAAGGGACGCCGTGTGCTCCCCGCAAGAGCCTCTTTTGGCAAAGCAAACTATTTGGTGGGACGGCGTATTTGAACCATTGTTTGGGGAGAAGAAACCTAGAGACGCTCAGCGGGTATCTTTTCGATAAAAATCACTTGTTGGTGAAAACGGCGCCGTAGTATCTCCTTGTACTGACGAAAAAAACCATTCTCATCTTGGTTTGTGAGAATGGTGCAAATGCATATGTCATCCCGGACTACTTCTTCTCCGCTATACCACCATCCCTGAAGTGGATATCCTGGTGGAGTTAGATAACAACCGCCAAACCGGTCAATTAACTCTCGACGAGTAAGATCGAATTTTCCTTCTTCCACCGGGCGGCCGTCGTTGTATGTCAGAGGCAGATGAATCCGATAGAGAGGCACGCACCGTCATCCAACCTTCTCGTACGGAATCCCAGCCTCCGCGAGGAACCGCAAGTCGGCTCTTGGTAATGCATAGACGCCGTCCGGAAGGGACTGGAACTGACTGACTCTTGATAGCACAAGGAGGGCTAGTGCGTCGTGCTCGGGAAGGATTCTTATTGAGATGATCTCTCGTTCAGAGAGCTCTTCTAGTTTGCTCCCTTCAGAAACTACTGAGACTACGGGAGCTGATACTTGAATCGGGATTGACATTTGACCGCTCGTGTCAATCAAATTGCCTCGAAGCTCTGAAGATGCCGTCACAAATACCATTTGGTACGCCGAAGCGAGACCATCCGTGGTTAGCGCCCCCATACTGGCTCCTCCCTTATGAAGACTCCTCTATCCAACCCTCGTTTATGACCCGCTCCTGTACACCTGAAATAGGCACGGGAATACCAGGCTGTGTGGATTGAACCCGTCTGAGTTCCTTTTCTGTCCTAAATACGTGGGTCTTGAGCTCGTCGTCATGTAATGATTCCAAAGCAGCCCGAGCAAACGTGCGAACAGCTGTTGGATTCGGGCCAAGTACGGCCTCGGGGTTATACGGTGTTCGCAATTCAAGCCAATTCTCATACTCTCGGTATAGCTCCCAAATGGTATTCTCCAAGCTTGCAGGAATTTCTACGATATTGAGGCCAGCAATCTCCTTGGCTTCTGTCCTACCTATGAGGTAATTGTGCGTAGGCAGGTCCTTCGTGAGATATCTGACGATTTTGTCGACTTTCTGTTCGTCACTCATATGATACGTCAGTAAATGACTTGCCAACAAGCCTCCTTGTTGTCGAGCTCTGTAGGCAGCTCCCAGCGCTAGCGGATGAACGTTCTCCGAGAGCGTCCGCATAACGGTCGCAATGGCCTCCTCGCCTTTCAAACCCAGCTCTTGTTTCGCAAGGGTCAGATACCCCATCATGTCTTCGACACTTACTGGCAATAGGTTAATCCGTCCTATCTGTTGCTGTCCAGGGGCTGGTGGGTTATAGGGGGAGGAGACTGAAGGGTCCAAGGGGCTGAGTTGCCCCACTCTTCCCATGATAATCTCGTTCGCGCCCAAAGCTATCAATGTACCACAACTGAGTGCTCTCGCCGCAACAAGAACACTCATCTTGTTACAGAATTCTCTTAAGAGATTGACCAACCCCCAACCAGCTATACTATCTCCACCGGTAGTGTAGAGAAACAAATCTATTGATTCGACCTTCCCGATCGCCAGTAAGTGTTCATAGAGAAATGGGAACACATCCGTCGCAATCTTTGTTTCATGGTTCTTGCGATCACCGGTCACATAGCATAGCAACTTGCTGTGCCTTTCCTGTTCTATGCCTGCAATAAGCTGCTTTCGTTCCTCTCTGCCCATCTGCCCCTCGGTTGGATCAATTCATAATCATCGTAACCTAAACGAATTTTACCATAAAGCCTCATGTTAGTCAATGCCCAAATATACCTATATGACCTGTGGGATAAGGATATGTCAACCTGAAAACTCAAGGAATACAACATTTGGCATAGCATAAGCCAGCAGAAGAGCACGTGGCCCAAGCCAGCCTGATGCCGACCTGGCGGAGATGCGCCATGAGGCACCTAACCCCTGCTCTTCAACCCCTCCACCCTTAGTGGAACCCACAACAAACAAACTGGCCACACCATTCCACCGTTTTAAGCGCGTTTTAAGCGGTGATTTTTCCCGTCTATATATCTAGATAGGGGTAGGGTGATTTTAGGCCCTTAAAACCGCTCGTTAACATAATCTGATATTGAGAAATGGGCCAAAATCGGGGTCTGGATGCGGCTTGGGCAATGATGATGGGGAAAGTGGATAGCTAAGGCCCCCAAAATGAGGTTTTGTGATGGAATTGCGGTGTGATAGCATTAGGGCAGAGGGAGGCGCCTTCTGGTCAGTTCGACGACGGCTCGGCCTTCACACCGACCACTCGCGAGTATTCTTCCAGAAACTGCAATATGGCGTTCCAGCGCTCTCCCGGTTTACCACAGGAACGTAGCTTGAACTTGGGCTCCCGCTTCTTACGTTTGGATTGCCTAAGGCCGTCCAGTATTTTCTGATGGCAGTCGGCGAGCCATGGTCGGGCTTGGATAATCCGATGAAGTTGCTCGCGCTGCTGCTCCGGCATGGACCAGCGGGGACTATCGGGAAATGGAGCTGCGGAACCGTAGTAGAATGTTACGCTTCCATCGGTCCATATCGTGAACACATTGTTAGCATCTTTGTCAGGCCCCTCGGTTCTTGCCCCTACGATCAAGCTTCCGGTGGTGCCGCCGCCTCCGAATCTGTAGCCTAGCCTATCTCTCCTCTGTTCCAAAGCCTCAATGAGAAGGCTCGCATCCTCCCTAAGGTCGGCCGGCAGCGCTTCCCGGAAGTCATCCCATTGCCAGTCTTGGTAGAGACGCTCAGCAATCCTCTCCTCTCGATAGTACGCCGGATGCATCAACCCTGGCGCGCCAACAAGATGAGGTGCGAAGTACGTACCATCTGCAAGATCAGTCACGGAGAGTTCACAAACAACTATCTGATGTCCCTGGCGCATTACCGTGTTAGCGTAATTCACCAGGTCCAGCAGGTCGCGGGGAGCCTCGTAGGAGACGATCGCCAGTCTGAAACTGCCGTAGCCAAGCATAGTATCCAACTTGCTCAGGAAGGCGCTTTCTGCTCTTGAAGGGTCCTCCACGTGCTCGACGTTGCCCGTCAATACGTACCTTGCCAACATGTTCTGGGCGGCAGAGCGCTCTGATTCATTGACCGTGATCTTGAGAAGTCCACAACTTGCAAGACCTTCAGCCAGCTCATGCAATCTTGGGACTTCCCTGGTGTCCGCACTGTCCCTTGTTCTCGCGATAGCGCTACATAGCTCTGGCACATCGAGCTTATTGAGTACAGCCCCGTAGTGAAGCACCTGTGCCACAACCTCGCGGTTGAGCTCCTGGCTCTTCACTAGCTTCGTTTCCACGATGGTTAGTAGACCATGATCGTCGGCCAGTAGAAGGTCTATCCCCAACAGTTCTCGCCCTATCAACCGAGGTGTGGCGTCAATCCCTTCCAGGTCGCGTAGCGGGAACAGTTCGGGATGATTGGCCAAGTATCTCTGCAACCATGCTTCATCTGTGCCAAGGGGTTCGGTAAGCTTATGGAGCCGTTCTCTCATCTGGTTCCTCCCACTATGCCGCCAGGTGCTGAATGCTCCTGGAGAATGATTGAAGTACAGCTTGCTATCTCCCAGCTGCAGATCGTCACACTCTCGCTGTACCTGTAGAGCCTCGGATGATAGTTGTGCTCGAAGATGGCTAGCCAGGTGATGGTCCGGATGATGGCGATTCCAAGGAAGACGACCCAGAAGGATCTATGCGTGATGCTCATGGCTGCCTACCTGTTTGACGTCTCTCTCTGGCTTGCGAGAAGAACCCTGCTACTCTAGACCACCCCTGGCTCGCGAATGACGTTGAGGGAGAGTATGGGTCTCCTGCCAGTATAGCGGTATTCGATGAGGATCAATCTGTCCCATCTCCTGGGGCCGTATGGCCTTCTCGGAATGATATAGTCCCTTGCAGCTCTAGTGTTCACGTAAGCCACTACATCGTCACTGAAGCCTCGGGCGACGAAATACGCTTCGACCGGACCATAATCGCCCCCAGCCCTTGTATGGGCCACCCAAGCAACATACTTCATGAGCTGCTCGATGTCTTCGGATGACGTGACCCTGTCTTTCTTAATCTCGACTATCTTGTATCGAACCGTGGTTGCGGTGATGCTCGGTTGGAACCTTCGATATATCAGCCCGAAGAGGTCCATTCTGTCCATAAACTCTACTGGCTTTTGGGGAGACGCGGGCACTTGGTTAGCTAAGTAGTCCCAGTCACCCAGTATTGAGGTCACTTGCGGGTCACGGTTGGCAAGACCACGCGCCAACCAGGCTTGAATGAGTGGCTCATGCCGTAGTACACCCGTTCCCGTGTCGGAATATAGGTCAATGAGCTCATCAATCTTGACCAAGTGATCCTGCAACTCTTCCCCTCGGTCCCTCACACTCCTGTGCTGAGCATCAGCCTCATCGGGATGGGCCCAGGCCTCAGCCTCAACAGCTCCGTTGAGGTACGGCTCGTTTTGGCGCAGGAGTAGGTCGAGGATCAGTTGGGCCTCGTCGTCTTCCATCTTGGCGAAGCTTACACCACCGAACGCTGGCAAGGTGCGGGCGACATGCTTGACGTCGCTCTGCAATACCTCGTCCATGTCCAATCCTGACCTAAAGAAGAAAGGGCATGGCTCAAAGAAGACGACCCATCTCAACAACTCTTCCCCATCCTCAGTCCATAGATAGCGCGTGTGATCCTCCGGGGGATCGGTCTCGTACAGCGTCGATCCAGGAAAGTTCTCGAAAGCGACGACTTCTTCATCTCCAACCTGAAATCCAAGGAGTCGGCCAACCCCGTATATGAGTCGTCTCCGAAAGAAGAAGATCAACTCTCCCGAGCGCATCGAAAGGTAGTCGGCTAAAGTGTATTCGACTGCAGGAGTCCAGCGACCGAGTTTCAGTGACTTGCGTATCTGGGTGCCATATGCGCCATCACGCATATACATTCGCAGGGACTCATCACTGGCCAGGTTCACGATGTACGCCGGCACCTAGTTCTCCTTTCAACTCTTTGTGTATGCCCAAACAAGATATTCCTTGATCTTCCCGCGGCCGTCGGCCTTGCAGCTGATAGCCCGGGCAGCTTCTACCACCTCTAGATGAAATCCTTGATATAGCTTTTCTATTCCCTCCGTGTAGGAGTTGCTCAGAGCCACGTAGCATCCTCTAAAAGCCAGGGCTTTGAAGACATCAGCTAGTCTCTTCTGTTCCCTGAGATCGAAGTTCTCCTTGGTATAACTCGTGAAGTTGGAGGTTGTACTTAGGGGCTGGTACGGAGGATCGAAGTATATGAAATCCCCTGGTTTGGCCCAGTCAAGAACCATCGCAAAGTCCTGATTGTGGAGTTCCACACCTTGGAGTGCCTGGCTCACCGCTCGGAGGTTCTCTTCGTCGAGAACTGTGGGATTCTTGTATCCGCCAAAAGGGACGTTGAACTGTCCCTTGCTATTTACGCGGTAGAGACCGTTGTAGCACGTGTGGTTCAGGTAGATGATACGGGCTGCGCGTTGGACCCGGTCATATTTTGAGAGAAAGTCAGGGTCTCTATCCCACTTCCTGACCTTATAGAAGTATCTCTTACTAGATTTCTTCTCTTCGTGGGGACGGAGCGCCTCGATTAGAGCCTCCACGTCGTCGCGGATCACGACGTAGCACTTCATTAACTCCTCGTTGAGGTCATTGAGCACAGCATCATTATTCAGGCTCCCCTTGTTGTACAGCCAGAAGAAAATGGCACCACCTCCCACGAACGGCTCTATGTATTTGCCCTGGATTTCGTCAGGGAAGTACGCATCATATTGTGCCAGGAGCTGCGATTTTCCCCCAGCCCATTTGACAAAGGGAGCTGCTCGGGGTTTGCTTATTACTCCGTTGATGACACCGCCCATGCCAGATCCTCGCCTGACATTACCGCTCGCTCTGGATGTGCAAAACTCTTACCACTGCTAGGCCAATTTTGGATGTTCTGCGACCTGCGCGTCCCAAACCAAGCACTCATGGTTAGATCTTATTCACGTATCACCACACAACCTTTGGTTATCGGTCTTTCTGGATCCACCACACTCAGAACCTCCGCCTCACATTTATCCGGCGAAGCTGTGGTGATCTTCACGCGACCTACAATGTCTTCGATATCGCACCGGCTAGGGTGTGTTCCGTACGGTCCGTAATAACATGCCCGATACTCGCCACCTACCGTGGCACCTTGACGACTGCCGAAGCCGAGCGTGACCGTATCACCCACCTTTTTACCGACCCCGCTATCCACCTGACGGTAACCTTCACATGGATGGACGGGGGTTTTTGCTGGTTCGCGCAGGGCCAGCGGAGTCTCAGGGCCATGGAACTGCCGGTATTTGCGTAAAGCATATCTGTCTGTCATTCCGGAGATATGGTCTCGAAGGACATCAGGCAATTCCTGACCATCCTCAAGGCGCGCGCGCGTTGGTTTCGGTAGGTCTTCGGGATGCTTTTGAAAGTACGTGAACAGAGCAAGAAGGCACTGTTTGCCAGCATCGGTTCGCTGGCGTACGGTTGGGTGATTCCAGATCTGTTTACGGATTAGAGCCTTTAATTCGCTAAGCTCGCGTTCGAGTTCGGATGTGACAATTACTGGGCCACCGTTCTCAAGGCTTTTACGTGATGACTCGATCAACGAGCTCATCATGTGATTCAGGCGTTGGCGTCGGTCTCGCCCAACCGCCCGTAGGAGAGAAACTCCCAGGTCACTTTGACTGAAAATGTCGGCCACAATCGCATCATCTATGTCGTGATTGACCCAAGCAATGTCATCTACATATTTCACGAGTCGTTCTTCTTGCGTTTCCTCTGGTTCGTCTTGTTGTGGGCGCCTTCCCAAGGAGGACCGTAAGATGCCCCAGCGAGCCGGTCTAGTTAGATTCAGAGGAAACCTATCAATCACTTCGAGACTTGTGACGATGAGGTAGCTTTGCTTATGATGGTCGAACGTCAAATTGTGTTCTTTCAGAGCAATCTGGAGGGCTTCCTCGCCGCCGTGTCCGAAAGGTGGATGACCGATGTCGTGCCCAAGAGCAATAACCTCGACCAAATCCTCATTTAGCCGAAGAGCTCGAGCGGCGGTCTTGGCCAGTTGAGCCACCTCTAGAGTATGGCTCAATCGAGTGCGGAAGTGATCTCCTTCAGGAGCGATATAGATCTGCGTCTTGTGTGCCAAGCGTCGGAAGGCTTTGCTATGAATGATGCGATCCCTGTCGTGCTGAAAAGGCGTACGGTACGGATCCTTGGGACGATCGTTGGGTTTTTCTCGGGTGGCGTCCTTATTACGGCTTTTCGCCGCCGCGGGATGGAGATTGAGTTCCTCCCAGAGATATGTTGCCTCTTCCAGTGTGTCAGCACCCGAAAGCAGTTTCTGGACGTCCTCATGCAGACTGGGAGCGGTGCTATCATTCATGGTCTATCCGCCTTCCTCCCCATGCCCCGAACAGGTGACAATCTACCGCAGGACGGTCATCACCTGTCAGTTGACCGGGGGATACTCGAAGGCCCAGCTCCTCCTCGTGCCTGGGATGCCTTTGCGATGGCTTCAAAATAGTGCTTCTCCAGGATTGGGACCGCTTCGCTCCAACCCGCAATCCGACGGCAATTCGTGGGCATGTCATTCGTCCGATTCCAGGGTTGGTCAAAGAGCAAGACTAGAGGTACATGGTCAGCAGCAATCGCGGCCTGTTCGAGGTTGTCATCCACAAAGACAGCCAACTGATCGTCTTTAGATACCTTGTTGCCAAATTCGCAAAACTCAAGGCTGTCATAGGGGATCCTGTACCGTCTCAGCCACCTAACCGTGTCTCTGTGAGATGCCTGTGGCCGCGTAGTCAGAATATAGATCCCATAGAGTTTCGCCAGCGAGCGAATGCTAGACGGCGCGCCGTCCACAGGCTTCAAAGATGCGTAGAAACCGCTTGTGGATAACTCATCCACAAATCTATCAATCTCCGTCCTGCTCAGCCTCGTCATTTCCGCCAGATCGTACGAGATCACATCTGAGCGGGTCAGAGAAATATCAAACTCTTTCCTTAGCTCAACAAGAAACGGCTCAACAAATTCGGCCACTACACCGTCAAGGTCGAGCCCAATCAACGGTAGGCGTTCATGCATTCAGACCCCCTCGTATGAGATGACCTTCCCACCAATCGCCTATCAGCATCACCGCCACGCCTACTCCCCTCTCACCCTACCGCAGAACATTTGGGTCCGCGATGAATCCTAAACCTTTCAAGCTACCAATTGCGGATAACATGCCCGCCGTTGCCCAAGCCCGCCCGTCTCTGGCTGGCTAGTTAGCCCGCGCACATCAGGACACTTCAATGGCAAGTGACCTTTGCCGCATCAACAAGCGGCGGGTTCGCGCGAAGCCGCCAACGGCGCGTTAGGCGTTTTGGCGCCGGCCGTACGCCTATCTTCCCCTAAACGTAGCTGTGCTTACCACCGAGAAGATGTCTCCTTCGTCACGAAAAAGCCGAAAGAGATTGAGGTTGATCACACCGTCTGGGTAGTTTGTCTTTTCTTGAATCATAATGAGTTCTGAGACGACCAGAAGAAACTCGACCGTGTATTCGCCGTATCTGTCCAGCTGCTGAAATTGGGCAACGTGTTGAGGAGAGAATACTTGCAGCATGGGTGGGTTGAGCGTAGAAGGGACGACTTTGAGGATGATTTGGTCAATAATGTGGTCAACAAATTGCATGGTCAGAGACCTATTGCCTGTTAGCTTCATGTAGAGGTCTATGATCAGGTGAATGTGCTTGGGAGTCCTAACCCGCTTGCCCGGTTCCTCGTATTGAACTTTGAAGTTGTACTCGGACTTGCCACCCTTGCAGACATAGACCTTCACGCCTTCGGCGGTCGTGTAAACCGCGTGACGGGCAGGCCACATCAGAGTACTCCTCTTCACTTTCTAGTATAGATAAACAGATAACGATGAACGATTTCGAGATATTCGCCTGGTGCCTCGCGCGGTGTTCTTTCTGGCAAGACGATGACGATTTCCTTGATAGCAAAGTCCTTCTGAGAAACCATGTCCTCCCACAACAGTAATCCCACAGGCCAGAGAGTTGTACCAATTCGCACGTCTCTCGTGTCCACTACAAAGAAGCCGCCTTTAGGCAGGATGCTTCTTGCCTGCTGGGCAATCTTCCCAATGGCTGCGCGATAGCCCCCGAGGGCCTGCTTATCTGCTATCTGATTGACCGGACGAGCATGAACAAGGGAGGCGTTTTCCTTAGGGACTATGCCCAAATCTACATTGCCGTCATCCAACCAAACCTCGACCAAGAGACCATCAGACCCCGAAAACCGACGTAGCAAGTTGCGTTTGATCTCAGATTCCACCTGGCCTTTGGGGAAAATCCAAACAGTGGTCGTTTGGAGGTTCTCTTCCTCAACGGCGCGGACTGCCTCCGCCAGACCCTGGTACGGAAGGCTGTGTTCCCAGCAAGACCGCTGTTCCGAAAACTGCCTAGCAGCAGGCTTCTCAAAGATCGGCAAGTACTCGTGTGCCAGAAGAAGGAAGTTGTACCGGATACTTCGACTGTACCAGAAGCCCGTTGTCTTGCATTTGTGTTGACGCTTGATGACGAGTTCTCTCAAGACGAACCCGGTATTGAGAAACACTCCGATGGTTTGAAAACCGATGGGCACGACGTGTTTCGATTCTCGGGCGTCCCCAATCAGTATGGCACACTTGCCGCCAGGTTTCAGAACGCGCAGACTTTCTTGTGCCACCTTGCCCATTTGAACCAAGAAATCGTCAACCGTGAGACCAGATAGGTCGCCTGCCATGTTGAGGCTGTACTTGATGATGCCTGCATAGGGTGGATGGGCACATATCAAGTCAACACTGTTGTCGGAAATGTCCGACAAATCCCTCGCATCTCCGACGGAGACTTCCGGTTCATATAGTGGCAGCGCCCCTTCGCGAAAGGGTTGGCGGGCTGGTGAAAACTTCAAGTTCTCCAGTGTGATGCCCACGGCGCCGGAGTTGATGTCCCTCGCGATGCAGCGACGCCCGAGCAGTTTAGCCTCGACCGCTGTTGTCCCCCCACCTACAAAGTAGTCCAGCACGGTATCGCCAGGCCTGGAATACTTGAGGATGACATTGCGTGGAATGTAGGGCGACCAGTTTCCCCGATAGCGACCATCGTGGGTAGCCCAATCACCACGCCGCCTAAAGCTCCAGACAGTCGTGGTTTCTTCCCGGAAGTTCGGCGGCTCCCATCGTTTGAGACGCTTGGGACGTTTGAGAACGCTGATGTTGGCACCGTAGGCTTCGGTAACGATTTCCTGAAGGCTGTTAAAAGAGACACCATAACGAGCGCCAATCTCTGGGTCGGGCATCCCCTGTTCCTTGGCGGCCAATACGGCTCTGCGGAATGCTTCTTCCCCGTGCGCCTGGCGAATATGTGAGCCCAGGTTGCCGTCTCCGTACTCATCGCACAGTGGGCACGTGCATTGTGCTTGTAGTTCGTGCATCGGGCGTGCTTTATCTGCTCTCAAGGGTTGCCTCTCCTATGGATGGTTCGTATCGTCCGTTCCCCACCGCCCTTTCGCATATCTGTTCATATCCGTACTCCACATTGTGTCCCAGCTCGTCAATCCTCCCCTACAGCCCCTTCGCCACCATCACCGCCACACCAGTTGCAACAGACGAGCCCTTGTCAGCCGCTGTGATTGCCAGGGTGTCCGTTCCACCCTCAGCCCTAGCCCGATGGCTAGGAGAAAGTCACGAGCCCTTGCTATCTTGGGGTTTAGAACATTGTACCGAGGCTTTCCAACGATGTCAAGAGTGGAGCAAAGGCACGTGGCCGAGAGACGGTGGCGCCATCCCCGGTTCCCGTTGCTAGTCGCGTGAAGGCCCTTTGATGTGGCATCTCTCGTCGATTAAATGGTGATCAATCGCCGCCCGCAACCGGCTGAGGAGTCCCACGGAGGTCGACTTGGGAAGCCACCCCCTTATCATACGCAGTTACACCTTATCTCTCTATAATCCATCTTCAGAGCGTCCCAGATCTGGATGGTCTCCTTGCACAAAGCCACCTTATCAAAGTCATAAGTAGTACGCAACTCTTGAATCAACGTTGAATACATAGCATACCTTATTCCAAAATCGATCTTCTTGCCCCAATTAGAAGGCTCCTTCAGATATGGAATCCAACTCTTGTCTGTGCTCTGACCAATAGTACTTGCCAATCCCCGCAACGATCCTAGAGTTATCCTCTCTGGTGTAAGGTTCTCAAAGATGATTTGGAGCAAACGCAGGTAATGCTCTTGCCAGTTTTCTACCGGGACCATGGGGTCTATTCTGAGTCTGACTTCGTATCCTGCATCAGAAACTCTCTTTGCCGCTTCGATCCTTCTCAATACCCCTGGTGCTCTCTCCCATCTTTCAGCCACAGGTATGGCATTCAGACTGAAACTGATTATTGCCTGGTTATGGGCTCCTATCTCCAAGAGGTTCTTCACATTATGGGACTTCGTCACGAATAGCACCTTGTGATGCGCTTGCTTCTCAAATAGGGGGATGATGAACCTTGAAAACGGGACTTCGGCGTGCTCGTTCATCAAGGAATCGCCGACTTCGCCCGAGTTTAGGATCTCGGGTTCTTGAACCTCTTCTATGAATGTCGTAACGTGACGCTGGGTCTTGTCGTATGGCTTGACTACGGGAGAGGTCCCTTCTGGCCTGCGTCTGAAGGTTCCCTTGAGGTAACACCACGCGCAATCGAATGGACAACCATAGGCCCACTTGAGTTCGAGAAAATGGGGGCATACTACGTCTGTCTCTCTTCTGGGTATTGGAGTCTTCTCAAATCGAGTAATGATCGCGCCATTGCTCACTTTGGAGACCAAAGTTCGCGTCAGCCCATCAAGACACCGGTATTCACCGTAATGTATCCTGGCCTTTCGCGTGGCTCTTGTCATTGGCCTCGTGCCATCTTCGGTGACTCATCATATCGGTGACCGGAATAGCGGATCTAGGCAATCGCCATAGCCTATTATGGTACCTTCGTTCTTGTTGTCAACCATCCGATCCATAGTTTCATCTCAAAACACCGTTTGACACTTCGCTCTCTCTATTATATAATATTTACTAAAATTATACAAATAACAAGCACGAAAAGAGATGAAATGGAAAGCGAACTGATAAAGCGGGAACCTCAAGAGATGGACATTACCACGGCCTATGCGCTGTCAAAAGTGAATCCCAATGTGGTCACCGCCAAGAGGAACGCGAAGGTCAGAAGGTCCGTGGTGCGGCGCTTTCTGGAATTCGCCGGCAAGCCCGTAGAGGAGATCACCCCGGAGGACGTGGAAGCCTACAAGAGCCACCTGGAAGCCACTGGCTATGCCGCATCCACCATCTACCAGCGGATCAGTATCATCTCTCAGTTCTTTGAGTATGCGTTGACCAAGGCGATCATCCGATACAACCCCGTCCCCAAGGGGAGATGGCGGAACTCCTTCAGGCCCAAGCCCTACTCCTCAGAGAAGGTGAAGGCGCTTACTCCCCAGGATGTCAAAAAGTTCTTGCGGGCTATAGATAGAGAAACCATTCATGGAGCCAGGCTCTATGCTATGTCTCTGGTGATGCTTCATACTGGTATGCGCGCTTCTGAGGTTTGCGGGATCCTGTGGAAGAACAGCAACCTGGATGGTGATCCCCCTACAGTGAGAACCAGGGTTAAAGGTGGGGAGTTCATAACCTTTGAACTTACCGACCAAGCCGCGGAAGCGATCAGGGAGTATCTCAGAATCGCCAAGAGACGCCCCAGGGGACCACACGCGCTCTTTGCCCCGGTCACTAAGCGAAGGAAGGGGAAGTCCCACAGGGATCCCCGAAGAAGGGGAAAACTCTATCAGCCGTTGGATCCATACTACCTCTGGAAGCAAGTCAAGAGGATCGCGGGGAAGGTAGGCCTGGACATGAACGTACATACCTTCCGGCATACCTTTGCCCAACTCTATCACGAAACCGGAGCCAGCCAGCCGGAAGTACAAGGAGCGCTGGGTCATAAGAGCGCCGCTACCACCAGGATCTACTTGGACAAACTGGCCCCTAGGAGTGCCAAGGCGGGCAAGGCAGTCCAGAGGGCCATAGAAGAGGCGCAGTAAGAACCAAGGAGGAGAAGATGCGCTATCGAGTGTCCGTTAACTTCCAAGACTGGGAGATCGAACTGGAGGCCGCGAGTTCAAGTGATGCTCTCAAGGAGGCTTCCAGACGCCTGGACGACCGCCTGGAAAACGTGCTCCTCGAAGCGATAATCATCGTGGAACCCATCGAGGCATTCCAGCAAGACCCGGGAGAGCAACAAGATTGACCGATTCATGATGAAGTGATCCCCAGGAGTTTCAGGGTTCGCTTTTGCCACATGAGAAAGCCTCTTGGCACAAACTCCGTTAACAAGCCAGTCCTTCATGGCTTTGCTCCTCGGCTCACCCCTCCCCAAGCCTCTTCCTGCACCCCCATATGTAAGAATATCTACTTCAAGCGCGTTAAAGGGCTGAAAATCTTTGCCTATGCAACGTTTATATTCAAAAAGTGGCTCTGGCCACGATTCTACATCGATCATCCTATATTGGATATGCCTGTACTGTTTTTATCGCCTTAAAACGGCTGAAAACAGCCTTAACGGCGACTTTATACTCGACCACAAAGCCCTGGTACAGATCTATAGAATCACAAAGGCCGGTCACGATCTAACCAGCCCTCCATCTCGCCTTACGAGTTATCCACGCCCTTTTTTGCGGCTAAGTTCAACATCTTCATAATCAACGACGACATCGAAAGGGCGCTGGGTTATCTCCTTCCATCGCTCAAAAGGAGAGTGGAGATCCCCGGCAACTTTCTCCAAGTACAATTGGAATCAGTGCCATAAGACGCGCGTGGTGTCGCCGTCCGTTGCTCGGAAGGAGGAGAAAGCAGGAGGAAACTAAGTAGTTACACCATCAAAATACCCTATACAACGTTATATTATATTCAGATCGCCCCGATTTGGTCAACATCACGACACGATTTTTGAGCCTTTTGCGGGCAAATTAGGCCTATTCACGCCGTTTCATGCTCCATATATATAGTACGTATACTAGTCGTAGGTTCCTCACCCCCCTTAGAATAACTCCAATAGAGGCTCAAAACCGGGCAAATTAAACGGGGACACTCCTAGAGCAACGCCGCGGATCTAGACCGAGATACTAGCATCAGGGTCACGGTTGTCGGCTAGATTTGTGCTCGGATCCTCAGATTACCGTGGCGCTGTTGCCATCTTCTGCCAGAACGATCGCTCTTGCTGCGACTCAAATAGAAGAGCGACGGCGAACTGCTTTCGGCCGTCGCTCCAGTCTTCAGGCTACTACCTTTCTAACGACTGCGTCTCCATTTCAGATATTCCCACAACTCATAAAGCAATCGCATCTCCTCCGGATTATCCTGAACACGTGCAACGATCTCGTGGAGCTTTGTGTCCTTGACCACGACTAGGTCCTCGTGACAGTCCAGGAAGTAACTCAGGGGCTTCTCGAGCTGCCTGGCGATGCTAACGAGTGTTTCCAGTGAGACCGACCTCGTACCACTCTCATACTGTGAGATGGCGTTCTGAGTGGAGCTTATGAAGTCGGCAAGGATCTGCTGACTTACGCCTGCCTCTTGACGGGCCTTTCTTATCCTTTCCCCCAAAGCCATATCGAAGTCGCTGGTCTGCATATCTTCCTCCGGTCTTTCCAGACTCACTCCCTGAGGAAGTATGACAGAAAAGGCGTTGACCTCTCATAGTGTCTATGCTATAATGAGTATCCCTGTTTGTGATAATGTGGAGGTCTGGGATTGTGTTCGAGATAAACGATTGAAGAGGAGAGGAAGAAGGTGGGAGCCTATCAGCTCAATATCGGGGTGGGTGGGCCAGGTCGAACAGTTGGAGGAGAAGAGAGATGACAGTGCCAGAGGTCGATGAGGAGAGATCGAGTACCCAGGCGTTGGACGGTGTGCGTGAAGAGACAGATACTATGGTAGTGAGAGTGATCACTGTGCTTTACGGCCTCTTTGGCCTCTTCCTGGGGGTGAAAAATCGGATGATTTCAACTAGATACACCACGCTTGACCTCGATTTCAGTAGCCTGCTCTATGCAGCAGCATCCCGGGCTTTAATTTTGGCGATTGAAGGTTTCCTCTTAACGGCTATCGCAATGTCAGTGTTGGATTCTGCGCTAAGGAAATTGAGAAGGCTTGGTGTCAAGCGAGCAGGATTGCTCGTACCCTTGATCTTGCTATTCCTTTCCATGATCATTGGGGCCCTACTGGGGATAGATAATTGGGCGAATTGGGGTGGGATGTATCCGTCGCCGAACATGTTTCTGCGTACCTCTCCAGGCTGGGGCATTCCGACCTTGGTCTTCGAGATTATAGAGGTTACGGCCATCTTTGGACCCTTCATGTTTGTGGGCGCTATGGTGATCTGGTGGGTAGTCGTAGCACTTTGGAGTCGATTCGCTTCGATGAGCAGGCAAACATGAGCCGTCCGACCGCCAACAGCGAGTAGTCTACTTAGTGGGGAAGGAGGGAAGGCGTGGAGGTACGGAAACTGACATGCCCCAGTTGCGGTGCACAGCTAGACATTCCCCCTCACTTGAGTCGTGCCCACTGCATGTATTGCGGGTCAGAGTTAGTCGTCCAGGTACGTGATGAAGAGGAAGTGAAGGTTGTTGAGACCCACCTGCAACTAGGGTGGGTGGCGTGGGAGGCCGAAAACTTTCCGGAGGCATTGGAACACTTCAGCAAGGCACTGGAGGCAGATCCCAACAACGTGGACGCTTGGGTGAAGAAGGCGATGGCTACCCTGAGTTTAGATGTATCTGCTGGAGGGGATGAGAGGCTCGACGAAGCCCTGCGCTACATGGACAAAGCATTGGAGTTGGCCAGTGGGGATGTTGCGGTAGTGGTGAAGGAAACAAAGGAGACCATGAAGCGCAAGTACTCTGCGTGGTTGAACATTCTTGGAAACGAGGAGATGAAGCTGGCCGCCAAAATCATGTACGCGGGTGACCCGCGCCAGAAGGGGCAAAACGCCCGGCATGTGAGGAAGGCTGTCGAACATTATCGCAGAGCCATTGCACTGAACCCAACCGATCCTCAATTCCTGAAAAACATGGCTTATGTGCTGTCCCACGAACCTGGAGGAGGAGAGTACGGTGATCCAAGACCGTATGAAAAGGCAGCCAAGTTCCTCGAAGAAAGAGAGACCATCCGAGCGCAGCTAATAGCGCTCCGGGAAGAGCAGTGTGAACTCGAACAACAGAAACAACGGGGAGGATTCGGATTGCTGGATCGCCGTCGCGGCCAGTACTCCCGTGTGAAGAAGCGGATAGCGGAACTGGAATCGCTGGTTGAAGCAGCGGCCGCTCTGGGTATCGACACCGATGTCTAGCCCAACTCCAGATGGGGTAGACCCCTCAGTCGATAGACCGGGAGGATACCCAGCCCTCCTGGGTGCAGCGGCTCAGAAAGCAGTAGGAAAGGAGACGAAAGATGACTCTCGAAGTCAAAACATTCTCGGAGATTCCCAACGCGCCAGCCATATACGCATTATGCGGGCGAGCCACTCTTCACCGGGGCACGTATATAGCCTACGTAGGGCATACCCACCGCCTACGGACGCGTATCAACGACCATCTCATAGCACGAGAGACCAGGGTCATAACTGGGTTGTCGGCAGTTAGCCTAAACCCCGACCACGTCGTGGAGGTTCGTTGGTGGAAGCATCCCAGCTTTAGCGAGCGAGCGATTCGCGAAGGTGCAGAACTTGTTGCCTTTGAGGTGCTCGACCCCGCGCTCAGAAGCCTCGCTCCAGAACTTAAGCGAGCAAGAAGAGCATATGACGATAGAAGCTTCCACGACGAAATGACCTCGCTTTTCTCCGGCGAGCCGACTGGCCGCTTTGTAGTCCCAAGCCTTCGAGGCGCCCTAGAGCGCATCGAAGAACTTGAGCAACGACTCTCTGCCCTCGAAGAACAGCTAAGGGAATGAGCCGCGGCCCTTGGTAACGGTACCAGAGGTCGAAGAGACCTTGACGACAGGCAGCTTGGGGTTGGTAACCTTTGACCTTGATCATGAAGAAGCATCTCGCAGAGGGCGAGAAGGCGTCCATCCATGACCTTATTTGATGCCCGCGGTGTGACTGCAAGAGGAGTGGAGAAGTGAAAGTGACTGATTTCGAGATCCCCGCACAAGTCGACAGGGAGTGGATTCATGAGTGCATTCCCTTGCTGCAACAGTCCTCTGCCCTGAACGATGAGATAGAGCATCCCTTGGATCCCTTTGCCGAGCATGACGCCTACTCCCAGGCAGCGGAGGAAGCCAGAATCAGAGCAGATGGCATATTGGGGAAGTGGAGGGCTTTGCCCAGGCCCCAAGACCCTCATCTCATAGAGGCTGATAAGCTGTTTGAGAGCGCGCTTATGGATCTGGTCGGCTCCTTCGATCAGCTTTGTGCTGCCTGTGATGCAGTCGACGAGAAGAAGGCTGAGGAGCACGGAAAGAGGGCTACTGCGCTGCTTGAGTCTTACGGGGAGAAGTTCGAGCAGGCCGGTCACTTCCTTATGGGGTCGAAACTCTTGCCGCGCAATAGGGGCGGGCAATAATCCAGATTGAGCAGTTGGAAGAGAGGAAAGAAGAGATCCCGGGCAACCTTCTCCTCAATAACAATTGGGATCAGTGCTAGAACACACGCGCGGAGCGTTCTCGTCCGTTACTTGAGCGGGGGGAAAATAATGGGGAATCTATCAGCCTTCAAGCTGGAGGATACTTTTCGCGAATTCTTAGTACTAAGAGATAGGTAGTTGCCCCACGAAAAACCTTATATACTCTAGTATATTATATATGAATCTGCCGGATTTGTCAACCCAAAACCGCCGTCTTTCTAGCCTTTTCGCCCGAAGTCGAGCCTCATCAAGCCTTTTCAGCCAGAGATACATACCAATGTACCCCTGAGATCTGCTTAACTTCCACGACTTGCCCAGTGCGATCAATCGTTACTTTGACGCAACGATCGGCTCTAACGTGTCGGTTGAAGACCCTTGGGCTCTTTCGTGTGCCTACGCTTGTACCGGTGCTGACAATAAGCCCTTTCGCGGATCCTACCACCCCTAGCCGAGTGAAGCCGCCAACTCAGAGGTAATGGCGGGCTGTTTTTCCCTTGCCCAGGCACCCTCAAGTAGATACCGCTCCTAGTCCCACTCTTGTCAACCCAACACGGCGGCCAAGGTGAAGGGGAATGCAGTTTTGAGTTCGGTACACTTTGGGGATCTCCACTCTCACACCACCTACTCCGATGGTAGCGGTCCCCCTGGGTATGCCTACGCCGTGGCTAGGGCCAATGGTCTTCATTTCCTGGGGCTATCGGATCATGCCTACATGTTGGATGAGGAGCACTGGGAAGGGATGCGAGATGAGGCCCAGTTGGCCACGGTAGAGGGGGCTTTTGTGGGCCTGGAAGGTTTTGAGTGGACTCATGAGGAGGCGGGGCATATCAACGTCTTGGGCAGTGAGGGGTGCATCTCCCGGGAGGACCCAGAGGGGGATACTCTGGAGGAGTTCTACCTTTGGCTCGTCTCCCAACCGGGCGCCGTGGCCCAGTTCGATCACCCTGGCGCCGAGGGCGACTTCGGGGACTTCGCCTACAGCCCCCAGGCCGATGAGGTGGTTCAACTGTTGGAGGTGGGGAACGGCATAGGCTCCGAATACCGGCGTTTCGAAAGCGAATACCTGCGGAGCCTAGACAGAGGGTGGAGGGTAGGGGCGGCCAACAACTCCGATACCCATACTCTCAACTGGGGAGCGGGGACGCCTCACCGCACCGGGGTAGTGGCCCAGGCTTTGAGTAGGGAGAGCATCCTGGCTGCCCTGCGAGCGCGCCGCACCTTCGCCACCGAGGATTCCAACTTGGCCTTGGCTCTGAGAGCGGGAGGGAGTTGGATGGGATCGACCATCTCCTTTTCTGATACCCTTTCCTTCACCATCGAGGTAGCCGATTTGGATGGGGAGAGTGTGACCTTGACCCTTTTCGATGGGGATTTGGCGGTGGCCAGCCAGAGTTTCCCCGAGGCTATATCCCATAGTTGGACGATAGAGGTACCGGGGGTGGAAGGCCATTTCTATCTTGTCAAAGCCGAGCAACCCGACGGAGATGTGGCCTATTCGAGCCCTATATGGGCGGGGGCGACAAATAGCGTCTTTCTGCCACTTGTCGAGAAAGCGGGGTCTCCCTGATGATGGGCCGCTTCTTCGGCGCACGTTCCCCTCTGCAATGAAAAGGCAGCGGTTCTTCACCGCCGCCGGGATCTCCCACCTCTGCCACGAACGACTACAGGATAGCACGGTTTGGGTGGGGTGTCAAAGCGGGGCCTATCCGAGGTTCAGCATACGCCGCATTTCGGCGTCCAGTTGATTCAGGTAATGTTGCTCGAGGCGACCGATCCTCCCCAGGATGCGCACTCGATCAATAGGTCCGAGCTGAAAGATCAATAGTACAGATGGCTTGGTGAGTCCATTCATGGCTGACGGTTCAACCCGAATGGTGTGAGGAAAGCGCAACGCACCGAGTTGTGAGGTTAGAGGTACTACCATAAGTGTCGGCGTATTAGCGCCTGGGATATCAGCTTGGACGGCTATAGCTGGGCGCCTGCCTGTCTGTTCGCGGCCGCCGCCGCCTGGCGGGGCCGGAAGTTCAACACGCAATACATCGCCTCGTGCCATGGGTCAGTCTAGTGTGGCTTCAAAGTTCGTCAGCGCCTCGTCCCTCGCAGCCTTCCAAGCGTCAAGTTCTGCAACCAAACGGGGATCAACGGGCGGGCTCTCTGAAGACCGCGGTGATCGCAGATAGACACCCACAATCGGTTCGCCACGTAGCCTGGTGCCTTCAATCATGAAAATATAGCGGCTGGCAGGTGGTTGCCCCCACTCGCTGTCTTCTGGCTCAGAGCTGACATATGGGGGAACATCAGATGCTATTGTTTGTTCCCGACTGTTGACCACGATCATTCAGAACCTCCCTTGATGAATGAGATCACCTCATCTTCAACGTACTCATCGACCTGTTTGAGCCTACTTGTCGGGTCAAGAGGTACTCCAGGAGCGCGTGGCGCGGGCCATGTAAACTGCGTCTCAACATAGATTTTACTTGTGTCCTTCAAGAAAGACTCTATTTTCACTTCTATTTGCAGCGGCTCAGTCTCCTCTGGCCTTGGCGGCATAACGAATCTGAGACCGCCGCCGAGAACAGGCCGCCCTAATACACTTAATGATTCTGCCGATTGGTGCAGGCGCGTCTCCCATAGTTCTTTGAAAGCGTGCTCACCGGAAGATGCGAAAAGATCACGAAACGTGACATCGCAAGATATGGTTTGCCTGTTCTTCTGGGGCCAGGTGGAATTGAATGCACTTACAACTGCTTCTGCTTCCCTTACGAATGGCTCCAGATACCATCCAGACCGTGGCCCCAAGATCAGAAGCTGGCCTACTGATGGGGGAGGAAGCGTTGCCACCTTGACCTGTAGAAGTGTTGGCGCTTCACGAAGGACAGTAATCGCTCCCTCTTCCAATTCGACTTTCGAGAAGTCGATCCCCTCCGTCATAAGGGACTGTTGGAAGCTAAGATTGGTCTGCGGATTGATAGTGGGCATGGGTGACAGAACGAAGTTGATGCCCATATGAATTGTCACACGGCTCTCAGGATACATATCGTGCTCCAGACTCTTAGTCTGATTCCCCCGGTGTCCTAAGAATACCATGAAAAGCGGAAAAATGCAACGTTTGGCATAGCATAAGCCAGGGGGTGGGGATGTGGCCTATTCGAGCCCTATATGGGCGGAGGCGACAGGTGGAATCTTTCTACCGCTTGTCGAGAAAGCGTGGTCTCCTTAGGAGGGTTTCTGGGGGGAGCGGAAGGAGATCTATCAGCTGGTGCTGGAGGTGGTGCCGGAGAGGGCATTTGTCGTCGTTTGGGGAGCGCAACGCTCTCAGGCTAGGGTCTCTTCGCTGAATCGTCCCTCATCCGGCGAGGACGATCAACCAAGCCCACTTGCCGAGGATGGCTAACTATTCTTCGAGGGCTAAATATCCCTCCATTTCATGCGGACGCCTCCCGCCAAGTTGAAGATCACGGTTAGTCCCCCCCCGTCCCTCAGCCCAGGCTGACATCAACGGGCCAGGTGCTACCCGGATCACACCCCCATAGACGATAAGTCCCTAAGGTCCGGGCGACCCGGCTTTGCAACCAGATAGACTTCCAGATAGGCCGCCACGCAGGGCAGGGGGGAAAGGCTCGTTTCTTTTGCCTCTATCAGTTATGATGTGGTCTTCGCTTGCTCCGAGGCTGGCTCTGGCTTCACCCATCGCTTCTCGAAGCCGAAACGCATCAGCCAGATATAGAGAGTGCTTTGATCTACGCCGAGTTTGGTAGCCGCATCTTCCAGAATAGGATGCTTCTTGCACAACTCCTCTAGGATCTGCTCGATCGGCTTGCCCCTTTTCTTCTCGATCTGCCGCATCCGATAGGTCTTGTGAGCCATAGCCGTCCTTAAGTTGTACTTAATCCTCTTGTCAGAACCTCCTTAAGGCCAGGATAAAAATTATAGGCTTAAGCCGAGCCTACAAATATTCTAACATATTCCTAACCTTTTGTCAAGTCCTTTTATGATATACTTTAGATAGATATTGAAAGGGCTGAAGAGAGTGCCTACAAAAAAATTCATAGGGGCGCGGATTCGTGAGGCTCGGCAAGCTAAGGGCTGGAGTCAACGGGAACTGGGCCAGCGTTTTGGAGTCTCTCACGCCGCGATTTCCGACATGGAGCGCGGTGTTACCCAGAAAATAGACGTCGATGATTTAGAACGGCTTGCGGGTCTCCTTGACCAGCCGGTCAATTACTTCTTGGGGCGCGAGACCGAGGAGGATAGGAGGGTCGCTGAGTTGAGACGGCTGGCGAATCAAGCGGAATCCCTGCGCCACCAGGTCAGAGAACTTAAGAACGACTACATGACGGATACCATCGCTGTACCTCTCATTGGCACCGTCCCTGGTAGGTATCTCGACTTTCGAGACGAGGAAGAGGCTGAGGAGTTCTATCCGATCCGCAGGACAGCCATCCACGCTGAGAGGGCCTATTGCCTCCGAGTGATAGGCAATTCGATGGCAGGCCAAGGTATCTTCGATGGAGATATAGTTTTTGTGGACGAGATGGTGAGGCCGGAGGATGGGGATGTTGTCATCGTCCGCGAGGGTGATGAGGTAGTAATTCGAGTCTATCGAGAGGGTAATAAGGGGCCCTATATTGAAGCCGCGAACAAAGGGTATAAGAAACTCGGTTTGAAAGAGGCAGAGATCATCGGCGTAGTAGTGGAATCGAGGAAGACACACAAAGGACCTACCATCCGCTTTGGCGGGTAGTAGGTGACTTCTTTTCCTCACCTGACTGTTTCCGCTACCTGTCCTTATTGCGCGACAGTACAAAGCCGACTACTACCCAGCCTCAGCCGGGGAAGATAGTCGGCCTTAACCTCCTATGTCACCACCTCTCACAGCGTGCTATTGCGTCCATCCCACGATGGGCGCGCTTCGTTGATTCGGCAGACTGGTCTGTCAGACCACACTCGCCAAATCACTTGCCAAAATACCATCGAAAGCGGAGAAATACAATATTTGGCATAGCATATACCAGCAGATGGGAATGGGCCTGCTCCACGCTTTGGGGTTCTCGATGCACAAAAGCCCCTTCCCTAGGGAGAAAGGGGCTTAAAATATTCCCCCAAATATGAGATCCAGAACTGTAAGTGGGGGATCTAATTACTCGACTTTGTATACCAGGTCGGTTTCCCGCACCCTCTCTGCAACTTTGAGCCCGATCGACTGTCCCTTGGTAGCCACCTCCACTTTCTGATGCTCTATCTCCATGGAGTCGATCGTTTGCTCGAAGTCGCGGATGCCGCCTTTGATGCGGAGGGTGTCCCCCACCTTTATGGTGTCGCTGACATCCACTACGGCCACGCCGATCCGGCCGTAATAATGAGATACTCTGCCCACTAACTTCTCGGCCACCTCTGACCTCCTTGTTCCATTTAGGATACTCTTTTCACTGGGCAACAAAGAGAGAGGCACTCTCTCAGGTCGATTATAGCATCTTTCTGAAGCCTTGACAATAGCCTAGACGCGCCAACAAGCCACCCAGTGCTCTCCCCCTACATCTTTGAGCTCCGGCTCCTTCTCCTTGCAGATATCCATCACCAGCGGGCAACGGGTTGAGAAATTACAGCCCATAGGGGGGTTAGCCGGACTGGGCACGTCGCCGGTGAGGATTATCCGCTCCCTCTCCTCCTCCACCAAGGGATCGGGGATGGGAACCGCGGAAAGGAGAGCCTGGGTATAGGGGTTCAAAGGTTTCCGGTAAAGTTCATCTCTATCGGTGAGCTCCAGGATCTTCCCCAGGTACATCACCGCTACTCGATCACTGATATGCCGTACCACGCTCAGATCGTGGGCGATGAAAAGATAGGTGAGGTCGAACTCCTCTTGAAGTTCCTCTAGGAGGTTGATGATCTGGGCCTGGATAGATACATCCAAGGCGGAGATCGGCTCATCGCAGACTATGAAGTCCGGATTGACAGCCAAGGCTCTAGCCACGCCGATCCTTTGTCTCTGCCCGCCGCTGAACTCGTGAGGGTAACGGTTGACGAAATAGGGGTTCATCTTCACCACGCGGAGGAGTTCCTGGACCCTCTCTCTCCGCTCCTTCCTACCCGCTAATTTATGCACCTCCAGGGGTTCGCCAATGATGCTTCCCACCGTCATGCGGGGGTTCAGAGAAGCGTAAGGGTCCTGGAAGATCATCTGCATCCTCCGGCGCATACGCCGCAACTCCTCCCCCCTCATCTCGGTGAGATGCTTCCCCTCAAAGAGGACCTTCCCCGCTGTAGGTCGGTAGAGTTGTAAGATGGTCCGGCCTACGGTCGTCTTTCCACAACCGCTCTCCCCCACCAGGCCTAGCGTCTCTCCCCGGCGGATAAAGAAAGTAACCCCATCAACGGCCTTTATGTCCCCCACATGTCGCTGAACGATGATACCCCGCGTGATGGGGAACCACATCTTCAGACCTTTGACCTCGATGAGAATCTCGTCTTTTCCCTCGGGATCCTGTAAGGATAAGGATAAGGAGACTACCACTCCACCCCCCCTTTCGTCACATCTACCCGGCAGGCGATCTCATGGCCGGGAACTATCTCCCTAAGGGTGGGACGTTCCTCCTGGCAGCGATCGAGCCGATACGGACAACGAGCGTAGAAGGGACAACCGAGCGGCAAGGCTATGAGATCGGGGGGCAGGCCCTCGATGGTTGCTAGTTTCTCCTTCCGCACCTCATCGCCCCAGGGAACGGAGCCCAGAAGACCAAGGGTGTAAGGGTGTCTAGGTTCTCCATATAACTCCTTCACCCTCGCCGACTCGACGAAGAAGCCCGCATACATCACCTTCACCCTCTGTGCTATGCTGGCGATGATCCCCAGGTCATGGGTGATCCAGATGACCGCCATCCCGAACTCATCCTTCAGTCGCTTCACCAGGTCGATAAATTGAGCCTGGATGGTAACATCCAAAGCGGTGGTCGGCTCATCGGCGATGAGGATAGCGGGGTTGCAAGAGAGAGCCATGGCGATCATCACCCGTTGTCGCATCCCTCCGCTAAACTGATGGGGGTAATCGTTGATGCGATCCTCCGCCTCTGGGATCCCTACCATATCCAACAGTTCGATGCTTCGCTCCCGCGCCCGCTCCTTAGTCATCCCCAAATGGAGCATCAACGCTTCGCTCACTTGCTGGTTGATAGTCAGAACCGGATTGAGGGAGGTCATAGGATCCTGAAAGATCATGGCTATCTTATTGCCCCTGACGCGACGCACCTCGTCCTCGCTGATCTTCAAGAGATCCTCCCCATCGAAGAGCACCTCACCGCCTGCGATTTTCCCTGGAGGCTGGGGAATGAGGCGCATGAGGGAGAGCACCGAGACGCTTTTCCCACAGCCGCTCTCCCCCACAATGCCCAGCGTCTCGCCCTCGTTCAAAACGTAGGAGAGCCCGTTTACAGCGTTAACCACCCCATCTTGGGTGAAGAACTGGGTCCTTAGATCCTTTACTTCCAGTAAGGCGACCACCATAGATCCTCCTTCTATGCCCTACTCCTGGTTTGAACTCCAATCATTTTTGGGGATTCATCATATGAGATACAGAGACTAGTTGTCAAGCGGAAACCGAAGACAAAAAATGGGAAAAAGGGGCTGTTCGAGACCTCTCTCCTCTGCACCTGAACCTTCAGCGAAGGATAGGGGTTAGTGACCACCAATAGTGAAGCGTCGGTTCCCGGTAAGATAGAGACCAGGGCGCGGCGTAGATGGAGATCGTCACGGAGGCTGGCATAGACTGCCCCTCAGCCCAAACCCGCGCCTCATCCAGGCGAAAGCACAAGGAGAGGAGAACCGCCTGAGCCGAGGAAAGGGCCTTCCTTAGCCACGCTCTGATTTTACTTCTCCAAGGCAAAGGCCTAACTTCCCCCGAAGAAACCCCCAGCGCAAGTTTGGCCTCTATAGCCTCCCAAACGCGAGGGGGGGGATCCTTATCAGGGACGAACCCCTTTAGAGTCCAACTTAAGAAG
>DAOULQ010000080.1:0-10600 GCA_034419095.1 Anaerolineae bacterium | reverse complement strand
GGTGGGAGTAGCGGTTGGAGTGAAAGTGGGGGTAGAGGTGGGAGTGAAGGTAGGAGTAGATGTGGGGGTGGGCGAGGCCAAGAGGGTAAAGGTGAACTCATCGAAGAAGACAGGGGTCCCAGGGTTCGGAGCCCCGATGTCGGCGACAGCCTTTATACGAGCCTTAACAGCGTTATTCGGCGCCTGCACACCATCGCCATTGCACTCCCTGGGAATGCAAAGACGATGATAAGCATCTTCATCGTCTGTCAGGAGATGAGAGTCAACCCCGCCGACTATCTGTAAAGCAGCATCCCGCCACTCGATACGCAGTTTCACACTACTAAACGCCGAATCATTCTTGTAGGCCCAGCCGCTTAGCGTGTAGAAAGCACCTCCCGCGACTTCAACATCTTGAGAGATGTAGATCTGGCCCGTGACTCCATCGGTCCGGTTCAAAGAGGCAGCCCAACTTCCGCTGTACACCTGAGTGCTAGTGACAATGAAGGTAGCAGCGGAGGGGCTAGACAGCCAAGGGGCGGTGCCCTCCTCAAAGCCCGGATTCTGGAGGAGGTTTGAACCGTCAGAAGCCCGCCCCGAAGAAGGTGAAAGGAGGATGATTAGGAAAAGAAGGGCGAACCACGTGAGAAGGAGAGAAACGAGCCTTCGCCTCATCTCCATACCGCCCCCAATCAGTGATGCAATTAACTCTGATACTTTGTGTCCTAGAATACAACATCACGACTCCGGCGTCAAGGGGCTTCGAGGCCAAAAAGGGGTACTTTTAAGGTTGTACAGCCTTCTGGTTCCAAGAGCGGTCGATGCGACCCCTCTTCCGCGAAGTCAATAGCAAGACTATTGCCTCGCGATCTCGATATAATCTATCTCCAGCCATTGTCGGTGGGGCACCGCCAACTGTTTGGTCTCTAGCCCACCGGCAGGGGTCATAGAAGCGCAGTTATTGTCCATCCAGGCCACGAAACCCAAAGGGAGCGTAGGAGGGTCGGCCACCTTATAGACCTCCCTCCCATCTACCTGGAAGAGGGCCACCTCCTGCCGCCAATGGAGAGAGTAGGTATGCCACCCTGTGATATCTGTGTCTATGAGCCTGTCACCCATGCTCAGGGTACGGTAGGCCAACCACAAAAACAACTTACTAGTGAGGGGCATCCTTGTGACCAGATCGACCAGGCCCATGAGCGGCCCCATCCCTTTGCCTCCATTGAGCATCGCTGCCTTCCAGCCACTTCCAGGCTGACCGGGGGTTAGAGAGAGACCGGAGGGAGGAGAGGCGTAGAAGAACCATACCCAGTTGGGGGGCACCCTTATCCCCCCTTCCCAGTCGTAGGGGGCGTTCCAAAAACCGAAGCCCACTGTTCCCAAAAGTTCCCTCGCGGGGTGGGAGAAGCGGGCTCTTACCTCCATGCTCAAGGGAGGGGTCCAGGGGAAGTTCTCTCGCGCATGGTGGCGATGATCGTTGATCTCCGCATCCGAGAGTTCTCCTGCCCTGGCCCCCTCCAGGGAGAAGAGTACCGTCTCAGGCGTGCGCTCTATCTCCCCGTGGCCCACAGAAAACCGCACCCAATATGGCGAGATACCGCCCTCAAAGCGGTCAACGACCTTCCTTTGCCGGAAGGTGTCAACATCCATCAGCACCTCTGGATGAACCCTAAGCGGTCATAAATAAACTCTTGACAACGGTGAAGGGGGTAGAGCGGCGCCGAAGGGCAAGACGCCACTGCAATACAAGCCAGCACCAAGGGCCAGCCCCAGAACTATGCCTAGTCCGATCTTCAGCGTGTCTCTCATAGGTTATCCTCCTCTTAGACCTTCTAGTGTCGCCTCCGTGGGCCAGGTGCTGGTAAACCTCTGTGGTCTTGACGCTACTGTGGCCCATGGATCCGCCTTTCAAGGAGATAATTCTAAATAAGATACCTTGGAAAGGGGAACGAATGGATAACGCCAAGACCCCCTACCATTTTAACCCCCAGAAGAATGTGCGGTTACGCCCTCCCCTCTTGCCCCCCTCTCTTGAACCTGCTAAGATAGAGCAGAGAGAGGCGATGAAGGGCGAGTATCCCAAAGCCGAGATAGTGGCTAAGGTAAAGCGAGGCGAGAGCCTAGAGGGTGCCCGACTACCCTTTACAAACCTGAAGCGAGCGGACCTCGAGGGTGCAAATTTCCAAAGGGCAGATCTCACCGGGGCTGTCCTCCTCTTCGCTAAACTGCAGGGGGCCAATCTGCGAGAGGCAAAACTAGAGGGGGCCATTCTGAGAGGGGCGAAGTTAGAGAAGGCGAATCTAGTCGGAGCAGACCTGCACGGCGCTTTCCTGGGCATGGCCGACCTCACCAAGGCCGATTTGAGTGAGGCCAACTTGAAGGGAGCCAACCTGCAAGGCGCAACTCTCAGAGAGGCCAAACTCGTGAGGGCTGACCTCCAGGATGCGTACCTAGAGAGCACAGATCTGGAGGGAGCGAACTTAAGAGGAGCGATCCTCCGTGGTTCCTACCTCCGGGACACGGATTTCGAAGGGGCCGAACTCGAGGGCGCCGATTTCAAGGGCGTCCAAGGCTTGAGAGCGAAGACGGGGGAATACCTGCGAAGCAAGGGCATCACCTTCTAAGCCTTCACCTTGACCGAAAAGGCCAAGTGCGCTATACTATTATCGCGGGGTGTAGCGCAGGTGGTAGCGCGCAGCGTTTGGGACGCTGAGGTCGTAGGTTCAAGTCCTATCACCCCGACAGGCCTGAGCGGGAGTAGCTTAGTGGTAAAGCATCTGCCTTCCAAGCAGAGGAGCGCGGGTTCGAATCCCGTCTCCCGCTCCAGGGGCCCGTAGCTCAGCGGCAGAGCGACCGGCTCATAACCGGTTGGTCCCTGGTTCGAATCCAGGCGGGCCCACTCAGCGGCAAGAGCCCACATCCTGGGCTCTTCTTTTTATCATTGCATCACCTCTGGGGGGGTGATATAATCGAAAGAGATAACCCCTTGGGAGTGGTTCCATGAAAGTAGTCACCTCTTCACAGATGCGCGAAATCGACGAAAAGGCCAACGCTGGCGGGCTCTCCACGGCTACCATGATGGAGAACGCGGGGCGAGCCGTAGCCGAAGAGATAGGACGCCGCATAGAGATAGAAGGCCAGGAGACCCTGGTCTTGGTTGGCCCAGGGAATAACGGAGGCGACGGCCTGGTAGCCGCCCGCCACCTCCATGATTCCGGGGCCAAGGTCAACCTCTACCTCTGGAAACGCAAAATCAGGGGGGACGAGAATTTCGCCCTCACTCAAAAGAGGGATATACCCTTCCTCAAAGCCGAAGATGACCCCGACTTCGCCGGCCTTCGCCATCTTCTAAGCAAGGCACAGGTTATAATCGATGCCCTACTAGGTACGGGGGTCTCGCGCCCCATCACCGGAACCCTAAAAGGGCTCCTAGACACCGTTCGAGAAGGGTTAAAGGAAAGACCGACCTTTCTCGTAGCCCTCGATCTCCCAACCGGGCTCGATTGCGATACGGGGGCCGTAGATGCAGCGACGATCCCCGCCCACCTCACCGTGACCCTGGCTTTCCCCAAGAGAGGCCTCTTCCTCTTCCCCGGCGCAGCCTACGTAGGAGAACTAGTGGTGGCTGACATCGGCATACCTGAACCCTTGGCCCAAAAGATAGAAACCTACCTGGCCACCGCCGAGATGGTAGCCCAAATCCTCCCTCCCAGACCCCTCAACGCTCACAAGGGAACTTTCGGGAAGGCTCTTATCGTGGCCGGTTCGGTCAACTACACAGGGGCAGCCTATCTGGCTAGTGCGGCAGCCACGAGGGTGGGAACAGGTCTAGTCACTCTGGCCCTGGCCGAGAGCCTACACCCTATATTGGCCTCCAAACTCCATGAGGTGACCTTCCTACTTTTACCCCATGATCTGGGCGCCCTAATCCCCGATGCGCTCCCCCTCCTAGCCGAGAGCCTACCAGATTATGATACCTTGCTCCTAGGCCCCGGTCTAGGCAGAGAGGACCAGACGGTGGATTTCGTCCATCGCCTTCTGGGGCTCCACGCCGCTGGGGTGAGGAGGCATATCGGATTCATGACCGGGGAGGAGAGAGAGGAACTCGCCTCCTTGGAACTACCCCCCCTAGTCATAGATGCTGATGGGCTAAACGCTTTAGCCCAAGCGCCGGAATGGTGGAAATCTCTCCCTGAGCCAGCCATTCTCACCCCCCACCCAGGGGAGATGGCCAGACTTCTCGATTCCTCAGTGAAGGAGATAGAAAAAGATAGGGTGGGAACAGTGGTTAGCGCGGCCCAGAAATGGGGACAGGTGGTAGCCCTAAAAGGAGCACACTCCCTGGTGGCCGCGCCCGATGGTCGGCTCACGATCAGCCCCTTCGCTAACCCCGGCCTAGCCACAGCGGGCACGGGCGATGTCTTGGCCGGGGCTATCGTGGGCTTCCTAGCCCAGGGGCTTCCTCCCTACCAAGCGGCCATCGCTGGGGTCTTCCTCCATGGCTTGGCCGGCGAGATGGTCCGGGAGGAGATGGGAGAGACAGGGATGGTGGCCGGCGATCTTTTGCCCCTCCTCCCCCAGGCCATAAGGAGCCTCAAATAGAAAAGGGGGGACGACAAGGGGCTCGGCTACCTCATACGAGCCCCTCTCCTGGATTGTCTTTCTGGCTTGCTATATCTGGGCGGGGATAGATCCCTTTTCATCTGTGGCCTGCTCCGCCGTGGAGACGGCGGCCCAGATGATGCAGCGGAAGGTCATTTGCACAGAGCCTCACAGGGGACACCGTCATTATCCCCGTCGAGTCGAGCCCCATATAGAAAAAGGGAGCGTTCCGCTCCCCTTCTCAATAGCCTTGGCTCAGGCCTCGGTCTTCCTCTTTCCCTTCTCTTCCTCTAACTTGGATAAGAGTTCCGTTTTCGTCTTGGCGGCCGCCTCTTTTCCCTCCTCGATCGCCTCTTCCAGGCGGGCCTTCTGCTCTTCCAAGACCACCTTTCCCTTCTCTTGCAGTTCTTCTGCTCTCTTGCGAGCCTCCTCCGAGGCCTCCTCCGCTCGCGCCTTGAGTTCGATGCCCCTCTCCCTCAGTTGGGCTCTCGTCTCCTCGCCAGGCTGGGGAGCCAATAGCAAGCCCAGGGCCACGCCCATTACCCCCCCCAGGATGAAGCCCGCCAGGAACTCTCCGCCTTTAGAATTGTCAGCCATTCTGAACCTCCTTTCCCTCTAACTAATAACTACTCTCTTTTCGGCCCTCGCCTTAACACCCCGATCACCTTGCCTAATGCGGTAGCGAAACTAGCGGCTCGCACCAAAGGAGTGATCACGGTATCGCTAACGAAAGAGGTAGTACCGCGCACGGTACTTACCGTCTCATTGGCCGAATCGACAATGGGTTTGACCTCCTCCTCCAACATCTTAGCCAGCCCCCTGATCTGGATAGCCAGGAGGATGAGAAGAAAGCCGATGACCAACGACTCCAAAGCCAAGACGATAATAGCGACATCGCGCACTAGGGTGAGGGTAGTGGACATCTTTTGCCTCTAAAGCATTATATCATACCTTCAGCCGCTTAGCAATAAGAAGCCCCATCCAAGAGCCGATAGTACCCTCTATCAGATGCAAGGGGCCAAGGGTAAGAAAAGAGAAGCCCAAAGCCTCCGCGACCAGTTGACCAACCGTGAAACCGATGCCCGCCGCTACCCAAAAGAGAACCAGTTCCCTCATCCTCTGCCCCCAAAGGAGGTGGAAAAGAACGGCGTTGATGCTGGCTAAAAGGAAGAGAAAGGCAAGAGAGGGAGAGAAGAGAGGGAACATCTCAGATCCCTGCCTCGATGATTCCGCCGCCTATGACCACTTCCCCTTGGTAGAAGACCACCCCCTGCCCAGGAGCCACCCCCCTCTGGGGGTCTAGAAAACTTAGTTTCGCTCTTCCACCCTCCAGCGGATTGAGGAGAGCCTCGGCCTCCCTCGCCTTATACCGGATTTTGGCGGTCACCTCCATGGGCTTCGGTGGCGCCTCTCCAGCCACGTAAGTTGTATCCCTGGCCAGCAGTCCTTCACGTTCCCGGTCGTAAGCCCGGCCCACTACCAGGGAGTTCCGCGCCATATCGATGCGCAAGACATAGAGCGGCTCGGGAGCCGCTATCCCCAACCCCCGACGCTGCCCTATGGTATAGTAAGGCAACCCTTTGTGCTCGCCGAGGGTATGACCCCCTGAATCCACGATGGGGCCTGGCTGGGGCTTCAAGCCCCTATGATCTCGCAAGAATCGGCCGTAGCCCGCCTGGGGGGCGAAGCATATCTCTTGGCTCTCGGCCTTCTCGGCTATGGGGAGTCGCGTCTTTCGGGCCATAGAACGCACCTCCTCCTTAGTATACTGACCCAGGGGGAACAAGAGACGAGCCAACTCTTCCTGACCCAACATATATAGAACGTAGGATTGATCCTTGGCCCCATCTACCCCCTTCAGGAGTCGATACTGGCCGTTGTATTCTACCCGTGCGTAATGGCCGGTAGCCAAGTAAGTGGCCCCTAGGGCCAATACCTTTCTCAAAAGGAAGCCGAACTTAAGGTGACGGTTGCACTCCAAGCAGGGGTTAGGGGTCCGTCCTTGCGCGTACTCCCGCTCGAAGTAGTCGACCACATACCGCTTGAACTCCTCCTCAAAGTTGAGGAGGTAGAAAGGGACTCCTAGGATCTGGCAAACGCGGCGAGCGTCCTCCGCAGCCTCCGGTGAGCAGCACCGGTTGGTCACCCCCTCCGGCGCCCAGAGGCGCATCATGACCCCTATCACCTCATATCCCTCTTGAAGCAGGGTCGCAGCCATAGAACTGTCCACGCCCCCACTCATGGCTACTACAACCTTCTTGCCCATATCATCTAGATTATATCACCCCTGTCAGCCATCCACAACCTCCGCCTTGACAGGGAAGAGAGGGTAAGTAGAATAGAGTGGAACCCCAAAGGGCGCCACGGCTCATAAAGGAGGTCCACTTCAAGCCACACAACTTCTGGCGAACTCTCTTGGCTTTCGCCTTCTCTAGGCTCTATAATGAATTCGCCTGGGCTTACGATAGGGTTAGTTCGCTTGTCTCCAGAGGAGAGTGGCGGCGGTGGCAAGAGGCCGTCCTCCCTCACCTCCGAGGGCCAAAAGTCCTAGAGATCGGTTTTGGCACAGGTGACCTCCTCTCAGAGATCAGGAACCAAGGTTATCTCTGCTACGGGGTGGAACTCTCCCCCTCTATGCTGAGGATCGCCAAAAGAAAAGGGGTAAAAGTGCCCCTCTGCCAGGCTCAGGCCCAAAATATGCCCTTCCAAGACAGGGCTTTCCATTCCCTGGTTTCTGTCTTCCCCTCTTCCTTCATCCTCGACCCCCAGGCTCAGAGGGAGATGGTTCGAGTTCTCGCTCCTGGAGGGCATCTAGTGGTTGTAAATGGGGGGCGGCTTTTGGGAGGAGACGCCTGGTCTCGCTTTCTCAACTGGGCTCTGGAGGCCACCAGCGGCGATGGTTCCCCTATCCATCTATGTGAGGCTCTTTCGAGGACAGGGCTCGAACTCCAACGAGAGGAAGAGAGGAGCGAGCGAAGCAGGGTAGGTGTTATAGTAGGTATAAAGGAGGGAGAAGATGGAACTGGATGAGGCTATAAAGGGACGGCGAAGCATCCGCAAATATCAGAAGGTCGCACTCATCCCCAAAGAGGATCTTGAAGCCATGATAGAGGCCGCTACTTGGGCCCCCTCCAGCACCAATGTGCAGCCCTGGCGCTTCATCTTGGTCACCCAAGGGGAGTTGATAGCCCAGATGGCCCAAGCGGTCTTCGACAAGTTCCAAGAACTCTCCCAGCGAGCCTACGAGGCAGGGGAGAAGAGGGTGGCCGCCTTCTGTCGCTTCATGCGCACTTATGGTGGCTTCTTCGGAGAGGCCTCGGCGGTCATCGTAGTCTGCACGGAACGATACGACATCAGCCGTTTTGGCCTGGATGAGTACGCTCTCATGGCTAAGGTGAAAGAACTGGATGGTCCCAACCTGGAGCCGATACTGATTCGCACCGTGGAGAAGAGCGTGGCTATGGCGGTTCAAAACCTCCTCCTCAA
Source organism: Anaerolineae bacterium (assembly GCA_034419095.1). GTDB lineage: Bacteria > Chloroflexota > Anaerolineae > UBA7937 > UBA7937 > UBA7937. The sequence continues at coordinate 2,533 of DAOULQ010000080.1, read as the reverse complement.
GGCCCATGAACTAGGGTACGGAGCCTGCGTCATGGACTCGCCTCTAGTAATCGAAGAGGAATTGCGCCAGATGCTCGATATCCCCCAGGAACAGCAGTTGGTGATGGTCATCTCTCTGGGCCTCCCCGCCCAAAAGCCCCAGGCCCCGGAGAGGATGCCCGTGAGCGAGGTGGTAAGACATATCTGACCGAATTCACCCTGCCAACTATGACTGGCAAGCCTATGAGAATGCTTCTGGAGTATGAGATGTCAGAGCAAGCAAAGGAAAAGCGCCACATCGTGATTCAGGCCGGAGATATCACAGCCCAGGCCGAACTGAACGAGACCCAGACGGCTCAGGCGATCTGGGAGGCCCTGCCCTTCGAGGGCCAAGCCAACCAGTGGGGGGAGGAGATCTACTTCTCTATACCGGTGGCCTTAGAGACGGAGCGGGGACAAGAGGTGGTGGAGGTGGGCGACTTGGGATACTGGGCCCCGGGGAGGGCCCTCTGCATCTTCTTCGGCCCTACTCCCGCCAGCCGCGGCAACGAGATCCGTCCTGCCAGCCCGGTCACCGTCTTCGGTCGCCTCATCGGTGAGGCTACCATCTTCCAAGAGGTAAAAGAGGGCACACCTGTCCTAGTCCGTAGAGGCCCATCGTGAGAGAGCGGTCTCAAGAGGCCTTGGGGGTTGCTTCCCGAGCGGGGTATGGTATAATTTCGATTGCTGAGGAAAAGACCGGGGAAGGTTACCCCTGTCACAGAGGGAGGTAGAGGTGGTCTTCAGAGCAGAGGATATAGCCGCAGCCATCAAGCGAGAGATAGAAACCTTTGAGGCACCCTTCGAGGCTGTGGATGTGGGGACCGTCGTGGAGGTGGGGGACGGCATCGCCCGGCTGGAGGGACTAGCGGGAGCCATGGCCTCGGAACTCGTGGAGTTCGAGAGCGGGGTCATGGGGATCGTCTTCAATTTGGAGAGGGAGAATGTCGGCGTCATCATCATGGGCGATTATACCGATATCGAGGAGGGCGATTTAGTTAAGGCCACGGGGCGCATAGCCTCCGTCCCCGTGGGGGATGCCCTGATAGGACGGGTGGTCAACCCTCTAGGTCAGCCTATCGACGGCAAAGGCCCCCCCGAGACAGATAGATTCCGCCCCGTAGAGAGGATCGCTCCCAACGTTACCCTTCGCAAGGAGGTGGATACCCCCGTCCAGACGGGGATAAAAGCCATTGACTCCATGTTCCCCATTGGCCGCGGCCAGCGAGAACTGATCATCGGAGACCGGCAGACGGGGAAGACCGCACTGGCTATCGACACCATCATCAATCAGAAGAAGGGCGATCTGGTCTGCATCTACGTAGCCATCGGCCAGAAGAGAGCCAGCGTAGCCCGGGTGATCGCCACTCTGGAGGAGTATGGGGCTATGGATCACACCATCGTAGTAGCGGCCACAGCCTCCGATCCGGCAGCCCTCAAGTACCTGGCTCCCTACGCCGGCTGCACTATGGGAGAGGAGTTCATGGAAAGAGGAGAGGACGCCCTCATCGTCTACGATGACCTCACCAAGCACGCCTGGGCCTATCGTGAGGTTTCCCTTCTCCTGCGGCGTCCCCCGGGAAGGGAGGCTTACCCCGGCGACATCTTCTACCTCCATTCACGCCTCTTGGAACGGGCTGCTAAACTCCACCCCGACTATGGCGGTGGCTCCCTCACCGCTCTTCCCATCATCGAGACCCAGGCAGCCGATATCTCCACCTATATCCCCACCAACGTCATATCCATCACCGACGGCCAGATCTATCTGGAGAGTGACCTCTTCTACGCCGGCATTCGCCCCGCTGTGAACGTGGGGCTTTCCGTCTCCCGCGTGGGAGGCAAGGCCCAGACTCGGGCCATGAGAAAGGTGGCTGGAAAATTGCGCTTGGAACTGGCTCAGTTCCGGGAACTGGCCGCTTTCGCCCAGTTCGGCTCGGAACTGGATAAGGCCACCCGAGATCAACTGGAGAGGGGACAGCGGAGCACCGAGGTGTTGAAGCAACCCCAATACTCCCCTATGCCCTTAGAAAAACAGGTGATGATCATCTACGCTGTGACCAACGGTTTCCTGGATGATCTGCCCATCGAAAAGGTGAGGGATTGGGAGGATGCTTTCCATCGTTTCATGGAGGAGAATCACCCCCAGATCGGGGAGACCATCGCTCGAGAGAAGGACCTATCGGAAGAGACCGCCACCGCTTTGCGGGAGGCGATAGAGGAGTTCAAGACCCAATTTGGGCGGTAGAAGGAGAGGAACCTGGCTACCCCGCAGGAGATAAAGAAGCGGATACGGACGGTTAGGAATATCGGGCAAATGACCAGGGCCATGCAGATGGTGGCCGCCTCGAAGATGAGGCGCGCTCAAGAGCAGGCCTTGGCCACGCGCCCTTATGCGGAGAAGGCCTGGGAGATCGTCACCTTTCTGGCTAGCCAGATGCCAGCCGAGGCGCCCCCTCACCCCTTGCTGACCTACCGCTCGGTGAACACCATAGGCCTTCTTCTCATCACCGGCGAC
>DAOULQ010000079.1:0-46797 GCA_034419095.1 Anaerolineae bacterium | reverse complement strand
GCCCCCAACTTGTCATAGAGATAGACGCCGATGCGGTCATCCTGGCCACTGGCTCTCTTCCTCGCCGCGATGGTTACTGCGCCTCACGGCCCGACCGTACCACTTTGCGGGGTGTGGAACAAGAGTTCGTGGTGACAGCCTGGGACATCCTGCGAGAAGAGAGGGAGGTCGGTCAGAAGGTAGTGGTCATCGATCAGGACGGGGGGTGGAAAGGCAGCGGCATCGCCGAGTTCTTGGCTGACCAGGGTGGTAAGGTCGAAATCGTAACCGATGCCCTTAATGTTGCATCTCGATTGAGCGTGACCAACGACCTATGGTTTCTCTATCAGAGGTTGCTTTCCAAAGGAGTGGTGATGACACCGCAGAGTGTGGTGGATGAGATAGGTGATCACCAACTGGTAGTGCGGAACATCTTCTCTCAAGAGAAACGGGTCATCGAGGCGGTGGATACCATAGTCTTGGCCTCCAGCCACCTACCCAACGATGAACTCTACTTGGCTCTCAAGGGCAAGGTTCAGGATCTTTACCGTATTGGAGACTGCGTGCACCCCCGGGACGTGGCTAGTGCGATATGGGAAGGCAATCAAATAGGAAGGAGCCTGTAGTTTGGTAGCTGCCAGCCTATGGGCATTAGTCGAGCATAACGGCGAGAGTCTTGACGATAATTCAAAAGAGTTGCTGAGTGAGGGCCATCGACTGGCTACCAGGCTTGGCCAGGAGCTGTGGGCGTTGCTCTTTGGTAAGCAAGTATCCGATCTGACACCAGAGCTGGCTCGTTTCGGCGTGGACCGAGTGCTCTTGGCTGAAAGCCAGTCATTATCCCCTTACACCACTGAGCCTTACACCCAGCTATTGACCGATCTCATTGGCCGTTATGAGCCATCCATCTTCCTCTTGGAGGCTACTTCTCTGGGCCGGGATCTGGCACCTCGCCTAGCCATCCGTTTGCATGTGGGTTATGTGCCTGATTGTGTTCGACTGGCTGTAGACGACCAGAAGAGGCTCGTAATGACCCGTCCCATATGTGGCGAGCAGGCCTACGGTGCTTTTGTTTGCCCCAATTCTTCGCCGCCCCAAGTAGCCACACTTAGGCCAGGGGCCTTCCCTATCGGGGAGCTCGACCAGTGGCAACCACCAGATGTAGAGGTGATAGAAGTTAAATTGCAGGAGGGGAAAGTATCTACGACCGTGATCGGTCAGGAGAGTGCCGACCCCCGGACCATCGAGTTGGCAGAGGCAGAGGTGATTGTAGCTGCCGGACGGGGCGTCCAACGAGCCAATAGTTTCGAAGCCGTCCAGGAACTGGCTGATCTCCTAAAAGCGCCTTTGGCCGGTTCTCGGCCCCTAGTGGATCTGCGCTTAATCCCGCCGGAACGCCAAGTGGGCCAGACTGGTGTCACGGTAGCGCCTAAGCTATATCTGGCCTGTGGCATTTCCGGGGCCTCCCAGCATACCATGGGCATGAAGGATTCAGAACTGATAGTAGCCATAGATATACACCGTGAGGCCCCCATCTTTGGGTTAGCAGACCTAAGAGTCGTGGGCGATCTGGGCCCCATAGTTGCAGCCCTCAATGATCGCCTTCATCGATTCGAGGCGGCGGTAGAGGGTAGTGGTGGTAGCAGAGGATAGTCTAAAGGTTGTAGTTTGCGTCAAGCAGGTACCGGAGGGCGATCTGGGTCCCGAGATCGCCTCTCAGATAGACCTATCGCCTGGCCAGGATACTATCTACCTGGTTAACGATCTAGATCTACAGGCTATAGAACAGGCGGTGCAGTTAAAGGAGAGCGGTCAAGCGAGAGAGGTTATCTTGCTCAGTCTAGGGCCGGAGAGGGTGGAGGAGGCTCTCTATACTGGCTTGGCCATGGGCGGCGACCGAGCAATACAGGTGGTGGCCGATGATCGAAACTGGAGCGCTCAACTTACCTCCTCAGCGTTGGCCAAGGTCATAAGAGGTCTGGAATGCGATCTCATCCTATGCGGCTACAGATCGAGTGATGGCGGTTCGGCCTCTGTAGGGCCGATCGTCGCTGAGCTATTGGAGTGGCCTCAGGTGACAGCTGTTTGCCGTTTGGAGCCTTCCCACGACTTGGAACGGGCCATCGTCTGCCGCCGCCTGGAGAGAGGGCGCCGAGAGATAGTGGAGTGTAAGTTGCCGGCTCTCTTTACCGTAGCCGATGGCCTTAATGAGCCTCGTTATACCAGTTTGATAGCTCTCAAACGAGCGCGCCAAAAGGTCCTACAGCGTCTCACCTTAGAAAACCTGGGCTTTGGCCCAGATGGCCTTGAATTGGGCGCACCTCTTACGCAGATGGTGGCTTGCTCATCTCCAAGGCCTAGGACCAAACCTACTTTCGTCCCAGGTGGTGACCTCCCGGCTCACGAAAGAATTAGGCTTCTCTTAGCCGGAGCGGCAGACAAGCAAGGGAGCTGGCTGGAAGGGGAACCCGATGAGGTAGCGGGCCAGATAGAGAGGTTCCTAGAAGTTCACGGCATCATTGCGAAGCAAGGTCACGGAGGGAGGTTGTAGTCAAATGTCGATAGCTACTATCTTGCGCACCTTAGACCGCGCTCATTCTGGGCCAGTGATTAGCGTTCGCCGATGGGATGTAGAGTTGGTGCCAGGTAAGATCTCTGAGATTCTGAACAAATTTGATTTGGTGGGGACATGTAACCCTCAGGAGCCGATTAACGACAGCGATGAGTTGGCGGATCGTTTTTTCGAGGCGGCTTTTGAAGTTGCCTTGGAGCTAGGCATCCTTTGCATCGATACGGAGCGAGTGATCAAGTTCAGCCGAGAGGAGTTGGAAGAGGCGATCTATTGTGCGCCTAAGGAGCTCTTATTGGGGGAGGGGCTGGATCAAGTCAAACTGGTTGCTCGCCGACCAGAGGACGGTGTAAAGCCACTATATGTTGCCCCCCTGGGTATCGTCGTCTCAGAGGAGCTATGGGTGCCCTTAATGCAGGCCATCGCGCAAGAGCGGGAGGTAGACATACTGCAGGGAGGCTCCTTGGCTACCGTCTTCGGTCGTTCTATCCGTTCGGGCACCCCTTATGAGACCTTGGCTGGCCGACTGAATGCACAGCTCAACCGGGAGGCACTGTGGCGCGCTGGCCGGCCCGGAATGTGTACCACGGCAGTGATAACTAGCGTTACCGTCTTCGGGCAGTTGGGCGCCTATGGTTTGCCAGGCGGCTTCAAGGCCACCGATCTGGCCTTGGTTCTCTCTCCAGCCGAGTTGAAGACAAACTATACCGCCCTTCATAAGGCGACACAGGCCATAAACTGCGGGGGGCTCATCTTGGCTGGCATGGCGTCCATGATCGGCGGCTATGCCGGTCCTCCAGAGGGCGCGGCGTTGAGTGCCATGGCCTTTTCCATGCTGCAATACGCTCTATATGGCAACCACTGTGGTGGCGCAGGCATAATGGATGTTCGTTACCAAGGTAACAGTGGGCGGCACGCGATCTGGTCGCTCAGCGTTTTCCTCCAGGGGATGAGTCGTAATACGGACTTGCTGATCAACACCGTCTTCAATCAGGTTGGCGGTCCCGATACCGAGATGTTGCTTTATGAATCGGTTGCCTTGGCTCTAAACTTTGCCACGTCGGGCACCAGCCTATGTATCGGGCCTCGCTCAGCCGGGGGGAAACTCGCCGATCACCTTAGCCCCTTGGAATGTCGTCTCAGCGGGGAGGTTCTAGGGGCAGGGGCTGGTTTGTCCCGGGCTCAGGTGAACGAGATCGTCAAGGCCTTGTTGCCTAAATACGAAGCAAATCTGCCTGATCCCCCCTTAGGGGTATCGTTCAGCCAATGTTACGATTTGGATACATTGCAACCTAGGGCAAGCTGGTTGGATAAGTACCAGAGGGTCAGGGAAGAGGTAGCCAAATTGGGAGTCTCTCTCCCATAACTGGGTCTAGCTAGATGATCTTCGTGTAGATCATAGGGGAGGCAAGATGGCCAACAAGGAAGAGATACTAGGTAAGTTGAGTGAGGGGATCATGAGGGGAGAAACCGATCTCGCCCGTCAGGCGGCAGAAGAGTCGTTGGCCGCCGGCCTTGACCCCTTGGAAACCATCCAACAAGGGACGTCCAAAGCCATGGAGGTAGTGGGGCTGAGGTTTCGTTCATTTGAGATCTTTCTCCCTGAGTTGATTATGGCTGCTGAAGCGGCGAACGCCGCTATGGCGGTGCTTCTGCCAAAGATAGCCGGCGATCGCCGCAAGGAAGCAATGGCTGGCCGTGTGGTTCTGGGTACTGTCTCCGGTGATGTCCACGATATCGGCAAGAACTTGGTTTCAGCGGTGCTTTCCGCTGCTGGTTTCTGGGTACATGATTTGGGGGTTGAGGTGCCCTCCAAGAAATTTGCCGATATCGCCCAGGAGGTGGAAGCGGATATTATAGGTCTTTCCAGCCTGCTGACCACTTCGATGCAATACCAAAAGGATGCTATCGATTACATCACTGATATGGGGTTGCGCGATAGGTATTTCATCATAGTTGGGGGTGGGCCTGTAACCCCAACCTGGGCGGCTCAAATTGGGGCTGATGGTTATGGCCGTCGAGCAGCCGATGCTGCGGAACTCTGCCGATTGCTCATGCAAGGAGATCACAAACCGCCTTTGTCCCAGCCGATCGTGGTTGGTGGCTGAGATGAAGAGGAGTCTTAAGAGATGTTGACCCTCATTCACAATGTAGCACTGGTGACAATGGATGAAGAGCGGCGAGTTTTATCACGAGGCGCTATCGCCTTTACAGATGATCGCATCGTAGCCATTGGGCCGAACGATGAGCTTCTAGCGGCTTACCCAAATGCGGAGCGCAGCATAGACGGCCGCGGGATGGTAGCTATCCCTGGGATGATCAACGCTCACACCCATATGGCCCAGGCGTTGTTAAGGGGCTTGAGCGATGATTTGGAACTTCTCAGTTTTTTGAAGAAACTGGCCTACCCGGTCAGTCGAACTATCACCTCCTATCACGTGGGCGTGGGTGCCGAATTGAGTTGCATCGAAGCGCTCCGAAGCGGCACTACCTGTATTGTGGACAATATCACCGGAGATGTCCAAGAAAAGTCTGTCGAGTTGACCGCGGAGGCGATGGTTAGCTCTGGTATCCGTGGCTTGATTGCTATTAGCCTGGCTGAGAGAACCCCCCGCTGTGATGAATGGCAGGTGCCGGATTTCATGTATACTCAACCATTTAAGGAGCAAATCTCTCGAACTGAGCGCTTGATAAAATCATGGGATGGTACGGCCGATGGTCGGATCAGGCTTTGCCCTGCACCAGTGACCATCTGGGCCAACTCACCCCGGTCTTTCTTAGAGGCACATCGGTTAGCGGAGGAGTATGACCTCCTGCTTCATACCCATGTAGCCGAGACCGAGAGCGAGGTCGAGGCCAGTCTGGAGGACTATGGCCAGCGCGAGGTCGAGTTACTCCAAAACCTAGGTATTTTGGGACCTCGATTCATGATAGTGCATGGTGTTTGGCTATCAGATGAGGAAATCAAACTACTGGCCGAATGCGGAGCCAGTTTGGTCCACTGCCCTAGCAGTAATATGTATCTGGCCTCTGGGATAGCGCGAGTACCAGAACTCCTGGAAGCAGGAGTCGACGTGGCCTTGGGTAGTGATGGCATAGGCAATCACAATCACGACATGTTCCCCGTCTTGAAGGCAGCCTCCCTTCTTCACAAAGTCACCCGCGGTGACCCCACGGTCAGTTCGGCTGAAGAGGTTTTAGAAATGGCCACTTTGGGGGGTGCTCGAGCCTTACGCATGGAGAAGGAGATTGGCTCCTTAGAGGTTGGAAAGAAGGCTGATATAGTCCTGGTTCGATTGGATAGGCCTCATATCATTCCTGTTCACAGGTTAGTCTCAGCGCTAGTCTATGGAACTAATGGCAATGATGTAGACACGGTTATTGTGGATGGTCAGGTAGTATTGGAGGGAGGCAGGGTGAAAATGCTTGATGAGGATCGTGTTACCGGAGAGGCGATGCGGGTCGCGGAAGATCTAGTGAATAGCGCAGGGCTTCAACAGCTTTCAGAGCGATCTTGGAAACGGCTAGGAGGCAGAAATGATTAATGGATCAACTCAAGAGGGAAACGGGCTTCTCGATATGGTGGGGGCAGAGGGTTTAACCTATCAGCCAGCCATAGATTGCTATCTTCTCTTGCGTCGTACTCATGATATGTTGGCGCGTTACGTGGAGAGTGAACTCAATAGCCACGGCACCAGCTCAGCTCAGTATGGTGTCCTCGTTAACCTGTTCCGCATGCAGCCTTGCTCTCTGACTGATTTGAGCACCAAACTGTTCCGTACCTCAGGCAATATCACTTCCCTGATAGATCGTATGGAACGAGATGGATTGGTGGAACGATTGGACCACCCAGAAGATCGACGTGTCACTCAGGTTAGGTTGACTGAAAAGGGAGTGGAGATTCTTCACTCTTTGCGGCCTCATCACAGAGCGTTTCTGAGCGATCTGATGAACTGTTGCTGCGACGATGATCTATCCCAATTGACCGAACTACTGGGTAAGCTGAAGGAAAAGTTGGAGTAGCAGTTGGCCGTGGGTATATCAGAAAGCGGCCAAGATATGCCCGTCGATTGAGAGGATTAGCAACATACTAGAATTCAAGGGAAGGGGGGATGCGCATGTAGGTAGGCAAGGGGAAGTTGGCAGGCTTCGCGGATATCTCACGGGAGGAGATGAAAGTGAAAACCAAGACTATTGCTGTATTGGCCGTTGCTGCCTTACTTCTGGGCATCTTCCTGTTGGTTGGCTGTGGGCCAGCTGCCACCCCTACTCCGGCTCCTGAGCCCACAACGCCCCCGCCTACCGAGGAGCCAACTGAGGTAGTCACCGAGGAGCCAACGGAGGTAGCCACCGTGGAGCCGACCGCGACACCGAGTGGGCCAGTCGAGCCGCTAAGGTTGGCTTTTCTGTGCACCGATGTGGTGGATGACCGGTCATGGAACCAGTGGATCTACGGTGGCCTGTCTCGGCTTCAGAGTGAGGGGCAGATCAATCTCAGCGTCTCCGAACAGGTTGATGCTCCTGACTATGAACGTATAGCCACAGAATACGCTGAGGAGGGGTACGACCTGATTTTGGGCAACACGCCGGAGTTCCAGGAGCCCAGCTTGGCTGTGGCGGAAAAGTATCCTGATCTTCACTTCGCCGTTGTGGGTAGCTGGATGTTTGCTCCCAACCATGCGTCCCTTCTCATACACCAGAGCGAGGGAGGTTACGTGGCTGGCATGCTGGCCGCCTCGCTGACCCAGACTGGCAAGGTAGGAGCGGTCGGCGCTTTCCAGATCCCGACACAGATCGCCACCCACGAGGGGTTCAAGATGGGCGTTCGAGAGGTCAACCCTGAAGTGGAGGTACAGGAGGCGTGGACTGGCACCTGGTACGACGTCACTATAGGCTATGAGGCTGGCCGGGCTATGATAGAGTCAGGGGTAGACGTCATACTCGTCTCGGTCAGCGGGCCAGGATTTGGTGCCATCGAGGCTGCCAAGGACCATGGCCCCGACGTGATGGTCATCGGCGCCTTTGTCGACATGCAGGAACTCGCCCCTGAAAACGTCGTAACCAGCCTTGTTTGGGACTCCTACCCCAGCGCCAAGGAGATGCTAGATGACATCCGGGCTGGCACCTTCGAGGGCAAGGAGTACTGGGGAACTATCGCCAACGGTGGTATGGGGCTAGCCCCTTATTGGGGCTTTGAGAGCCAGATACCCGAGGAAGCGAAGGTCCTGATAAGGGAGACGACTGAGCAGATCGCCGCTGGTACTCTCGTGATCCCCTATATCAGCGAAGTCCCCGAAGGGTAGTGCTTAGTCCTGGTGTCGGCTGCGGGGGAGGGCAGACAGCCACAGTATGCCTTTCTATAGAACGCGCTTTGAATGTCCCTCCCCCGCGAGCAACTCGACCGGGGCGGAGATCTTGGAGATAGGGGCAGTGCCATACATGTGAGGATGGAAGGGATCACCAAGAGGTTTGGCCGGTATTGGCCAACGACCACATAGATTTCCGGGTGCGTGAGGGCGAGACCCAGGTTTGTGCGGATGTCGCGGGAATTCTGCCGCTTTGACGCCTTTTGTAGGGCAAAATCCAAGTGGTTGGCAATCATGTAGGACTTAACTGAAGATACTCTTATAGAGGAAACCGGAAGAACCCGAGGGGTCTGCAAATGAGGGACGTCAGTTACTATGCTCCAACTGAAGTTGGCGAAGCGGTGAAGTTACTTGCTGAATACGGTGAAAAAGCCACCGTCCTATCTGGTGGTACGGATCTAGTTCCTAGGATCAACTACTACGAACTCAAGCCGGAGGTTCTGCTGTACATCGGCAGGCTGGGCTTAGACTACATCAAGGAGGCGGGCGGGAGGCTGGTAATCGGTGCGACGACCCCGATGGCCAGGCTGGTTGCCAGCGACCTTGTGGCCGAGAAAGCCAGTGCGCTAGCCGAGGCTGTGAGGCAATGCGGCAGCGTCGCCACACGAACCACCGCCACAATCGGCGGCAACCTTGCGAACGCTTCTCCAGCCGCAGACCTGGCACCACCGCTCTTGGTCATGGACGCGGAGCTGCGCCTTGCCAGCGCCAGAGAGCAGCGCGTTGTGGCTGCAAAGGACTTCTTCACTGGCCCCGGAGAGACGGTGCTCAAGCCAGATGAGCTCATCGTCGAGGTCCATGTGCCCTTGTCCAAGGGGAAAACCGTATTCCTCAAATTGGGCCGGCGCAAGGCGCAGACGCTCTCGTTGACGAGCGTGGCGGTTCGGCTGGAGATGGACGGCAACGTATGCGATGATGCGCGCGTCGCTCTGGGTTCGATGGCGCCGACGCCACTGCGCTGTACCAAGGCTGAGGGGCTGATCAAGGGCAAGGCACTCGACAAGGCGTTGATTGCCGAGTGCGCCACCGAAGCGGTGGCCGAAAGTAGTCCCATTGATGACCAGCGTGCGACGGCCTGGTATCGCAAGAAGGCGGGGACAGCGCTGGTTGTCCGGGCCCTAACCCAGGCGGCTGGTATAGAGAGCTAGGTGAGGAGACAAGACGGTCATGAAATACGTGGTGTCTTTTACCCTGAATGGTCTACGGGTGGATGTCTTGGTTAAGCCTACCGACACACTCCTTGATCTACTTCGGGAGCAGCTCCGCGTGACGAGCCCGAAGAGAGGATGTGATGATGGGGACTGTGGCGCGTGCACCGTCTTGCTCGATGGTGAACCGATCCGTGCTTGCCTGACCATCGCGCCGACCGTTGCCGGCAGGGAAGTCACGACCGTCGAAGGCTTGAGTAAGGAGGGAGAACTGCATCCACTGCAAGAATCGTTCCTCGAACACACCGCATCCCAGTGTGGCTTCTGTACATCGGGGATGCTTATGTCGGCTAAGGCGTTGCTGGACAAGAACCCCGATCCTACCCGGGAGGAGATTGTGGAGTTCATGTCGGGCAACCTTTGCCGCTGTGGCACCTACGAGGAAGTTATCGAGGCTATCCAAGCCGTGGCCAGTGGCAAGTGAGAGGAGCAGGAACGATGGCAGGATACGTCGGCAAGTCAATGCCACGGTACGATGGACTCGGGCAAGTAACAGGCACAACCACCTACGTAGACGACATCCAGCTTCCTGGCATGCTGTGCGTCAAGGTCCTGCATAGCCCGGTCCATAAGGGTATTGTCCGTCACCTTGACCTTTCCGATGCTGAGAAGACGCCTGGCGTTGTTGGGATCCTGACTGCGAAGGACATCCCCGGGGTAAACACCTATGGGGATTATGACGACCAGCCGGTTTTCACGCCAGAGCATATCCGCTATAAGGGCGAGCGCATCGCAGCGGTGGTGGCGGTGGATGAAGAGACTGCCATGGAGGCGCTGGAGAAGGTCAAACTGGATATCGAGGAGCAGACGCCGGTTTTCGACATGTTCAAGGCGGTAGAGCGGGGCGCGCCGTTAGTGCGTCCGGGATCGAGGAGCAACCTCTTTGAGTATAAACCCGGCGTGACGACTCGCGTACTCCGACTCGGCGACGTGGAGAAGGGCTTTGCGGAGGCTGACTACATCATCGAAGGCAGATACACCACAGGGGTCCAAGATCACGCGCCGATTGAGCCTCACGTCTCCGTTGCATACATTGACGAAGCAGATCGTCTGGTGATCCACACTGTCAGCCAGTGCCTGTACCTACACTTGGCGATGCTGACCCGTATCTTAGACCGGCCAATGAGCAAGATCCGCTACATCGGCGGGAAGGTCGGCGGCGCCTTCGGCGGCAAGGCTGACATCCACGCTGACCATATCGCCGGCCTCGCGGCGCTCAAGTTCCGCAAGCCGGCCAAGTACCGCCTCACGCGGCGTGAGGACTTACGGTACTCGACCAAGCGTGGCGCCTTCGTCTTTGAGTACAAAGACGGCGTCAAGAAGGATGGGCGGATCGTTGCGCGCCATATCCGCGAGTGGCACGACATCGGTGCCTACACGGGCGCAGCGGCTTCCGCCACAGAAAGGTGCGGGTTGTTTGCCGCCGGGGCGTATGCAATCCCGAACATCTTGGAGGAAGCCCAGACCGTTTTCACCAACAAGCTAGTCACCAGCAGTATGCGCGGCTTTGGGACCATTAATGGACAATCTGCTGTGGAGATCCAGATGAACCGGATTGCAGAAGCCATTGGGATGAACCCGTGGGAACTGCGGTTCATCAATGCCTGGCGCGATGGAGATAAAGGAGTGACAGGGTACGTGGTCCAGGGAGCCGGGGCGCTGGAGGCGATGAAAAAGGCTGCCGAACTGGCAGGGATTCAGTTGCCGGAGCATCTCATGGCTATGAGTTCGCGGAGGAGAAAGGGGGCATGAAGAAGAGAGGGGTAGGGATTTCCTGTGTTTTGCATCCCTCAGGGATGACGGGGGTAGGCGACCCCAGTCAGGCAGCGATTCAACTAAAACCTGACGGGACGTTTGCCCTCCTGATTGGTGCGGTGGACGTCGGTCAGGGTTCCACCACGATCCTCCGCCAGTTCGCAGCCGACGCGCTGGGTGTTCCTATTGAATCAATCTACGCCAGCAATTTCGCTGACGACTTTGCTCCACTGTGTACCGGTAGCTTCGCCAGCCGCGTGACGTTAATAGACCCCCATGCGGTCGTCAACGCTGCCGCGGACCTTAGGAGGAAGATTCGCGAGTGGGCCGCAGACATATTTAAGGTCAGCCCAGATGATGTGGAAATAGGAGACAACAAGGTTTACGTGAGGGACGATCCTGAGCGGTACTTCGAGACAATGGCCGAGGTAGGTGCTGCGGCGAACTGGGGAGGCAGTTTCCTAGTTGGCACCGGGGCGTGGCACCCTGACGTTTTCCTCCACCCCGACCCGGAGACTGGCGAGAGGCCAGCTGTTGGCGCCATGTCCTTTGGCTCCTGTGTCGCGGAGGTCGAGGTGGATACGGAGACAGGCGAGGTAGATATCCTCAAGCTCGTCCAGGTCTGGGAGGTGGGCAAGGCGGTCAACCCGCTGTTATGTAAGGCGCAGATCAACGGTGGCTTGCAGATCGGCCTGGGCTTTGCCCTCACCGAGGAAACTTATCCATATTACCCGACGGAGGATTTCGCTCCTGAAATCCTGGGGGATTACTCTATGCCCACCTTTGCAGACTATCCACAGGAGCTTCTCTTCGGCATTGAAGAAGTTCCACACCCCATGGGAGTAAAAGGGGCCAAAGGTTTCGCGGAGGGATCAGCCAGTGGGCCGCCGCCGGCCATCCTTTCGGCCATCCACGATGCCATCGGCGTCTGGATCACGGATTATCCCGCTACGCCCGAGGTGATCCTTCGGGCGCTGGGGGCGAAGGGAGCTGAGGAGGCCGAGGCTTAGGCTCTGCATGACCCGATAACGTGAGTCAAGAACTGGGCGCCGCCGCTTGTCCCCCATTGAGAGGGGTCAACAACACCCTAGAATTCAAGGGAAGGGGGGATGCGTATGTAGGTAGGCAAGGGGAACTTGGCAGGCTTCGCAGATATCTGACAGGAGGAGATGAAGGTGAGAACCAAGATTACTGCTGTATTGGCCATCGCTGCCTTACTTCTGGGCATCTTACCGTTGGTCGGCTGTGGACCAGCTGCCACCCCTACTCCGGCTCCTGAGCCCACAATGCCCCCGCCTACCGAGGAGCCAACTGAGGTAGTCACCGAGGAGCCAACCGAGGTAGTCACCGAGGAGCCGACCGCCACACCGAGCGGGCCAGTCGAGCCGTTAAGGCTGGCTTTTCTGTGCACCGATGTGGTGGATGACCGATCGTGGAACCAGTGGATCTACGATGGGCTGTCTCGGCTCCAGAGTGAGGGCCAGATCAATCTCGCGGTCTCCGAGCAAGTTGATGTTCCTGACTATGAACGTATAGCCACAGAATACGCTGAGGAGGGGTATGATCTGATTGTGGGCAACACGACGGAGTTCCAGGAGCCCAGCTTGGCTGTGGCGGAGAAGTATCCTGATCTGTACTTCGCCATCATCACGGGCTGGCTGGTTGGTCCCAACCATGCAGAGATGACGGTAAACGAGGCTGAAGGAGCCTACCTGGCTGGCATGCTGGCTGCCTCGTTGAGCAAAACTGGCAAGGTAGGAGTGGTCGGGGCTTTCGAGTTTCCGACCCAGATTGCCTGTCACGAGGGGTTCAAGTTGGGCGTTCAAGCCGTTAACCCCGAAGTGGAGGTACAGGAGGCGTGGACTGGCACCTGGTGCGACGTCACTATAGGCTATGAGGCTGGCCAGGCCATGATAGAGTCAGGGGTAGACGTCATATTCGTCTCGATCAGCGGGCCAGGATTTGGTGCCATCGAGGCTGCTAGGGACCATGGCCCCGACGTGCTGGCCATCGGCTCCTTTGTCGACATGCACGAAGTTGCCCCCGACAACGTCGTAACCAGCGTCTTCTGGGACTCCTACCCCCAGATCAAGGAGATGCTAGATGACATCCGGGCTGGTACCTTCGAGGGTGATTTCTACATGGGTACTGTCGCCAACGGTGGTACAGGCCTAACTCCCTATTGGGGCTTTGAGAGCCAGATACCTATGGAAGTAAAGGTCCTGATAAGGGAGACGACCGAGCAGATCGCCGCTGGTACGTTTGTCGTCCCCTATATCACCGAAGTCCCTGAAGAGTAGTGTTAAGTCTTGGTGTCGGCTGCGGGGGAGGGCAGACAGCCACTCGATGGGCAGATTCATCGCACATCGCCGCTTCGTGCAACAAGGAGTTATTGCGCGTGAGTATGTCTTTCTATACGATACGCTTTGAAAGCCCTCTCCCGCGAGCAAGTCGACCGTGGCGAGGATCTTAGAGATAGAGGCAGAGCCATGCATGTGAGGATGGAAGGGATCACCAAGAGGTTTGGGCTGGTATTGGCCAACGACCACATAGATTTCCAGGTGCGCGAGGGCGAGATCCACGCAATGTTAGGAGAGAACGGCGCTGGAAAGACAACTCTGGTGAATATCCTCTTCGGGTTATATCAGGCTGACGAAGGGGAGATACACGTGCGAGGTAGGGAGGTAGAGATCCGTTCTCCGCGCGATGCGATCAAGTTAGGCATCGGTATGGTCCATCAGCACTTTCTCTTGGTACCTCCTCTTACCGTCACAGAAAACGTTATCCTGGGCCTCCGTTCTCCTAGAGGAGTTGTGCTGGACATCCTCAATGCAGAGCAGCGGATAAGAGAGTTATCGGATCAGTATGGCCTGGAAGTAGACCCGCGGGCGCGGGTCTGGCAGCTATCTGTTGGTGCTCAGCAGCGGGTGGAGATTATGAAGGCTTTCTACCGTGGAGCCGACCTGCTTATTCTGGATGAGCCCACGGCGGTCCTGACGCCACAGGAGGTAAAGGAATTCTTCTTCTTCTTGCGAAAGATGAACGAGCATGGAGCAACGATTATCTTTATCACCCACAAACTGGATGAGGTGATGACCATTAGTGATCGGGTTACGGTACTGAGAGATGGCCGGGTGGTGGACACTTTGGATACCTCTGGGACTAACCCCAGAGAGCTGGGTAAGATGATGGTCGGTCGGGAGGTGTTCTTGGAGTTCGACAGGCAGCCAGTGAAGGCGGGGAAGGAGGTTCTACGGATTGAGGACCTGAGGGTTCGAAACGACCGCGGTCTAGAAGCGATCAAAGGCTTGTCTTTGTGCGTTTCGGAGGGAGAGTTAGTAGGGGTCGCGGGGGTGGATGGCAACGGCCAACGGGAGCTGGCAGAAGCCATATTTGGCTTGCGGCCGATCGAGAGTGGAGAAATCCACATTAATGGCAAGAGGACGACCGATTCCTCGACTCGAGAGATTCTTTGCCAAGAGGCAGTGTATATCCCTGCTGATCGTTTGAGAACAGGGCTAGTGCCGGATTTCAGTGTGGCAGAGAATTGTATCCTGGGTTACCAGGATAATTTCCCTTTCGCTCGCGGGTTGCTGCGGTCTCAACAAACAGGTTGGTTGCAAGATCACAAGGCTATCGACACCCATGCACGTGGCATGGTGAAGAAATTTGACATTCGGGCACCAAGCCACATGGTGAAGACTCGCACCCTGTCTGGTGGCAACTTACAGAAACTTGTGCTGGCTCGTGCCCTTTCCTGCAATCCAAAGTTGTTGGTGGCCCTGAATCCGACCAGGGGGCTAGATGTGGGCGCTACTGAGTTCATACGCCAGCAACTACTACTACAGCGAGGGCAAAGCCGGGCTATTCTGTTGATCTCGGTGGACTTGGACGAGATACTCAGTCTTTGTGACCGTATTGCAGTCCTCCACCGCGGCCAGATCATGGGCATCCTCTCGGGAAACGAGGCTAATGCGGAGCAGCTTGGCTTGATGATGGCTGGGGCTCGGAAGGAAGAACTCTCTCAGGGGGAAGAAGATTATCCTGTATAAGGAGGAGGTTATGGTTGCGAAGCAGATGTGGAAGGATAGATTAACGAAGTACTCCATAGAGGATTATCCGGGCTATGTGCCCGGCAAGCCTCCTCAACTTGATGAGGTGCACAAAATCAGTTACTTAGAGGAGCTGGAGAGGATTTGGGGCAAGCGGTGGGGAAGCCAGGGTATCGGCAGGTTGAGAGAGGTGGCGCTTCTAAAGGCAGATCCGGAGTATGAGGGCCATCCCTTCTTCCTGGAATACCCCGACTTTTTCATGCTGCGCTACAATCGGCGTCCGAACTTCGATTTGCTGGTCGAACACCAGATGGCCTACGCTCAGATGCTGGAGGAGCAGGGAGTCAAAGTACACTGGCTGGAGTTCGAGGATAACATAGGCGCCTATGGGCCGATGAACCAACTCTTCATGGGTGGCTCAGTGCGCATCTTCAGGGGAGGAGCGATATTGGAGCGGGTTGGGGAGAGTTCCGTTCATCGGGGCTTTGGGCGGGAGCTTCAGAAGCTCCTAACGAAGATCGGTTGCCCCATATTATATATGGTGCACGGTGATGGGATCTATGAGGGTGGCAGTTGTCTCCCCGTGGCTGAGGATGTGCTGGTCATTGGACTAGGTTGTGCCTGCAACCAAGAGGGGCTGGAGCAGATCACGCCAGTACTCAAGCGATGTGGTGTCAAGGAGATTCACGTCTCCCACATGCAGACCATTATGGAGAGTTTAGAAAGTGGTGGGGAGTTTCACATTGACATGGTGCTTGGAGTGGTGGATCTTCGTAAGGCCATAATCTATCCAGCAGGCCTTGACTATCAGACTTATAGATGGTTGAAGGAGAAAGGCTTTCAGTTGACGGAGATCCCCCCTGATGAACAGCGGAAGTATGCTCCAGCCAATCTAGTCGTGTTAGAGCCTGGCAAGGTGATCATGGCTAAAGGAGCCAGGAAGACGATCAAGGCGGTGCGCGAGATGGGGGTGGAAGTTATCGAGAGCGAGAGCGAAGGGATCATGCAGGGGGGAGTCAACGGCATTAGCTGCATCACGATGCAGTTGGTGAGGGACCCTGGCCCCGGGCTAGATGATTAGGCCCAGTTTGCAGATATGGGCCGCTATGGATGGGGCGCTTTGCTGGTGGATGAAACGACAGCGGTGCTGGCCTGTCACGACAGTCAGCTCCTCTACGTGGGCTGCGTGCTGTTGGACTAGACGGTGGTGGCGCTGATCGGCAGCGTGTATGGGGCGAAGTGTGTAGGCAAGCATGCCACGGATGTTAAATCGGCAGCATAGAGGAGGGCCAGCTGGCTCTTGCCGAATTTGTCGGTGACTTGGTTCTCTGGCCAAGGTCGAGAGCCGTCACCAGGCTTGGCAGCCATATCAAGGAGGATCCATTGTGTGCATCCGGGAGGGGAATCGTTAGCCACATCAAGGTGCCAGGCGGTTATGGCAGATCTTTCGAGGCCGATAAAGGCCAGTATATCGCCGTAGTGGATGTGGAAGGCAGCCAGGGCTTGGACTTCTGGGCACTGGACGCGGATGACTTTGACCACTACCTCTCGCCGCCCTTCACCATGGTTCACATAGGGTCACTGCAACCGAAGGTGGGTGACCAACTAGTAACCAACAGGAGAGATCCTATTCTCACTGTTGTGGCGGATGATGTAGGCTGGCACGATATGATGTTCCCTGCCTGTGACAAGCAACGCTACCTGCTTCACTTCGGGGTAACTGGGCATCGCAATTGCCACGACAACTTCTTCGAGGCCATGGAGAAGTACAACTGGGGCTCCAGGCTGGTACCCAATCCGCCTTTTAATATCTTCATGAACACCATTGTGGAGGCTGATGGCAGAGTGATCATTAGGGAACAGCACTCCAAACCCGGGGATAGCATCATCTTGCGGGCTGAGATGAACATTGTGGGCGTAGGATCTGCCTGCCCCTTCGATCTAGCCCCGACTGGGAGGAAAAGCATTACTGATATCGACATCATTGTAGCCGAGAACCTCGACACCCTACAGAAAGCGCTAGGCTAATGCGGAGCAACTTGGCTTGATGATGGTTGGGGCTCGGAAGCAAGATCTCTCACAGGAGGAACACGTCTTCAAATGAAACAATCGCTACGCCGTATCCTAGTCACCGGCTGTGGACCGATTGTGGCTGTAGCGGCTGCTTTTGGTGTGGGTGCCATCCTCATAATCTTGATGGATGCCGATCCGATTGTCGCTTACCGAGCGCTGTGGCAGGGGGCATTTGGAAACCCACATAATCTCACCGAAACCCTGGTCAAGGCCACTCCTCTTCTTCTGGTGGGGTTGTCGATGACGGTAGCCTATCGCTGCAGTTTCTGGAACATCGGTGGGGAAGGCCAACTGCAGATGGGGGCTTTGGCCACAGCGATTTTTGGCGTGGTGGCTGGGATTCTACCAATCTGGGCTGGTCTGCCGATGACTCTTGTGGCCAGCTTTCTAGCAGGAGCGGTGTGGTGCCTGATACCGGCCTTGCTCAAGGCCAGATTTCGCGTGCATGAGGTGATCTCCACCTTGCTGCTTAACTATACCGCTGTTCTCTTTGTAGAGTTCATGGCCAAGCACGTTGTCGCCGATCCAACCGCCGTCGGTTGGGGATTCACCCCGTTCATAGCCGCTTCCGCAGAGCTGCCCATCGTGATGCCCGGAAGCCGTTTGCATGCCGGTTTCATTGTGGCCCTTTTCTGCGTTGGTTTGGTCTATGTGCTGCTTTGGAAGACCACCTTGGGCTATAAGATAAGGGCAGTAGGGCTCAATCCCAGCGCTGCTTTGGCGGGTGGTATCAATGTCAATCGCAGCCTGCTTACGGCGGCCTTTATTAGCGGGGGCTTGTCTGGTCTGGCGGGTATGAGCGAGATCGCTGGTATCCATCATCGGGTACTCATGGGTTTCTCTCCCGGTTATGGGTACACCGGCATGATTATTGCTTTGCTAGGTCGCTTGCATCCAGCGGGGGTACTTATAGTAGCCATCCTCTTTGGAGGCCTGACGGTAGGCGCTGATACGATGAGCCGAATGGCAGGCATTGACATCGCCCTCGTCGATGTCATAGCGGGGTTGCTCATACTCTTCGTAATGGCTGGTCAACTTATCACTAGAAAAAGGTGAGGGTATCGTGGAGAACATCATTGAACTAGCCTTCATAACGGGTTGGCTCGCTGCCTCTGTTCGTATGGCTACCCCACTGCTCTTCACAAGTCTGGGACAAGTGTTTACCCAGCGGTCAGGAGTACTGGATATGGGCGTTGAGGCTATGATGATGATAGGTGCTCTAACTGGTTTCGCAGGCGCTTATTATTCCGGTAACCCTTGGATTGGACTATTGACTGGCATGATCGGTGGAGTGTTGGTAGCTCTCCTTGCGGCCTACTTCTACGTCACTCTGGGGGCCGATCAGGTCATATCGGGAGTGATACTGGTGATTATGGCCAGTGGCTTGGTTATCCTCCTGAATCGTATTATCTTTGGCGGTTCTTACATCCCACCCCGGGGCACAGGCTTTGAGGTCATCCAAATCCCGTATTTGGCTGAGTTGCCAGTGATTGGCCCTGTGCTCTTCCGGCAGAACTTGCTTACCTACGCGTCCTGGCTGTTGGCACCTCTTGCCTACTTTGTTCTCAACCGGACCACAATCGGATTGAGCGTCCGAGCGGTCGGGGAAAACCCCTTGGCGGCGGATTCCTTAGGGATAAATGTATCTCGCATCCGCTATATGTGCACACTCTTTGGTGGAGCCCTGGCTGGTTTGGGTGGCACCTTCTTGAGCCTTGGTTATCTGAACATGTATGTGACTGGTATTACAGCTGGCCGTGGCTGGATTGCCCTGGCCTTGGTCATCTTCAGTCAATGGAACCCCCTATTGGTTCTGGGCGGTGCTCACTTCTTTGGAGCCCTTGAGGCGTTGCAGCTCCGATTTCAATCAGCAGGGATAGGTATTGCTCCACAACTGTTGCAGATGTTGCCCTATGTCTTGACTGTGGTTACTCTAGTGTTCATCTCTCGTCGGGGTGTTGGCCCGGCTGCTCTAGGTACTCCCTATGAAAAGGAGCACTCCTGATGTTGTGGCTTGCTTTTCAGAGAAGAGTTGTGAATACGGCTTCGTCTGGAGGCCTGGATATCATAGGAGGTAGAGAATGAAGTCGCGAAGTGTCAAGTTGTTGTTTCTGAGCCAGGAGGATGTGATCGCCGCCGGGGGTTTGGATATGGCTAAGACCATTGAGTGTGTGGAGAGATCCTTTTCGCTCCTGGACAAAGGCGCGTCGATCGAGCCAGACCCTCCCATGATCATGTTCGGTGGTCAGGCTGGTCGGCGGGCTACGATGCACCCAGCCTATGTGGGGGGAGACGTGGACACAGTGGGGTTGAAGTGGACTCCGGCGAATCCCGATAACCCACGTACTATCGGTATGCCTCGGGCTACTGCCATGGACATCATAAACGACCCGATTAGCGGTCATCCCTTAGCGGTGATGGACGGTACGATAATCAGCGCTATGCGCACCGGCGCAGTGACTGGGGTGGGTTTTAAGTACCTGGGGCGACCCAGCTCCGAAGCCATCGGCCTGCTTGGGGCGGGGGTAATCGCTCGTACTCAACTCATGGCTCTGAAGGAGGTTGTGAAGAAGATCGCTGACGTTAAGGTCTTCGATATCTTGCCCGACAAGGCCAAGGCTTGGGCTAGGGAGATGGGGCAGGAATTGAATTTGCCCGTTCGCGCGGTGGACAGTGCCCAAGAGGCGGTAGAGGGCAGCGATGTGGTCGTAGGCTGCACTACTGTCTCAGCCGACCAGCGATATGTTCAACCAGAATGGATCAAGGAAGGCTCGCTCTACTCCAATATCTCCGACAATGATGCTACCTTCGAGACTATCTTGCAATCTGATAAGGTAGTGGTGGATGGTCCACGCCAGTTCACCATCCCTGTAGTCATGGGCCTTGTGGCTAAGGAAGGATTGATATCCTTCGAGCAGGTCCATGGAACGATTGGGGAGATTATCAACGGCAAGAAACCCGGTCGGGAGGACGACAAGGAGAAGATATTCTACAGTTGCTTGGGCCTAGGGGTGCATGATATCTACAACGCCCGGCGTATCTACGATGACGCCAAACGGAAGGGGTTAGGGGTAGGGCTTACCCTTTGGAAAGAGCCCTATTGGATATAACCTTTTTGGACTACCCATCCATGGCTGAGTGCTCCCGATTGGCTGTTGATAAGTTGTCCTGATCATAAAGCGGAGGTTGTGTTTGAGCCAAAGCGGAGAACCATGGAGTGAGTGGTTGGATCGTACGGTTGCATCCACCGTGCAGTTCACCACAGAGGGGAGGTGAGTAGGTGAAAGATCTATTTAGAGAATTGGTGGCTGCCTCGGGCCTATCTGGCAGCGAAGGGGAGATCAGAGCCATATTTCGGACGGCGCTGGCTGAGTACGTTGATCGGATAGAGACCGATCGCATGGGTAACGTCTTGGCCTACAAACAGGGTCAGGTGCAAGATGGGCCACGTCTCATGCTCCATGCTCACCTTGATGAGGTTGGGCTGATGGTCTCTGGCATCGAGGAGAGCGGCATAATTCGTTTCGTCAAGATCGGCTTCGTCGATGACCGGGTGCTGCCCAGCCATTTGGTGACCATAAACACCTGCCAGGGCAAGCTGTCTGCTCTGATCGGCCGTCCTTCCCCCCGTAAGTTGACTACTGAGGAGAAGGCTCGGCCAGTGCCCTGGAATAAGCTCTTCATCGATATCGGCTCCTTCAGCCGCCAAGAGACCGAAGCACGAGGTGTGCGCATTGGAGACCCGATCACCTTCCGAAGCGATTTCCTTGAGTGGGACAACGGAGTGGTGGTGACCAAGTCTTGCGACGATCGGATTGGGCTAGCCATACTTGTGGAGGTCATGAAGCGACTGGCTGGTCGATCCCACCAGGCCACGGTTGTCGCGGTGGCTTTGAGCCAACATGAGGTAGGACTGAAAGGCGCTGCTACCGCTGCTTGGCAGGCAAACCCGGACATTGACATCCACGTGGACATAACAGGTAACTTCCCTGACGACCCCACCGCTGCGGCTATCATGGGTGGGGGCCCCGTTATCCGCCTCATGGAGGGCTTTGGGGCCGATGTTGCTTTTGGAGCACAAAGAGGAGTGTTCTGCAGCCGGTCTGTGGTTGACTTACTGCTCTCTATCGCTCAAAAGGAGAGGCTGCCCTATCAACTTCAGATCAAACCAGGGATTATCAACGACGGCGTGGAGATTCAACCCGTCCATCGCGGGGTGCATGTGGGCTATGTCTTGGTGCCGGCTCGCTACAACCATTCTCCCCATGAGATGATTATGTGGGAGGATGTGCAACGAACCACACAACTATTAGTCGCTTTTTGCCTGGAGGTCAACACCGATTTCCTAGCGGGGGCTGATAAGGCCATATAGGGGACAGGAGAGGTTTATGAGCCGAGTAAAGTTGTTGGGGATATCCGGCAGCCCTAAGAAGAAGGGGAGCAATACTACCCGGATGGTTGTGGCGGCTCTGGAAGCAGCCTCCACTCTTGAAGACGTGGAGACAGAACTTGTCGAATTAGGCAAGATGACTATCGAGCAGTGTAACGGATGTCGCTCTTGCCGCAAGAAAAAGGTGCCCTATTGCCCTGTTATTAAGGATGATATGAACTCGCTCTATCCTAAGTTGATGGAAGCGGATGGCATTATCCTGGGCAGTCCGGTCTATTTTGCCTCGGTTACCTCGTTGACCAAGGCTTTCATGGACCGCACTACTTGTTTGGGAGGAGCGGTCGGGTTCGCCTTGCGATACAAGGTGGGAGCGGGCATCGCTGTTGGCGGCACGCGCCATGGTGGACAGGAGCTGACCCTGGCTATGATCCGCAACTATTTCCTTATGATGGGCGGCATAGTGGTTTCTGGGATCCCACCTCATGGCTATTGGGGAGGAGCCGGCGTGGCTGGTGATATCGGCGAGGATGAGTGGGAGCTCTATGGGCAGAAGATAAACGCCCTCGATGTCTGTCGTGATCTAGGCTGTCGTGTAGCTATAGTTAGTAAGCTGCTCAAGGCAGGCGTGACGGTAGAGGGCGAAGAGTTGCTGAGCTTCGATTTAGGCAAGACACAAGCGGCAGCCTATTAGCGGAAGGATGCCTTGGCCTGGGGAAAGAATATCTATCCCAAGGAGGGTGCAGATATTCAATATAGGAGGTAGTGGAGATCATGAGCAAGGTTAAGATCTTGGGCTTGAGTGGTAGCATTCGTCATGGGAATACGGAGATATTGGTCAAAGAAGCATTGAAGGCGGCCGCTGAGCTACCCAATGTCGAAACCGAGTACATGGCTTTGGCTGACCTAAAGATTGCTGGGGGCTGCACAGCTAGATATACCTGCTGGCGCAAGCCCTCATTGGAGCACCCTTGCCGGGATTATAAAGAGGACAGGGATGACGTCAACCGCATCTTGCGAGCCATGATATCCGCCGACGGTATCATCATTGGAGTGCCGGTATATTGGGGTTCGGTGCCTGCCCAAATGAAATGCGTCATCGACCGCTCCATGTCGGTGGAGGCAGGCTTTCTTTTGAGGAACAAGGTAGGTGGTGGGATCGCGGTAGCCGCCGAACGGCACGGTGGCCATGAATTAGCCATCGAGACTCTGCACCGTTGGTTCCTGGTGCACGACATGATCATCTGCGGTGTCGGGCCTGCGCGACCAGCCACGAGCCTTGGTGGTCATCAGGGGGCGATGGCGGTGCAGGGGTTTCCCTATCCTGTCCACTCCGATGAACCAGGCGAAAGCGAGGCGGTGCTCCAAGACGATATCGGCATGGGCGCGGCTGGCTATCTTGGCCGCCGAGTGGCCGAGTTGGCCAAGATAGTCAAGGTCGGTCTGGATTCCTTGTCCGAATCTGAGCTATCTTGGCCCAAGGGGCGCGTGAGCTCGGAGGTCTTCGACCGGGCAGAGGAGAAAGGGACAAGTTAAAAGCATAAGAAGAGGTCCAAGTAAGCGAGATTTTTAACATGTCATCTGTCAGTGCTATGCAACCCCGAGGGGGTTACACTGGTCACATTCTGGAAGTGGATCTATCTAGTGGTCAACTCCAGGCGAAACCTCTAGAACCGACCTGGGTGCGCGATTTTGTGGGAGGGCGAGGCTTTACCTCCTGGCTGCTTTGGGAAAACTTGGCAGCTGATACTGACCCTCTGGGGCCTGAGAGCATCATAGTGCTTGCCACCGCTCCTTTGACCGGCACGGCCTTTCCTATGTCAGGACGAATGGTGATCGCTGCCCGCTCGCCGGCTACCGGACTGATAGGCGACTCCAACGCTGGCAGCCATTTCGCTCCAGAGATGAAACAGGCTGGCTTTGACTTGATACTGATACGGGGCCAGTCCCCCAAGCCCGTTTACCTGTGGATCAATAACGGTCGGGCTGAACTGAGAGATGCCGGTCACCTTTGGGGCAAGGGGGTTTATGAGAGCGACCAGATTCTGCGGCGGGAGCTGCGCGATGCGACAGTAGAGACAGCTATAATCGGGCCTGCTGGTGAGAACCTGGTGAAGAGCGCTTGCGTGATGATCAGCCGATTGAGCACCGCTGGCCGTACTGGCATCGGGGCGGTGATGGGCTCTAAGAGGATCAAAGCGGTGGCGGTCAAAGGCCATCGGGATATCCCCATAGCTCACCCAGAGCGTCTACTCCAGAAGACAAAGGAGATGCTGGAACTACTTATGCCGGATCCCCAAATCGAAGAGGGGCGGATGAACGGCACTCATTTCTTGCTGTCTTACTTCAACGTTTTGGGCGATCTGCCTACATTGAACTACAGGTTGGGGCAGTTCGAGGGGTGCGATCAGATATCCGCTGAGGCCCTGCGAGAGCGAGGCCGTCTTTATCGGATGATGGGTTGCTATTCCTGCCCAGTTCATTGCCATCGCTACTCCCTCATTGAGGAGGGGGAGTACGCAGGCACCTATCTAAAAGGGCCCGAATTCTTGAACGCCGTTGCTCTCGGCTCCCAGCCTGGCAACGCCGATTTAGACCTGATGCTCTACTGCAACATGCTCTGCAACGACCTAGGCATAGACACGTTGTCCATGGGCAACTTCATTTCCTTTTCCATGGAGTGCTATGAACACGGGATCTTGACCAAGGCCGATTTCGACGGATTGGAGCCTACCTGGGGTAACAAAGAGGCCATGATCGGTCTAATCAATCTGAGTGTGAATCGACAGGGGATAGGTGATCTCTTTGCTGAGGGGTTACGCGCTGCAGTGAAGGAGATTGGCCATGGTGCGGAGCAATTTGCCATGGAAGTCAAAGGGCTAGAGGAAGACTCGACTGATAAGCGGTACGATTACCTGGCTGGACTGTGGGGTTTCACTGGCACCCGTGGAGCCGATCATCTGCGGGCGGCCTGCTCCCACTTTCCCCAGTTTCCCAAGGAGGTGGCCCGCCAGCTCTTTGGCACGGAGAAGGCGATAGACCCTCAAAGCACTGACGGCAAAGGCCCCCTGGTCAAATATCACGAGGATCGGGCTACTACCGCCGATCTGGTGGGGATGTGCAAGTTCTTCATCTGGTGGTCATGCTCTTGGGAAAACCTCAAGGCGAGGATCCGTTGTGCCACAGAGGCGTATGCCGCCTTGACTGGCCTCCAACCAGGGGAGGAGTGGTGGAATGTGGTGGGAGAGAGGGTATTCAACTTGGAGAGGGCCTTCAATGTCCGTCAGGGATTGCGCAAACAGGATGATCTACACATACCGCCTCGTTATCTGACCCCCATGCCTGAAGGTCCGGCCAAAGGCCGGGCGATAAAGATAGAAACCCTTACCGCTTTGATGGAACAATATTATCGGGCTCGGGGCTGGCAGGTGGAGAGCGGCATCCCCACGGGGGAGAGGCTGAGGACATTAGGACTGGAAAGCGTTGCTCAAGCCATGGATGCCATCGAGGAAATGGGACGATGAGGGTGATCAGCCTGGATGGTGAGCGTTCACTGCCCGAGGAGAGATGTGGGGGCTGCCGGCTATGCGAGGCCATTTGCGTTTTGGTGCATGAAGGGGTCGCCAATCCCAAACGAAGTCGCATCCATATTCTCAGCCGTTTTTCGGATGACCATCATCTGATCTTCGACCAAGTAGTATGTCAACAATGTTCTGATCGAGATGTGCCTCCTTGTGCCCAGGCCTGTCCTAGTGATGCTATCTACAAAGATGAAGAAAGCGGCCTTTGGAAAGTGGATAGCCGAGAATGCGTTGGCTGTGGGGTGTGTACTGAGGATTGTCCTCACGGAGCCATCTTTCTCGACCCAGTGACTATGGTAGCCCTCAAGTGTGACTTATGTGGTGGTCAACCCCAATGCGTTGAGATCTGTCCATCCAAAGTTCTGGCCTTGGTCGAAGAATGAGATCTGAGGGGATATGAGCTGGCAGGAGTATTTGTGCCCTCGTTCGATAGAGGAGGCGCTCGACATCCTTCGAGCTTATCGGGGGCAGGCCAGGGTTATAGCTGGTGGCACCGACCTTTTGCTGGATTTGCGGCGGGGACAGCTGACAGCCGATTGTTTGGTGGATATCACCTCCATAGAAGCCCTGCAACAGATTGAACTCGTAGGTGGCTTAATCGTAATCGGGGCGGGGGTAACCCACAGCCAGGCAGCCAATTCCGGCCTGATCCAAGAGCGGGCTTCAGCCCTGGCCCAGGCCACTGCTCAAATGGGATCACCGCAGATACGGAACCAAGCCACAGTGGTGGGAAATGTGCTGCAGGCCCAGCCTGCGGCGGATGCAGCAGTGGCCCTCATGGCCCTTGAAACAGAGGTGGAGATAGTGAGTCCTGAAGGGACTCGATGGGAGCCTATGGAGGGGCTCTACCTGGGCGTGGGCCGCTGTACGGTGGACAGTACCAGAGAGATAGTAACTCGCCTTCGTTTCCCTGCCCTAGGGGAGGGGGAGGGCTCGGCGTTCCTACGTTTGGCCAAGCGGAAGAGCCTCTCCCTACCGATGCTCAATGTGGCGGTGGCGGTGAGTTTGAAAGGTGGCCGTTTTGAGTGGGCCAGGATCGCCCTCGGCCCGGTGGCTCCCAAGCCCCACCGGGCTAGGAGCGCTGAGGAACTTTTGAAGGGCGAGGAGGTCGATGCCGATTCCATAGAGGCAGCGGCTGAAGCGGTGGAGGCCGAGGCTCAGCCTCGCAGTAGTCGGCTACGGGGCTCACGGGAATACCGACGTCAAATGGCCAGAGTGCTGACTAGGAGGGCGTTAGAGCAGGCAGTGGCTGCCGCTCAAAGGGGATGAGGGGTGATGGATGCTTATCAGCGGGTAATGAAAGCCCTTAATTTCCAAGAGCCGGACAGGGTACCGATATATCAGATGCTCAGCTCCTTTGAGTTGATCAGCCGGTTCGGTGGCTCAGGCGACCACCTCGAACGGGTGGCACGCGCCCACGAGGCTTTGGGAATCGACTGCTGCGCTTATTTTCCCAGTCCCGACATCGACTGGATTGAGGAAATGATATTCAACTGGGAGCGATTCCTGGGAATAGACGCGTCCGCTTGGGGAATGAACTATTCTGGTCAGACTGCATGGATAAACAAGAGGCCCTTTCATGATTTCGATACACTAGCCAAGCATCTACCCCGATCTCCCGATAAGGATGAGGTGGCTAGATCCTTCATCAACTGGTTTGTCCCTAGTCGGAATGCCCTTGCACCTCACACGGTCCTATTTGGCACCGTTATGGGCTGCTTTGCTACCGCCTCCTTATACTGTGGACCGGAGCTCTTCTTTGAGGCGATCTACAGAGCCCCGGAGCTGGTGCAGACCTTGCTCGACGTCTTCACCGATTGGGCCCTGGCGGTCACCACCGCTTTCGCTGAAAACGAACTGGGACCGGCCTTCGTCGTCGCCGATGACGTCGCTCACAAGACTTCACTTCTGGTCTCTCCCGCATTCCTCCGACGAGAGCAGTTTCCTCGACTAAAGAGGATCATTGCCCCCCTGAAGGAGAAGGGCATCAAGGTAATCTTTCACAGCGATGGCGATCTAACTCTCATCCTGGATGGGCTAATCACCGAAGTGGGCATCGATGGCCTGCATCCTGTGGAACCGGTGCCTGGTATGGACATCTTCGATCTCCGTCGCCGCTACCCCCATCTGATACTGTGCGGCAACCTAGATGTCGTCAATGTCTTGACCCGGGGAGATCCAGCCATCATCGAGGGAGGGACGAAGCGGCTCATAAGGGATCTGGGGCCTGGAGGAGGTTACTTCTTCGGAGCCAGTAATGATATTGATGAGGCTGTACCCTTGGACAATGTGATAGCGATGCTGAAGGCTGTCCAGAAGTTCGGTCGGTACCCGATACAACCTGCTGAAACCTAGAGTGGGAGACGAGAATGGGTTCATTTGAGCAGGAAATGGGCCTTGGATAGTTGTGTATCGCTAGACTAGGTGATACAGGGTGGCGGTGATTAGCCGTTGGGCAGACGCGGGACGGTGTACCGGTTGCCGAGCCTGTGAAGTGGCTTGTTCCTTTCATCACACCGGCGCCTTTCAGCCCTCGGCTGCCAGTATCCAGGTAGAGGGGAGCGAAACCGAAGGCACTATATGGTTGACCCTTCTTTCTACCTGTGATGGCTGTCCGGAGGAGAAAGCACCCTGGTGCATGAGGTATTGCACTAGAGGAGTGCTGAAGCCGTCGGTTCTGGGCCTTGCTAAGCGTTGAAAACCGGAGATAGGGTATGACTAGTGGTCAGTGCGGTTGGGTAGGTCACATATTGAGAGTCGATCTATCGAGCGGCCGTATTGCAGTTGAACCCACTCGTAAGTACGCTTCTCAGGCGATTGGCGCCCGAGGCATCGGCCAATGGATCCTCCTCCATGAGTTGGAACCGCCCCTTGCCCCCCTCGACCCCGAAAACAAATTGATCTTGGGGGCAGGACCGTTGGTTGGCACCTTGGCTCCTACCTCTAGCCGCCTGTCAGTGGACTCAATGAACCCTTTGACAGGAGGTACCAGCTATTCTAACGTTGGTGGCCATTTTGCTCCCGAACTCAAATACGCTGGCTTCGACAGCGTGGTGATAGAAGGCCAAGCGGAGCAGCCAGTGGTCCTAGAGATCTCGGATGGCGAGGCTCGGCTACGAGAAGCCAGCCATCTGTGGGGTAAGACCACTTGGGAGACCGCATTGGCTTTGAGGCAGCAGCTAGGCGATCGGCGCTGGCAGATAGCCGCCATTGGTCCAGCCGGTGAGAATCTGGTCCTAGGGGCATGCATTATCATCGGTAACAAGCGAGCGGCTGGTCGGGGTGGCTCCGGCGCGGTGATGAGCTCTAAGAGACTGAAGGCAGTGGCAGTGCGGGGGAGTGGTGCGGTCAGGGTTCATAACCCAGAGGATTTCTTGGCCCAGGTAGAGCGCTGCAGAAGGATCATCAACAGGAGCGCGGAGATCAGGGTACTGAGGGAATGTGGCACCCATGGCGCTTTTGCTGCTGGAGGCTACTACGGTACAACCGCCCAATCGGTGCGCAACTACAGCGATGAGGATTGGGATCCAGAGAAGACTAGCCATCTAAAAGAGCATCTATTCAAAGAGCGCTGGGAGATACGCCGCCTAGCCTGTTTTAACTGCCCCATCTACTGTAGTCACTTTTACCGCATCGAGGATGGGCCCTTTGCCGGCACTGCTTGTGAAGGGATGGAGACGAATACAGTGCGGGCTTTTGGTTCGAACCTGGATATCGACTACGCTCCAGCTCTCCTTAAGGGGCAGGCATTAGTCAGCCAATTGGGTATCGATGTGGATATGTGTGCTGCTTCTATCGCCCTGGCTTTCGAGCTCTATGAGAGAGGTATCATCAATTCGAAGGAGACAGGTGGTTTAGAGCTCAACTGGGGAAACTACCAGGCGGCTTTGACCCTTGTGGAACAGATGGCTTACCGCCAAGGGTTTGGGGAGGTGCTGGCCGATGGAGCCAAGCGAGCGGCGGAGAAAATAGGCCGCGGAGCAGAGAGGTACGCTATGCATATCAAGGGCGCTGACCTCAATGAGGCAGGCATGCGCTATAACCGGGCCTGGGCCTTCGGTATAACCACCAGCACTCGCGGTGGTGGGCACTTGGATGGAGCACCCACTTTGCCCTTCTTGGGTATAACCCCTGAGCAAGGGGAAGCGCTGTGCGGCGTGCCCACCGCTGGCGACCCCCTGGTCTATGAGGAGAACGCGCCATTAGTAATCTGGTTCGAGAATATGAAAGCCGGACTGGATATGGTGGGGCTCTGCGACTTCACTTGCCCGACTATAGATGTCAACCTGTTGACTCCCGATGACTACGCTGCTCTCTTCTCCACGGCCACTGGCATTGAGATGTCAGGTGAGGAGCTGATGGAAGTGGGACGGCGAATCCACAATGTGGAGAAAGCCTTCAACACCTTGCATGCAGGGTTCACTCGGGACGACGACTATCTCCCTAATCGCCTCTTCGATGAGCCAGCCAAGTCGGGCCCTTATAGGGGGGAAGCGTTGGATAGGGAAAAGTGGGCTCGCATGTTGGATAGGTATTATTGCCTCCAAGGGTGGGATATTGAAACTGGTTGGCAGACCGAAACAGGGCTTCTGGAATTGGGCTTGGCCCAGGTGGCGAGGAAATTGTGCCGCTACGGCAAGCTGCCCTGCTAGGAGGATATGAACATGTCAAAGGAAGAGGAGCCCATGGTGGTCAAGACCTTATGCCGTCTGTGTGAGGCAGGGTGTGGGGTTAAGGCCCATATCCAAAACGGCCGCCTAGTGAAAACTGAGGGGTTGCGCGAACATCCAACCTCCCAAGGCGCGCTCTGTCCCAAGGGAGAGTGTGCCCCGCAGATAGTTCACGCCCCGGAGCGGCTAACGAAGCCTTTGTTGCGGGTTGGAGCCAGAGGTGGGGGGCGATGGGAGGAAATCTCCTGGGAGCGGGCATTAGAGGTTTTGGTGGAGAGGCTTAGTCAGCTGAAGAAAGAGCATGGGGCCGAGAGTGTGGCTCTCTTTCGCGGTCAGGCAGCCGATTGGGGAGCTCCTTGGCAGTATGCATTGCGTTTCATGTTTGCCTTTGGCTCTCCCAATATCTCCACTCCTAGTCATATCTGTTACTTTCCGCGGATGCTCGCCGAGAATGTGACCTATGGCGGGGTAACTGCCCCCGACTATGACCGGACGGCTGTGATGGTCGAGTGGGGTGCTTGCCGCCCGGAGACCCACCTGCCCTTCTGGCGCATGATCCGGAAGGCGCTTAAACGAGGGGCAAAGCTTATTGTAGTTGATCCGGTGCGCAGCAAGATAGCGGACCGGGCTGACCTATGGCTTCAAGTGCGTCCTGGTAGCGATGGGGCATTGGCGCTGGGTCTAATACAGGTATTCATTGAGGAGGGGCTCTACGATCGGGAGTTTGCTAGCCGGTGGACGCTAGGATTTGATCGATTGGCGGAGTTAGCTAGGGAGTATCCACCGAAGAGGGCTGCCGAGATAACCTGGGTACCTCCTGAGAAGATCCGTCAGGCTGCCCGGCTCATAGCCACTGGAGGGGCAACAGCTATCCACGCTGGCAATGGTTTGGAGCATCATACTAACACTTTCCAGACGTTGCGGGCCATAGCAGTCCTGCGAGCCCTGGCTGCCACGCTAGATGTGCCAGGGGGCAATGTCTTTGAGGCGTTGGTAAAATGGGTAGGCCTGAAGGGTAAGGAGTTCCTGCCAGCCGAGCAGAAGGCGAAGCGCATCGGCAGCTATGATCTCTTCACTGATATGTGCTCAGATGTTCCCTTCCCGGTCATCGTAGACTCCATACTGACTGAGGAACCCTATCCTATCCGCGGACTTTTGGTCATCGGCGGCAACCCTGCCATCTCTATGGCCAATGGGAGGAGGGTGAAAGAAGCGTTGAAGAAGTTAGAACTGCTTGTGGTAGCCGAACTCTTTATGACCCGTACCGCTCAACTGGCGGACTTGGTGCTGCCCGCTGCTAGCCAGTACGAAGAAACAGGCTTCATAGTTTCTAGCATGTTCGGTGAGACCAAGGATTACGTCCTTCTCAAGCAGAAGGCGGTGGAGGTAGAGGGTTGTTGGCCGGATTGGAGGATTCTCTTTGAGTTAGCCCACCGGCTAGGGTTAGAGGGGGCTTTTCCCTGGGGTGATGTAGAGGAGGTGATCGACTTCCAGTTAGCGCCTAGTGGGATCACGGTTGAGCAGTTGAAGGCTCATCCGGGGGGTATTCGTTTCAAGGAGGGGGAGAGGTATCGGAAGTACGAGCGAGGGGGTTTTGCCACTCCATCGGGCAAGGTAGAGTTTTTCAGCCAGGAATTAGAGGAGAAGGGTTACGATCCATTGCCGAGGTGGCAGGAGCCAGCGGAGAGTCCTTTTAGTCAGCCGGGGATAGCTGGTGAATATCCTCTTATTGGTTGTTCTGCGGGGAAGACAGTGAACTATGTGCACACGCAGTTTCGTCACATAGCGGCTTTAAGGGAGCGAGAGCCGGAGCCATGGGTTAGGATACACCCTAGGGATGCAGGTAAGCGGGGGATAATCGATGGGGAATGGGTGAAGATCAGTTCACTGCGGGGGAGCATACGGATGAGGGCAGAGGTTAGTGATGCCACATTGCCAGGGGTGGTGAGCATCTCCGGCTGCTGGGGAGAGCGCTTTCCGGAAGCCAATATGAACATAATAGTAGACGACCAGGCCCGTGACCCGGTGGTGGGCAGCACTGGGGATCGCTCTTTTCTCTGTGAGGTGGAGAAGATATAAAGGTTTGCCCATTGGAATCAGGTGTTAAATAGAAATCCGCACTTTGCAAGACAAATATGGACCAAGATGCCAAAAGAGCTACACTTTGTGCTAAATGGACGAGAAGTGAGTTTGGAGATTGATCCTTCAGCCATGCTGGTTGAGGTACTGCGGGATCAATTTGGTCTTATGGGCACTAAAGTGGGCTGCGATACCGGCGATTGCGGGAGTTGCACCGTGCTCATCGATGGTCAACCTTTCGTTTCATGCCTGGTACCAGCCATCAGGGTAGAGGGACGAGAGGTTGTGACCGTGGAGGGGCTAGCCCGAGGAGAGCAGTTGCACCCTCTGCAAGAGGCCTTCCTAGAGGAGGGGGCAGTCCAATGCGGCTTTTGCACGCCAGGGATACTATTGACAGCTGAGGCTTTGCTAGACTGCAACCCTAACCCCAGCCGTCGGGAGATCAAGGAAGCGATCGCCGGCAACTTATGCCGCTGCACAGGTTATGAGCAGATCATCGACGCGATACAAAGAGCAGCAAATCGTATGAGGGGAGGAGAAGACTCTGGTCGGGAAGGAATATGAGGTAGTCGGCCGCTCGGTGTGGCGGATAGATGGGCGGAGCAAAGTAACTGGCCAGACGAAGTTCAGCGCTGATCTCGCAGTTCCTGGCATGCTCTACGCCAAGACCCTGCGCTCGCCTTACCCTCATGCCAAGCTGGTGCGCCTCGATATCGAGCAAGCACAAGTGCTAAGCGGGGTGGTAGCGGTTCTCACTGCCCAAGATGTGCCAGGTGTAAACGGCTTTGGGGTGGTAACCCCTGACCAGCCGGTGCTAGTCCCGATGGGAGGGGCAGCTCATATGTTGGGTGACCCCGTGGCTCTGGTGGCTGCCGAATCGGAGGCTATAGCCCAACGGGCTCTGGAGTTGATCAAGGCAGAGTATGAGCCCCTGCCGGTAGTGACAGATCCTGAATCAGCCATGCGGGCTGGAGCCCCCCGGCTCTTCGCCGATAAGCCTGGCAACATATGTGCCGAATTTCACCTAGAGGTTGGGGATTTAGAACTAGGTCTGGCTCAGGCAGATATCATCATAGATAACGTCTATTCTACTCCCCGGCAGGAACATGCTTACCTAGAGCCTGAGGCAGGCCTTGCTACCCTTGCTCCTGATGGTACTATAACCGTCTATAGTGGAGCTCAAGATACCGTCTTCTACCTGCGGGGGCCAATTGCCAAGGCTTTAGCTTGGCCACAGAGCAAGGTACGGGTGGTAGCCATGCCTACTGGCGGAGCCTTCGGCGGCAAGACCGATGTTTCCCTCCAGATCCACTTGGCTCTCCTGGCTCTCAAGACCGGTCGACCAGTTAGAATGGTCTGGAGTCGCGAGGAGTCTTTGCTTGCCTCTACCAAACGCCACCCAATGAAGATCAGACACCGCTTGGGGGTGACTAAGGATGGGCGTGTTGTGGCTATGGAGGCCCAACTGGTGGCCGATGCTGGGGCCTATACCTCTGCTTCACCGTGGGTATTGGCCGTGTCTTGCCGACAGCTGGCTGGTCCCTATGCCGTGGAAAACGTCAGGGTCTATGGTCAAGCCGTCTTCACCAATAACCCCATTTCGGGCGCCTGCCGGGGCTACGGGGAGCCCCAGGCGATCCTGGCTGTAGAGTGCCAGATGGCTCTCGCTGCCCGCGAACTGGGTCTTGATCCAGCCGAGTTCCGCCTGAAGAACGCGCTGAAGGAGGGCATGACTCCGCCTCTTTACGCTTTGCCTCTGGACGGCCCGGTATCGTTGCCAGAGACCACCGCTCAGGCTTTGAAGGAGGCTGGTCCTCGCCCAGACCCTTCGGGTCCAGATAAAATGGTCGGACGGGGGATAGCCTGTGCCATGCCTGGTTTCGATGTGGCCGGTACCCCCTGGGGACCGATGGCTGGGGCTGGGGCCCATCTGGAACTATTCCCTGATGGCTCCCTCGTAGTCCGCTCTGGAGTGTGTGAGATCGGGACTGGGATCATCACTGCCTTGGCCCAAGTGGCTGCTGAGAGCCTGGGGCTGGAACTAGAAGCGATCACTCTGGTCCATGGCGATAGCGCCACCACCCCAAAGTCTGGCCCCGCGGTGGCTTCTCGCTCAGCCTACTGTTCCGGCAATGCCGTCCGCTTGGCAGCAGAGCAACTGAAAGCCAAGCTATTGGCCAAAGCAGCAGAGGTGTTGGAGGTCAAGGTGGATCAGCTCACCTGCCAGCGGGGGCGGATCTTCGTATCCAAGCGGCCGCAGGAGGGCTTATCCGTCGCTGAAGCAGCCAACGAATGTCACAACACTGGAGTCAACTTGGTGGCGGAAAGCTGGTTTCATATCGATCACCCCGATAACAGTCATGCCTTCACCACTGCTGTGGCTGATGTGGAAGTCGATATGGAGACCGGGATGGTTGAGCTCTTGAAGCTAGTTATCGCTCACGACGCTGGGCGGGCTCTCAATCCAGAAGCGGTCAAGGGCCAATTGGTGGGAGGAGCGGTTATGGGAGCGGGTTATGTCTTGACAGAGGATGCGGCAGTGGAGAATGGGAAGCTCTTGACCTCCACCATGGCTGACTATCTGATCCCAACCTCCCTCGACATCGGTGAGAAGATCCATTCCATCATCGTAGAGGAACCTCTCCCTAGCGGTCCTTATGGAGCCAGGGGAGTAGGAGAGGCCACTACTGGCACTATGCCGCCGACTATCATTGACGCCATCTGTGATGCCACTGGGGTTATGCTGACCGAGTTTCCGGCCACCCCTGAGGTGGTGTTGAAAGCCATCCGCCAGAGTGAGAAAGAAAAGCGACAAAAGTAGCCGCACATCCCCTTGCTTGCACCGGCAAGCGTTCGATTCCACTATCGTCCTTGTTCTGGACACAAGCCTGGGAAGGCTTAACCTCTAGCTAAGATATAGAGGGGGAGCCCCACTTTGTTGCGCACGGCAAGAGAATGATCGACCGGGAACTTTGGCAAGAGAAAGAGAGGTTGATGGAGCTGGCGCGGGGTTACCGAGCGTCTCGCGTGCTGATCACTGCTTTCAACCTAGGCCTCTTCCAACATTTGAGTGAGGAACCACAGACTCTTGAAGAGATAGGCTTCCGGCTTTATTTGCCTGAACGTTCTTTGGGCAGGTTGCTGGAGGCCTGTAGAGCCTTGGGCCTGGTGGAGAGGGTAGACCAGAGATCATATGCCAACAGCCAGCTTGCCCACCTCTTCTTGGAGGAAGACCAACCGCTATATATCGGCCATGCCATCCGCTTGGAGGATCATTTCTTCCACCAATGGTTGAAGTTAGACAAGGCTATCCTTAGTGGCGGCAGCCCACCTCGCTCCGAGCAGTTGTCTGAACACAAAGGTTGGACTAGGCTGTTCATCTTGGGCATGCATGAGCTGGCTCAGGGATCAGCCGAAGCGTTGGCAGACCGATTGGATCTGGCTGGTCGCCGACAATTGTGCGATGTAGGGGCGGGCTCAGGTGCCTTCTCCATCGCCTTTGTGAGAAAAAACTCAGGGCTTCACGCTTTCCTCTTCGATCTGCCGCCTGTGTTGGAGGTATCGGCTAAGATCGTTGCCGACAGCGGGCTGGCGAATCGTATCATCTTACAGCCGGGGGATTACCATAGAGATGAGTTCGTACCGGAGAGCGATGTGGTTCTCTTCTCCGGTATTTTCCTCAGCGAGAGCGAGAAGAGCTGTCAACGGCTTCTGCGCAAGGCCTACCGTTCGCTCTTGCCAGGTGGCCTAGTCGTGATCAGGGATTTCATGATCGACGAGCGGGGAGGGCCTCTGGACGCCGCCCTCTTTTCGCTGCAGATGTTGATGGAAACCGAGGCTGGTGCATGTCACCGAGAGCACGAGGTGACTTACTGGATGAGGGAGGCGGGTTTTGAGATATCGACTATTGAGCGTATGCCAATGCCTGAGCGTTCGACCTTGATTGTGGGTCGCAAGCCCTGAATGGGTTAGAACAGAGAATATACGTTCTGGGGGGAGTAGTATGGAGACTAAACTGCTGGGCAAGGGTAAAGAAGTCGTTATCTCACCAGACTTGCCCACGGTGATCATCGGTGAGCGGATTAACCCCACCGGTAATGAACGTTTGGCCGCCGAGTTGACAGAGGGTGAGTTCGACCTCCTCCGGGCTGAGGCTGTGGCCCAGGCAGAGGCTGGGGCTGAGTTGATCGATGTAAACGTTGGATTGCCCGAGGTGGATGAGTGTTCTCTGTTGGCTGAGGCGGTGAGGATAGTGGGCGAAGTTGTCGATCTCCCCATCTGCATTGATACGGCCAATATCCGGGCCCTAGTCAACTCAGTAGACGGCGAAGAAGCACTATTAGAGGCCGTCCTCTCGCTGGTCAAAGAGTACGGGGCGGCGGTTATCGGCCTGGCCATGGACGATAGAGGTATCCCCCACGATCCGCAGGAGAGGCTGGCCATCGCTGGAAAGATCGTAGAGCGGGCTGCCAGATATGGGATCCCGGCGGATGATGTGATCATCGACTGCTTGGCTCTTACGGTGGGTGCTGACCATCGAGCGGGTCTGATCACTCTGGAAACGATCCGCTTGGTGCGCGAGGAGTTGGGAAACAACGTCGCTCTAGGGGCTAGCAACGTCTCCTTTGGCCTCCCCAGAAGGAGGCTGATTACCGGCACTTTCATCTCCTTGGCCATACAAGCGGGGATGACCTGTGTCATCGCCGATGCAACAAGGGTGAAAGGTACAACCTTAGCCGCTGACCTTCTCCTGGGCAAGGATAAGTACGCCATGCGCTTCATCTCCTACATTCGAGGGAAGAAGGAGTGAGCTATGACTGATCTTGTTTCCATCTGTCTTGTCGTAAACGGCCGGGGGGTAGAGGCCAGGGTTTCCCCGGACCTATCCCTTATGCGCTATCTGCGGGATGAGTCGAGGCTGACTGGCACCAAGAACGGCTGCGCCCAGGGCCACTGCGGGGCTTGCACTGTGATTCTGGACGGCAAGGCGGTACGCGCCTGTATCGTCAAGATGTCCCGAGTAGATGGCAGCAGCGTAGAGACTATCGAGAACCTTGCCCGGGAGGGAAAGCTGCACCCCTTGCAATATGCCTTCCTGGAGGAGGGCGCGGTTCAGTGTGGCTTTTGCGCCCCTGGCATGATTATGGCTGCCAAAGCCTTACTTGACGCCAACCCCTCGCCTAGCGAAGAGGAGATCCGTTCTGCTCTAGAACACAACCTCTGTCGTTGCACTGGCTACACCAGCATAATTAAGGCGGTCAAGAGGGCAGCCCAGTTGATCGCCTCTGGCGTAAGGTCAATGGACCCTCCAGTAGGTGACCTGAAAATGGGGGAATTGATCGGTGCCAGCATGGTGGGAAAGGGACTCCTGGCCAAGGTGACCGGCGAGGCCAAGTACGGTGACGACCTATACGAGGAGGGAATGCTCTTCGGCAAGGTTCTATGGAGTGCTTACCCTCACGCGGAGATTATTGGTATAGAAAGTGAAGCAGCGGAGAAGATGCCAGGGATTAAGCTGGTCTTGACTGCCAGGGATGTGCCCGGGGTGAACAAGATAGGAATCCTACATCGAGATCAGCCAGCCATCGCCAGCGACAAAGTGCGCTTCATCGGCGACCCAGTTGCAGTGGCATTCGCTGAGACGGAGGAGATCGCAGAGCAAGCGGTGCAGCAGATTCAGGTGGAGTACCGACTCTTGCCTGGGGTTTTCTCCCCGGATGAGGCAGCCGCTCCTGGTGCTCCCTTGATCCATGAAACGGGCAACCTCTGCCACCAAGCCTATCTGGAGAGGGGCGATGTGGAAAAAGCCTTCCAAGAGGCGGCGGTGGTTGTCGAACAAACCTATGCCACTCCCTTCATAGAGCATGCCTTCATGGAACCGGAGTCGGGGGTGGCTCGGCCTACGGATGACGGTGGGGTTATGATCGAGATCGGCACCCAGTGTGCTTTTGACGACCGGACTCAGTTGGCCGAAGCCCTGGCCTTGCCGGCGGACAAGATCCGGGTGGTGCAGATACCGATGGGAGGAGCCTTTGGGGCCAAGGAGGATATCATACTCCACTTCTTCTTGGCTCTGGGGGCGTTACGTAGTGGACGGGCGGTGAAGATGATCCTCAGCCGCCAAGAGTCCATGCGCACTCACCCCAAGAGACACGCCAGCAAGATGCGCTATAAGACGGCAGTCGGTGCTGATGGCCGGTTGTTGGCAGTAGAGGCCCACTCCGTGATCGATACTGGGGCTTATAGCTCCCTAGGGCCTGACGTCTTGGAGAATATGCTTACCTTTGGTGCCGGTCCCTACTACGTGCCGAACCTCCGTCTGGAAGCCAAGGCCTACTTCACCAATAACATCCCAGCCGGGGCGATGCGGGGCTTCGGTGTGCCTCAGGTGACCTTCGCCATGGAATCACAAATGGACGCTATGGCTCGAGCCTTAGGGCTAGATCCCTTTGAATTCAGGCTCTTGAACGCTTTGGATGTGGGGTTGCCTTTGGCCAGTGATCATATCCTCGAATCGAGTGTGGGCGTCAAAAGGACACTGGAGGCAGCCCGAGATGCACTAAGCCGTGCAACTCTTCCCTCCAGCGAGAAGAAGCTAGGCATCGGAGTAGCCTCCGCCCTCAAGAACATCGGGTTTGGCCACGGTACCATCGAGGAGGCCGGGGCGATCGTCGAGTTGACCGAAGAGGGCTCTTTCCAAGTGCGCGTGGGCATATCCGATTTCGGGCAGGGCTCGTTAACCGCTATCGCCCAGATAGCTGCCCAAGAGCTGGGTGTGGCCTATGGCCAAGTTGAAGTCCTGAGTGCCGATACGGCCTTGGCGCCGTCCACTGGCCCCACTACCGCCTCGCGGCAAACTTATCTCTCTGGCAACGCGGTGGTAGCCGCTTGTCGCCAATTAAAGAAGGTGATCTTCAAACTGACGGGGGAGGAATTAGGGGTTCCGAGTCAAGAGCTAGAAATCAAGCAGGGGAAACTTATGCACCTCCCGAGCGGGCGTCGCTTTGACCTTGGCATCCTACATACTA
Source organism: Anaerolineae bacterium (assembly GCA_034419095.1). Taxonomy (GTDB): domain Bacteria; phylum Chloroflexota; class Anaerolineae; order UBA7937; family UBA7937; genus UBA7937. The sequence goes on along the minus strand of DAOULQ010000079.1, from coordinate 8,050 downwards.
ACCTAATAGAAGAGGAACGGTTCTGGGCTGCTCAGACCGTGCCCTTCTCCGAGGAACCCAGCCGCTGGGGACAAGAAGCCTTTGCTTCACAGCGCACCCATTGGGCTTACTCCTACGTTACCCATGTCGCTGTTGTCGAGGTCGATGAGGACACCGGTGGTGTGAAGGTGCTTAAATTTATCGCTGCCCACGATGTGGGACGAGCGATCAACCCCAAGATTATCGAAGGGCAGATCGCGGGTGGTGTGATGATGGGCCTTGGCTACGCCTTGTCGGAGGAGTTCATCGTCAAAGAGGGAGTAAACCTCAGCAATAGCCTGCGCCACTGCCGTATTCCCACTATCAAGGACCAGCCTGAGATTATACCCCTGATTGTGGAGGATCCGGAGCCTACGGGGCCTTTCGGGGCCAAGGGAGTAGGGGAGGCTGCCTGTTTGCCCTCCGCTGCAGCTGTCATCAACGCTATCTACGATGCGGTAGGAGCGCGCATCACCTCTCTGCCGGCGACCAAGGAGAAGGTCCTTCAGGCTATCAAGGAAGCGGAATTGTCCAAATGAGCCAGCTGTTGATCAAGGGCGGAAAGTGCGTCAACCCTAGTGGCCCCTTCGATGCTGATCTGCTGATCGACGAGGGCCGGATCGTGGCTATCGCCCGGGAGTTGGACAGTGCAGCCGAAAGGGTGATCGATGCTCGGGGCAGGCTGGTCTTGCCTGGAGGGGTAGATGTCCATGTGCATTTGCCGTGGCCGACAGGCACTATTATTTCCACCGACGACTTCGCTTCTGGTACGAAAGCCGCTGCTTTTGGAGGCGTGACCACCGTCCTTGATTTCGTTATCCCTGGGGTGAGAGAAGGCCTTGTCGAGGCTTTGGAAAACAAGCTGGCCGTCGCCCGCGAGAACGCCTGGGTCGATTTCAGTTTACACCTTAACATTCGCGGTGAGGTAGATAGCAAACTCTCCGTCATTCGTGAGTTGGTGGGAAGAGGTTTTCCCAGCTTCAAGATATATATGGCCTATGAAGGTTTCCGCCTCTCCGATTCTGACCTTCTAAGGGTGATGAAGGCTGTCGCCCAGGCAGGAGGAATATTGGGGGCTCACGCTGAGAATGGTTTATTGGCAGACTATCTAACTCAAGAGCTAGTAGCTAGCGAACATATCGCCTTATCCGACTACCGACTGGCACGTCCTTCGGTGTGTGAGACTGAAGCTATCCACCGCCTTCTCTCCTATGGCCGACTTTTGGGTACTCGCCTTCACGTGCATCATGTCAGCACCGCAAAAGGAGCAGAGCTAATAGGCCAGGCTCGCAAAGAGGGGCTCCCGGTCACCGGCGAGACCTGTCCTCATTATTTACTCTTCAGCGATGAGATCTATGCAGGTGAGCCGACGCAGGCTGCCTATCTGATCTGTGCACCCCCCCTTAAGGGTGCCCAGGACCAAGCGGCCTTGTGGCGGGGCTTAGCTAACGGCAGCCTCTCTATCTTGGCCACGGATCATTGCCCCTACACCAAGCGGCAGAAAGAGGCCGCTTTGGAAGATTTCACTCAAGTGCCGGGGGGCGTGGGGGGGATTGAAACCAGGCTTCCCCTAATCTACACCGAGGGGGTGGTCAAGGGGCGGTTGTCTTTGACCCGCTTTGTGGAGATATGGGCCACGGAACCGGCCCGGGCCTTCGGTCTCTACCCTGGCAAGGGTGTCATAGCCATCGGCAGTGATGCCGACCTGGTGATTCTCGACCCTGATCAGAAGGGGGAGTTACACGCTACAGAGTTACATATGAATACCGATTGCCTCCCCTTTGAGGGTTGGGAGATCTATGGTTTGCCCCTGACCACTATATTGCGAGGCGAGGTACTGGTTGAAGAAGGACGTCTGCTGCCCAGGGAGCCGAGGGGCAAATTAGTATACCGGCAACTTAAAGGGCCGCCTGTAGACTGAGGCGTGGGGTACGAGATGAGTATCTTGATAGAGAACGCCATGGTAGTAATCGATCCATTGGCTGGCGAATTCCTATCTGCTCAAAGTGTGGCCGTGGAGGGAGAAGAGATCAAGGCCCTGGGCCCATCTGCTGAGCTGAAGGCGAATTATCCCCAGGCATATCTTCTGGATGGCACCGGCTCACTCCTGCTACCCGGTTTGATCGATGGCCATACCCACCTCTACGCTGCTCTGGCTTTGGGCATGCCTGCTGTGGACAAGCCACCTCACAACTTTCCTCAGATATTAAGGCGGGTCTGGTGGCGCTGGGACAAAGCACTTAGGGATGAGGATATACACCTGTCAGCCTTGGTGGGAAGCATCGCCTCCCTCAGGAGTGGCATCACCACCATCTTGGACCACCATGCCAGTCCCATGGCTGTACCTGACAGCCTGAGCCAGGTGGCGGCCGCGGTGGAGGAGTGCGGCCTACGCGCCTGCCTGGCTTATGAAGTCTCTGACCGAGATGGGGCTGTCAGCCGTGACCAAGGGATAGCCGAAAACCGCCGCTTCATCGCCCAGACGAGAGTCAGGGGGGACAATCTGATTAGGGGGCTTTTCGGCCTCCACGCCGTCTTCAGCCTTTCTGATAGGACACTTCGACGTTGTGCTGAGCAAGCCGCTGAGTTGGGGGTCGGTTGCCACCTTCACATGGCTGAGCATCTGCCAGAGGTACGCAAGTTTGCTAGGGAGCATGAGCAGGGCATCGCCCAGTTTCTGGCAGAGATAGACGTTCTTGGCCCTAGAACCTTGGTGGCCCACACCGTCCACGTCGATCGGGCAACCATCAATACCTTAAAGGCTACAGGCACCTTCAACGTCCACAACCCTAAATCGAATATGAGCAATGGTGTGGGGATTGCCCCTGTGGCCGATATGATGGCCATGGGCCAACCGGTGGGCCTAGGCTCCGATGGTTTCTACGATATCCCCCAGGAGATGGTGGCTGCCAAGCTGTTACAAACCTTGGGCAGTGGGGACCCCAGTTCTTTCTTGGACCAGATGACCCTCAAGTTGGTGTATGATCACAATGTTCGATTTGCCGAACGATTGTTCGATTGTCGGTTGGGCAAAGTTGTCCCTGGATATGTTGCTGACCTCATCTTGGTAACCTATGACCCTCCTACCCCCATGGAGAGGGGCAACTTGGCCAACCATCTCTTGACCGCTCTAAATGGGGGGCGGGTGAAGACCGTCCTGGTGAATGGGCGGCTTGTCATGAGGGATGGAGAGGTGTTGGGTGTGGATGAGACCCAGGTTCTGGCCCAAGCAAGATCCCAAGCTGCCAAGCTGTGGGGGCGACTCTAAGTCTCTTCTCAACCTCGTGAAGGAGGCAGAGCCTTGAATAACCTTGCCCCACTTATTGTCCAAGAGAACCAAAGGGACCCTCTTTTGCTGCTCGATCGCAGCCAGGCTCTTTTCGAAGCCCGGCGTTGCCTTGATTGTTATGAGGCTCCTTGCAGCCAAGCCTGTCCCACCCATATCGATGTCCCGGGTTTCATTAGGCGCTTAGAAGAGGAGAACTTTGAGGGCTCCTATCAGATATTGGTTGATTCCAACCCCTTCCCCGCGATCTGTGGTTTGATCTGCCCCACCTCTGATCTCTGTGAAGGAGCCTGCGTCTTGCGTCGCCTAGGACAGAGCCCCATCCGCATTGGCGCTCTCCAATATCTTGTGGCCAGCAATTTCCAGCAGCCTGAAAGGATCGAGAAGCTCCGTTCGCCTGGTCGGGTAGCGATCATCGGTGGGGGCCCGAGCGGTCTGAGCTGTGCCATCACCCTACGTCGCTTTGGGCATATCGTTCACCTCTTCGAGCGGGCGGCTACTCTCGGGGGGCTCACGGACCAAGTAATCCCGTCTCTTCGTCTCCCTCATCAGGTTGTGAACGAGGAGTTGACCCGCCTCAGCCAGTTGGGCATCGATTTCCATCTCGGAAATGAGATCGATGGCCAAGGTGCGGGAAGGCTCTTGCAGGAATATGATGCCCTTTTCTTAGGCATAGGGTTGAGCAGATACATCACCCTTTCGATCTCCGGGGTAGAGTTGCCAGGTGTGATGTCGGCTTTGGGCTTCTTGCGTCAAGCTCGACTATTCGCACGTGGCGAGGTCTCCCGTCCCGCCCTGGGCCAGTGTGTGGTGGTCTTGGGCGGGGGTAACGTGGCCCTCGACGCAGCTACGGTGGCCAAGCGGCTGGGGGCAGGGCGTGTTATAGTCCTCTACCGACGTACCATGGAGGAGATGCCTGCTTGGCGGAGCGAGTACCTGGAGGCGTCATCTTTGGGCGTGGAGTTCCGATGGCTATCTACGATCAAAGCCATAAGCGGCCGCGATGGGAGGGTGCAGGCCGTTGAAGTTCAGCCTATGCGACTGACGAGTGTGCAAACGGACGGCCGATGTGGGGTGGAGCCAGACACAAGGGCAGTTTCCTATGAACTGCCCTGCGATGGGGTACTCTTGGCTTTGGGGCAAGCACTGGACAAGGAATTGACAGGAGCCCTCGGCCTGTCTACAACAGAGGCAGGCACTATCTCGGTTAACCAAGAAACCCTCCAAACCGATCAGCCTCAGATCTTCGCTGGAGGCGATGCCGTAAACGGCGGCGCAACTGTTGTCCAGGCCATAGCCCAGGGGATGGTAGCCGGCCGAGCCATCCATTATTGGTTGGCTAATCAAAGGGAGGTTGGATGAAGGAAATCGAGCTGAGCGTTGAGTTCTGCGGCTTGCGTTTCAAAACCCCCTTCATACTGGCTGCGTCTCCTTCCACCGATTCTAAAGAGATGATAGCGCGCGGCTTCGAGGCTGGTTGGGCTGGTGCGGTGCTTAAAACCACATCGGTTGAATCTGAGGAGGTGAGCATAGCCTACCCCATAATGGCCAGTTTGGAGCCGGGAAGTCGGATGGTTGGGCTGCATAATATCGATCTGATCTCGGAACGACATGTCGAGACCGTGGCCTCAGACGTTATTTGGCTCAAGCAGCGCTTTCCCGACCACCAACTGGCGATGAGCGTAGTGGCCAGCATTGAGGAAGATTGGGGCCACCTCATCCGGCGGGCAGAGGAGGTGGGCGCTGATCTAGTGGAGTTGAGCATCTCCTGTCCGCAGGGCTCAATGTTGGAGGATGAGGAGGTGGCTGATGGTTGGATGATCAGCCAAGATGCGAGGCTAACCGAGAAGGTCACCCGCTGGGCTAGGGAGGCAGCGACGCAGGTTCCAATTTACGTAAAGCTAAGCCCCAGTGTAACTGATATCGCGGCCATTGCCCGGGCAGTGGAACGGGGTGGTGGTAACGGGGTATGCGCTATCGATTCTGTAGAGGGGGTCGTAGGCGTGGATCTGGAAAGCCTTTCGCCTTTGCCTTCGGTGCAGGGCTATAGCTCCCATGGAGGCTATACCGGGCGTGCCATAAAGCCCATCGCTCTACGTTGTGTGGCTGATATCGCTAGTGCGGTCCATATCCCCATCTCGGGTGTAGGTGGTATCTACGAATGGCGAGATGCGTTGGAGTTCCTGTTACTGGGAGCTACCACCGTGCAGGTCTGTACGGCGGTGCTGCATAGGGGGTTTGGAATCATAGACGATCTATGTGATGGCTTAACCCGTTGGATGGTAAGAAAAGGTTATGCCAGCCTCGGTGAAATAGTTGGGCTTTGCCTCCCACGCTTGAAGGAGCATGACGACCTCCCCCATGGTGTCATGGTAGCCTCTCAGATCGACCGCGACCGTTGTATCGGCTGCGGTTCATGCTACGTGGCTTGTAGGGATGGCGGACACGAGGCCATCGATTTCGGAGTGGATCGGATACCGATTGTGGACGAGGGGGTCTGTGTAGGCTGCGGCCTGTGTGCCCAGATATGCCCGGTGCCAGATTGCATATCTATTGAGCCCGTCGTAACCTCGGCTACCTAGTGATTGCTTTCGCTCTCCCGTTTAAACATGGACGCCGTCATGTGCATCAATGATGTGGAATGCAAAAAAAGGCTTGGGTTTTTAATAAGGAGGCAGGCTGGAGGAGGATGATAGAATGGTATGGGGTGCCGGAGGTGAGGGTGGGAAAAAGTGACTCAGATTCTTGGCATCAGCGGGGTCTGCAACGTGTTGGGGGCGATCAAGACGGCCAAATGTGGATCATCTCCTTGGTTTGAAATGCACGCTCTGTGGCAAAGGAGTAGGTGAAATATGAAAGTACTGGCAATCAACAGCAGCCCGAAGATGGGCAAGAGCAACACAACCCTCATCCTCACCCCTTTCCTTGAAGGGATGAGAGAGGCGCGAGCGGAGGTCGAACTCTTCTACACCAAGAGCCTAGAGATCAACCCCTGCCAGGGTTGCTACAGTTGCTGGTTCAAGACGCCAGGCAACTGTTTCCAGAAGGATGGCATGCAGATGCTGCATCCCAAGTTACGCGAAGCAGACATCTGGGTGTTCGCCACGCCGGTCTACTGGCGCGGGGTCTCTGGCCCGATGAAGAACCTGATGGATCGAATGTCCCCGCTCCTGCAACCGTTTATCGAGCTACGTGATGGTTGGTGGCGCTTAGCTCTGCGCGAAGGAACCAAGCACGGCAAAGTCGTGCTGGTCTCCAACGGTGGCGACTGGGAGATGGACAACTTCGACCTGCTGCTTGCCTACATGAAATCCTTTGCCACAGATGCAGGAAGAGAATTTGCCGGGGCACTTCTGCGGCCCAATGGGGACTTCTTGAAGCCTATGATGGAGATGGGTGAGCAGGTGGACGATATCTTTCAAGCGGCGAAGGAAGCTGGTCGCCAAATAGTGAGAGAGGGCAAGATGTCCGCGGAAACACTGGCGACGGTCAGCCGTGAACTTATGCCATTGGAGACGTACATACAAGACTACAATCAGTGGGCCCAGGAGGAGTTGGACGCGCTGAAGAAGAAATGGTAAACATTATTTGCTTGAGAAGCATGCGCGCCAACTTCATGCTCATCGGGACAGATCTTGGTGTCAGGTGGCGTTGTCTCAACAGGAACACCCCCGTCGTCCCCGGTAATACGGCTTCGAAGGGAGGCTCCCCTCATCCGGTATGGGCTGAAGCGAACCCCGACACGAGATGGAGGAGTTTCTCAAGCAAGGGAGATTCACGGGTGATGCTTTTGAATGACGGTGTACAAGAACGAATGTTTCGTCTTCCCCATGAAAAGGCTCACCGTCAACCTGGCCCCCGCAGACCTCCCTAAACAGGGTCCAGCCTACGACCTCCCCATCGCCGTGGGGATCCTCTGGGCCTCAGAGCAGGTCTCACCCCTCTCTTCCTCTGTATTCATCGGAGAACTCTCCTTAGATGGGAGCGTGCGTCACGCGGATGGGATCCTTCTCATGGTGAGCGTGGCTAAGGAGGAGGGGTTTGAGCGGGTCTTCGTCCCCCATTCCGATGCTCCTGAGGCCTCCCTCATTGGTGGCTTGGAGGTCATCCCTGTGGAGAGCCTCTCCCAGTTAGTGGCCCATCTCAATGGTTCAGAAGAGATAGCGGTATATGAGGGTGACCCCGAGGCATTAAGCGCCAAGAGACCTGAATACGCTATCGATTTCGCCGATGTGCGAGGGCAGGAGCATGTGAAGCGGGCGATGGAGGTGGCGGCTGCTGGGGGCCACAACGTACTTATGAGCGGTCCTCCTGGTGCGGGGAAGACGCTTTTGGCCCGGGCACTACCCACCATCCTTCCCACCATGACTATCGATGAGGCTTTGGAGGTTACCAAGATCTACAGTGTGCGGGGGCTCTTGCCAGAAGGGACGCCCCTGATAATTCAGAGGCCTTTTAGGTCTCCTCATCACACCATCAGCCACGCCGGGTTAGTAGGGGGAGGCACCTGGCCCCAGCCGGGGGAGATAAGTCTGGCTCATCAAGGGGTGTTGTTCTTAGACGAGTTACCTGAGTTTGGACATCGGGTGTTGGAGGTGATGAGGCAGCCCATGGAGGACCGGGTGGTGACCATCAGTCGAGCCAAGACGACCATGACCTTTCCTGCCAACTTCATGTTGATTGGGGCTATGAACCCCTGTCCATGTGGATATTTTGGTGACCCGGTGAAGGAGTGTACCTGTTCGC
>DAOULQ010000078.1:0-37048 GCA_034419095.1 Anaerolineae bacterium | reverse complement strand
TGCCACAGGTAGGGCAAGCATGGTGGGGCAAGCGAAGTTCATGGCACTGGGGACAGGGCACGAGATGCAAAGGCTTGAGCCGCCAATGGCTCCGCCGCCTATCCCTCCGACCTTTGGATATCTTTCTTTTGGGTAAGGCACCCATTCTCTTCCCTCACTTCAGTTTTCTCAGTATTTCCAGACGGGGGTCCACCATCGACTCTTTACAGTCACAAGGCCCCTCGTTTAGGTTCTGGCCACACCGGTCGCAAAGGCCCAGACAGCCGATTCGGCAGAGCGGATGCATGGGCAGGGCTAGAAAGATGCTCTGGCGCATAAGTTCTGTGAGATCGATGATATGTGCTCATCGATGCGCGTCTCCTGTTCATCGCAAGGTAGTCGGGCTCCCGTGCTCATGTCGATGGCGGGGTGAAACTCCTCCTCGATCTCAAACTCTACCTTCTGGATGAAGGGTTCAAGGCATCGGTCACATTGCAGTTCCACGGCCGTGGTGAGTTTGCCTCTGACCAGGATACCATCGGCCGTGCGAACCATCTCGATCTGCCCCACCAGAGGCTCCCGGATAATCAATCCAGGGTCGATACCCTCTATATCTTCCCCTATCTGATAATGGCGGGAAGAGCCGGTGGCTCTCTTTAGAAGTTGTGCGACGTTGAATCTCATCTTATAAAATATAGGTCAGGGGAGCGCTGATGTCAAGGCTTCCCTTGCTCCCTCCTGGCTGGCCCCTGAAGGTAATCCAGGCCGTTCTGAATGGTGGTCTGGAGGGCCATCAGTTGGTCCTGTAGTTGGCCCAGGACTTCGATGGCGTACTCGTCGGCTCCCTTTCTTACCTTCTCCGCCTCGCGGCGAGCCTGCTCTATGATCTTGGCGCTCTCTCCTCTAGCCGCTTTGAGGAGTTCTTCATCGGTTAGGAGGCCCTCTACCTGTCCCTTGGCTTCTGCCACTATCTTTTCCGCCTCCGCCTGAGCCTGGGCGATAACCTGCTCTCTCTCCTTTTTCAGTCGCCTGGCCTCTCGGATTTCCAGGGGGATGTTGATCCGCATCTGGTCTATGATGGCCAGGAATTCCTCTTGATTAACGATCACGCCAGAGGTGAGGGGGAGCCGCTTCGCTTCGTTGATTAAGGACTCCAAGCGATCGATCAGATAGACTATCTCCATCTTCCCTACCCCCTTTGCCAGGCTACTTTGCTATTCTCGGAGGGAGATTATCCCAATTCTGTCCTCGCCTCTCTCGCCCAGTTCCTCGATCTTGGCTTTCAGAGCGGCCTCCACGTGGGGTGGGACCATGCCAGATATGTCTCCCCCCAATTTAGCCACCTCTTTCACCAGGCTGGAACTGAGGAAGTAATATTTATAGGTGGTCATGAGACAGACGGTCTCTAGCTCCTCAGCCAGGGCTCGGTTCATGAGGGCCATCTGAAATTCTAGTTCGAAGTCGGCTATGACGCGGAGGCCCCGGAGCAGGACCTGGACCCCTTTGCGACGAGCGAACTCCACGGTGAGGCCATCGTAAGACTCGACACTCACGTTGGGGAATTCCCGCACCGCTTCTTTCACTAAAGCCACCCTTTCGTTACAGGAGAAGAGCAGGGTCTTGATAGGGTGGGCGTAGACCCCGATGATGATTTGGTCGAAGAGGCCAGAGGCCCGTTGGATGATGTCCAGGTGTCCATTGGTGAAGGGGTCGAAGGTGCCGGGAAAAAGGGCTGTGGTCATTTATCCTCCTACGGAATTATAGCACATTATTAGCAACTAGTTGTCTCAGACAGAGATGAATTGGTCGAACAATAGATCATCGGGGGCCTGCTGCCCGTAGAAGGGAGACCACGGGGGGCGTTAGGTAGTGATTTCCCTCTTTCGATCAACTATCGTCGTGGAAAAGGCGCTTTTTGTGCTCTGGTTTTGGAGGTTCCTTGATTCCTATTGCGGGTTTGGGCTTTTCGATCTCGCCCAAGCACTTTTTCACCTCCTCCAACTGAGCCTCCAGCTCTTCTACTCTCTTTTCTAGTTCGTCTATCCTAGCACCAAGGAGTAGTCCCGCTTGTGTCAGTTCCGGCATTAGTGTCAACCTCCTTTCTCTTTATGCGCCCCGTTCAGTGCTTCTTCGTACTCTTCGATACTCTTGACTAGGGATTGCTCCTCGTCTCGCAATTTCTTGATACGACGACCGCTGAAGAACCCACCCCGTTGTTCCGCCTGCGCTAATGCCTCCCTTGCTGCCCACAATTTCCGGCGAAGAACGGGTAACTCGGTCTGTGCTTTTTCCCTCAACTCGAGGAGGCGAAGACGTTGCTTGTACGGAGCAGGGTCCCCAAATTGCCGTGCCCCAGGCACCTTTGTAAGACATTCAATTATGTGCATAAGCGCCAATCGGTTATCAGGTTCCAAGGCATGAGCCTGCTTTAGGTAATTAACAGCACTAGCTATGTGAGGGGCAGCTAGTTGGTTCGCTTTGCCATCTAGTCCAAATGCCCCCAAAAAATCGAGGCTTTCGGCGGAAGCTTCTATCCAGGTATTACGTATCTTGACAGCCAGCTCCAACTCTTGGGTGGCAAGGTAGTCCATCCAGTGCCGCTCTCGTGAGATAATGTCGCGCTTCGCTCGCTTGACCGCCTCACTGTCGGGGTTGATCTCCAAAGCCTTTTGGATACACTTTAGAGATTCCTCAAACCTGCTCCTTTGCGTACTGGACGAACCCTGCACCGCTACCGCTTTGCCTATCCACGCTTGTTCATTCTTCCCGTCTAATTCTAGCGCCTTGTTGAACCATTGCTCTGCTTCTTCCACATTACCGCCTTCCAAAGCAGTCTCACCAAGATCAAGGTAATTGGCCAAGTCACTAGCCCGTTTCGATGCTTCCGTCTCTTCAATGATTATTTCGCTGCCGCAATAGATACAGTGAGCTCGATCCAAGCCAGCGGGAATATCTACTGTAGCCCCGCAACTGGGACAGGTCAACTTGCGCACGGCCATCTTCTTGTCTCTCTATTTGGCTACTTGCTGCCATACCATGATTCTAACTCAGGTCTCCTTCCCCTCGCCAGAAGTCGGCCACGCGGCGGGCCAATAGCCGGTGTTGAGGCAACTCCAGGTTGGGGTCTTCTTGGAATATCTCCTTGGCCAAAGCCCGGGCCTCTTCCAATACCTTCACATCGCTCAGTTTGGCCACCTTGAGGTCGGGAAGGCCGCTCTGGCGGGTGCCGAAGAACTCGCCGGGGCCTCGCATCTCCAGATCCACCTCAGCCAGGTAGAAGCCGTCCTGGGAGGACTCGATGGCCTTGAGCCGCTCCTCTGCCTGGCTGGAGGGGGAGTCGGCGAGAAGCAAGCAGTAGGATTGGGCCTCGCCCCGACCCACGCGACCGCGAAACTGATGGAGTTGGGCCAGGCCGAAACGGTCTGCCCCCTCTACTAGGAGCACGGTGGCCTGAGGGACATCGATCCCTACTTCCACCACCGGTGTGGCTACCAGTATATCGAGGTTACCCTGGTAGAAATCCCTCATCACCGCTTCCTTCTCTGGGGCCGACATCCGGCCATGGATGAGGCCCAAGCGAAGGTCGGGGAAGATGCCCTGTAACCTCTCATATTCTGCCACGGCGGCCTTGGCGTCTATCTTCTCCGATTCCTCCACCAGGGGACAGATGATGAAGGCTTGGTTCTCCTCCTCGACTTGGCTCCGGAGGAAGGCGTAGGCTCGTTCCCTCTCCCGAGGAGCCATCCACTGGGTAGTTATCTCCTTCCGTCCGGGGGGCAGTTCATCGATGATGGAGATATCGAGGTCCCCGTAGACGGTGAGGGCCAAGGTTCGAGGGATAGGGGTGGCGGTCATAACTAAGACGTGGGGGTTATGCCCTTTCTGGCGCAGGGCGCTCCTCTGTCGGACGCCGAAGCGGTGCTGCTCGTCGATGACCGCCAGCGCCAGGTCATGGAACTCAACCCCCTCTTGGATGAGGGCATGGGTACCTACCACCACCTGGGCGCGACCGGAGGCGATCTCCCCATAGGCCTCTTCTCTCTCCTCGGATTTAAGGCTCCCGGTGAGGAGGCGAAGGTTCACTTTAAAAGTTTTGTAGAGGTTATGGAGAGTCGCGTAATGTTGCTCAGCCAATATCTCGGTGGGAGCCATGATGACCCCTTGGGCACCGTTGGCTACGGCCGTGAGCATAGCCGCCGCGGCCACCACCGTCTTGCCAGAACCCACGTCCCCCTGTAGGAGACGGCTCATGGGGCTCGACTCTCGAAGGTCGGTCAGGATCTCCGAGAGGACCCTCTCTTGAGCCTTGGTGAGGTTGAAAGGTAACGACTCCGTGAATCTGCCCAGGAGCCCTTCATCGGTGGGCAAGGGACGGCCAGGTTCTTCCCTCCATATGCGCCGCTGTTTCAACACCCCCAGTTGGATGAGGAGGAACTCGTCGAAAGCGAGGCGGTGGCGGGCTTCTCTGACTATCTCCCAGTCGTCGGGGAAATGGATCTGTTGGATGACGGTCTCCAGATTGAGGAGCCTGGCGCGCTCTCTGAGAGGAGCAGGAAGATGGTCTGGCAGCCGGAGCGACCAGTAATCTACGGTGCGTTTCATCAGGCGGCGCATCCAACGGGCTCCTATCCCCCTGGTGAGGGGGTAGACGGGGACTAATCTTCCCGTGTGGATCAGTTCTTGATCCAGGGGCTCCCAGGCTGGCGAGGGGAGGGTTAGCCAGCCCATATATTGGTCCACCTTGCCGCTGAGGACGATTTGGCGGCCGGGTTTAAGGGTTTTTGTGAGGTAAGGTTGGTTGAACCAGGTGGCCTGGATGGTGGATGTGCCATCGGAGATGATGCTGGTGGTTATAGTCTTCCCCGATCTTGTCTCCCGGTTCTGGGTCTCCCAGATGGTGCCGACTAGGGTCACCTCCGCGCCGTACTCCAGTTGGGCTATGGTCTTGAGGGCCCTAAAGTCGTCATACCGGTGGGGGAAGAGGTAAAGAAGGTCCCGGATAGTCTCTACTCCTAGACGACGAAGGCGCTGGGTATAGGCTTTGCTCACGCCATGGAGTTCGGTCACCGGCGAGTCGATATCTGCCCTCTCCTTGAGTTCGGTGGGGGCCCTCTTTTCGGCAACTGATACCTCTTCCACATCCGTTTCTCTCCTCCTCATGAGGCTTCGGATCTCCTCGATGAGGGCCTTTCTCCCCTCTTCCTCTTCCTCTGGATAGCGACGCAAGAGGGCCACGATCTCCTCCACAGGGAGGGCTTTCGCGGCTTCCGGGCCCCAGAAGGGGGCCAACCTCTCCAGCCCTCCGATGACGGCCCGGTTGGCGTAACCCATCTTCTCCTCGAGGTTTAGGATCTTGTTCAGTTTCTCGATGGAGGATTGCATCTTATCCCATGCCCTCGTAGACGAAGACCCCCATGGCTCCAGGGCCCACATAGGTGGCCAGCGCAGGGCCATAGGTGACGACATCCACCTCTTCGTTGGGGTAGGCCATCTCGATCCGTTGGAGCAGTGCCTCCATCCCCGTGCTCTCTATCCCTTTAATGAGGGTCATCTTCTCGATATGGGGGAACTCGGTGATGAATTCGAATAGTTTGTCCAAGGCGTTAGTTCTAGTGCGCACCTTCTCTAAAGGTTGGATCTCTCCCTCTTCGATGATGAGGAGAGGTTTGATGCCCAGCATGGCGCCCAAGAGGGCCTGGGCCTTTCCGATACGACCTCCTCTTTCTAGATAATCGAGGGTCTCTACAAAGAAGACGAGGTAGAGGTGAGGGATCATACCTCGAACTAGCCTTACCACCTCATCGAGGTTGGCCCCCTCTTGTGCCGCCTTTGCGGCAGCGATAGCCAGGTTTCCCAAAGCCAAGGAGGTGGTGAGGGAATCCATGACCATGATACGGCATTGCCCTAAGACCGATTCGGCTACCTCGCTAGCCACCCGGTAGGTGCCGCTTAGCCTGGAGGAGATATGGATGGAGATCGCTTCGTCCGTTTCCCTGCTTACCTTGCCATAAGCCTCGTAGAAGGTGGCCTCGCTGGGAGGCGAAGTGAAGGGGGGAAGGGGTGAGATGTACAGTTTGCGGAAGAACTCCCGGGTGGTTAGATCTATCCCGTCACGGAAAGTCTCCGTACCGAAATATATATTGAGAGGTACCACGGTGATCCCTAACCTTTGCGCCGTCTCTGGGGAGAGATCGGCTGTGCTGTCGGTGACTACCTTTACCCTCATAGTCTTATGGTTCACTCCACGGAGATGATATAGTGGTAGTAGGGTTGCCCGCCGTCGATGCATTCTACCTCTTGTTCAGGGTACCATTGGCGGATCTCGTCTGTCAGGCTCTCAGCCGCCTGTAGGGGGGTATCCCCTCCGTGGTAGAGGGTGATGATCTCGTACTGGTCGGCGCCCAGTTTTTCCAGGGTCTCCCGAACGACTTCCTCGATCTTCTCTCCCGAGGCGGCCAGATGACCGTTGAGAAGAGCGATGATCTGCCCTTTCTTTATCTTAATGCCGTTGATTTTCGCCGGGCGCACGGCGGTAGTCACCTCCACTGTCTGGATAGTGGCTATAGCCTTCTCCATATTTTGGGCGTTGGTCTCCAGGTCCGCCTCCTCATCGAAGGCCAGAAGGGCTCCTATGCCTTGAGGGATAGTGGTGCTGGGCACCACTACCACTTTCTTGCTGGATAGTTTTTGCGCCTGTTCGGCGGCCAAGAGGATGTTCTCGTTATTGGGAAGGATTATCACCTCCTTAGCGGGGAGGGTCTCTATGGCCTCTAAGAGTTCTTGGGTGCTGGGGTTCATAGTCTGGCCACCGGGGACGACGCTTTTTACCCCCAGGCTCTCGAAGACCTGGGTGAGTCCCTCACCCCAGAGCACGGCCACCGTGGCTATGCCCTCTACCTCCTCCGCAGCAGCCTTGGCGGCCTCCTGCCCCAGGACCAGAAACTCCCGGTGCTGCTCCTGCATGTTATCGATCTTGATGTTGCTGAGCACCCCAAGGCTGGAGGCGTAACTGAGCACCTGGCCGGGGTTGAAGGTGTGGACATGAACCTTTATGACCCGCTCATCGCCCACCGCCAGAGCGGAGTCGCCAAAGGAGGCTATCTTCTCCCGCACCTCCGCCAGGTTCAACTCCTTGCCTTGGAGGATGAACTCGGTGCAGTAGCCCCATTCCATCTCCACTACCTCCGGTAGTTCGGGGGGTACCATCTCCGTCGGTTCTTCCATCTCTATCGATTCTCCCTTAAGGCTGCGCCAGATCCCGTCGAGGATGATGAAGAGGCCCTGGCCTCCGGCGTCAACGACTCCAGCCTCTCGAAGGACGTCCAGGAGGGTAGGAGTCCTAGCCACCGACTCCTTCGCCGCTTCCACCGTCTTCTCTAGGACGGTGAGGAGGTCTTCTCCCTCCTGAGCAGCGGCCCTGGCCGCCTTGGCGGCGTCCTTGCTCACGGTGAGCATGGTCCCCTCCACGGGTCGGATGATCCCTTTGTAAGCCATCGTTGAGGCCTCAACCATGGCCTGAGCGAATTCGAGGGGGCCGAAACTATGCTTCTTGTCCAGACTGTTGGCTATCCCTCGCAGTAATTGGGAGAGGATGACCCCTGAGTTGCCGCGAGCCCCCATGAGAGCGCCATAGGCGGCGGCTTGGGCTACGGAACCGAGAGAGCTTTGAGGGGCGTCTCCTATCTCTGCCAGAGCCGCCCGCATGGTGAGGAACATGTTGGTCCCGGTATCGCCATCGGGGACGGGAAAGACGTTGAGGGCGTTGATGGCCACCGCGTGCTTCTCCAGCCAAGCGGTCGCCGTAGCCAGCATCCGTTTCAGATCCTGACCATCACACCTGGGTACAGGTTTTTCTCTCAATTCTCCTCGGATCTACTCCTTGCTCACTCGCAGCCCTTGGACATGGACGTTCACCTGGGTCACCGGAACTCCTAAGGCTTTTCCCACATTGTATTTGACGCTTTGGACGATATTGTGGGCCACTTCGGAGACCCGGGTACCGTGCTCGATGATGACGTAAAGATCGATGATGATCTGGTCATCGACGAGTTTAACCTCCACGCCTCGCCGATAGCTCTCCCTGGGGTGGAGAAGGACCGCCAAGCCGTTACGCAGGGTACGAGCGGCCATGCCCACTACACCATAGCATTGGAGCACCGCTTGGCTAGCCAGATGAGCGATGGCTGTAGGCGATATCTCTATCTTTCCCAGTTTCGTCTCCTCGGTCATTTTCCCCTCCCTTTGGAAGGCTCGGCTTGCTCAAACCGCCTTTCCGTGATATCATTTATGGGGAAGGAGCGATACAATGGCTAAATGTGATATATGTGGTAAGGAGCCTCGGTTCGGCCATAACGTCAGCCACGCTCTCAATCGCACCAAGCGACAGTTCAAACCCAATATCCAGAAGAGGACGATCATCATCGGCAATACCAAGAGACAGCTCAAGGTGTGTGCCAAATGTTTGCGTTCCCTGGACAAGATGATAGCCGAAGGAAAGTTGACGCTGTAGCCTTTTTCACCTTCACTCCAGGAGCCAGCTCTATCAAAGGGCTGGTCTTTTCACTTTGTTAAACCCCGCTAAAAGGGTGCGGTTGCTATCCTCTCTTCCTTGGGATGTTGTCCCCGGCCCAGGGCACATCCTCAGGATACGAGCGCACGAAGGGCTTTGAGCGCTGGGCCTATCTCTCCACCTTGTTGGAAGATAGCGGTTCCAGCCACCAGAACCGTGGCTCCAGCAGCCACCACCTGGGGCGCTATCTCGCTGTTTATCCCCCCATCCACCTCTAGTTCGCAGGTGACCCCCTTCTCGTCCAGGAGGCTTCGCGCCTTTTTGATCTTCTCCAGCATGCTGGGGATGAAGGTCTGTCCCCCATACCCGGGATCCACGGTCATCAAGAGGAGGAGATCGATATGGGGCAGAACCTCCTCCACACTGGCCACAGGGGTCATGGGGTTGATGGAGACCCCAGCGCGGAGGCCCAACCCCTTTATTTGCTCGATCAGGCGGTAGAGGAGGGGAGAGGCTTCTCGGTGGACAGTGAGGATATCTGCCCCCGCCTGGGCAAAGGCCTGGATATGTCTCTCTGGCTCCTCTATCATGAGGTGGACGTCTAAAGGCAGTTGAGTCCTAGGGCGCAGGGCCTCGACTATCGGGGGCCCGACGGTGATCTGGGGCACGAAACGGCCATCCATCACATCTACATGGATGTAGTCTGCGCCCGCCGCCTCGCAGGCGGCCACCTCCTCGCCAAGACGAGAGAAATCGGCAGCCAAGATAGAAGAAGCCAGTTTGATCATTTTCCCCATTTCGATAATCTTACACCTTGTGAAACGAAAAATCAATACCTCTCCGAGAGCGAAGTTGGCCGCACCCCGCTTGGATATCTAAGCCTCGGGCGATGCGGACGGTAACCGGTACCCCTGCTTTGCGGAGTTCCCTTTGGAAGGCCAAGACGACACCCTTGGGGCTGCCTCGCCAGGCATACTCCGCGGTGGGGTTGAGGGGTATGAGGTTGACGTGACAAAGGAGGCCGGAGAGAAGCCCCGCCAACTCCTGAGCATGGGAGGGGGAGTCGTTCACCCCCTCTATTAGAGCGTACTCGAAGGTGATTCTTCGTCCCGTACGCTTGACATAATCTCGACAGGCTTCCATTAACGGCTTGAGGGGGTAGCGACGGTTCAGGGGAACGAGAGTCTCTCGAAGGTCATCGTTGGCCGCATGGAGGGAGATAGCCAGGCCCGCTTGGGAGTTCTTTTGGGCTAGAGCCTCTATGCCCGGTACGAAGCCAGCGGTGGAGATGGTAATATGGCGGGCTCCTAGGCTGAAGCGGCGAGGGTCGGTGAGAGCAGAGACCGCTTGCCAGGTGGCCTCCCAGTTGAGAAAGGGCTCTCCCATCCCCATGAAGACGAGGTTAGTGAGCCGTTGCCCCCCAACTTTTAATTCACGGGCGAAATATAGCACCTGCTCTACTATCTCCCCAGGCGATAGGTCCCGCTCGAACCCCGACTGTCCCGTGGCACAGAAGGGGCATCCTATGGGGCAGCCCACTTGGGTGGAGAGGCAAACGGTGTGCCGCTTCTCATAGTGCAGGAGGACGCTCTCTATGGTGTGGCTGTCGGGGAGGGAGAAAAGGACCTTTCGCGTGAAACCGTCTTGGGAGGTGACCTCCTCCAGTAGGGTCAGCCTCCCGATTTCGGAGACCTCCGCCAGCCGGTCTCGCAGGGCTAGAGGTAGGTTGTGCATCTCCTTGAAGTCAGAAGCCAGATGTTTATAGAGCCATTGGGCTACCTGGGCAGCCCGGTAGCGGGGCTGGCCTAGAGAGAGAAGCAGATTTTCCAGTTCTGGATAGGTCAAATCTAGGAGGGCGACCCTCCCCACGGCGTCGCCCTCCAGATGGTCAGGTATTCGCATGTTAAGGTCTTTTGTCCCTCCCGGTTAGCGGCGGCGGCGCATACCTAGAGCGATGAAGATGTAATAGAGTAGGCTGGAGATCGCCTGGGCCAGGGCGGCCACATAGGTCAAGGAAGCCGCCGAGAGGACCGCCTGGGCGCCCTTCACTTCCCTGGAATCGACCAGGCCACTCGCCCTGAGCATCTGTAAGGCCCTGCGGCTGGCGTCCCACTCCACAGGTAGGGTGAGGAAGGCGAAGACGACGCTGCCGGAGAAGAAGATGATGCCCACCCAGACTAACCCAGAGAGTGGCTGGAGTAGTATGCCGATGAGGAAGAGTATGAAGCCCAGATAGGAGCCCAGGTTGACCACGGGGACAAGCCCGGTGCGGAGCCGTAAAAAGGCGTAGTTGGTCTGGTCTTGGAGAGCGTGGCCCACTTCGTGAGCCACGATGCCCAGGGCGGCCACCGATTGGCTGTAGGCTACCTCCCGGGAGAGGCGCAGCACTTTGTGGCGAGGGTCGTAATGATCGCCGAGACGCCCCGGGGCTCCCTCTACGGAGATGTGGCTCAGGCCGCTGGATCCCAGGAGCCAACGAGCCGCGTCCAGCCCGCTAAGACCTCGTAGGTTAGGTACCCGAGAATATTTGGAGTATGCGGAATGCACCTTGTATTGGGCGAAGAAGGCCAGGATGAGGGCCGGAAGGGCGAAGATGAGATACATAGGGTCGAAATAGCCAGGGAAAAACCACATAGATCAGCCTCCCAAAGGTCTCCTCAAGACAGATGTGTTGCTTCTAAGTATACCAAAGACAGGGGTTTAAGTCAAAGGCGAGGCTTGTCTCCTCTCTGACCCTGGATTTGGCAGTGGTGTCAGGAGTTAACTCTGACACCACTGTAAAACCACTGTAAGGCGCCCGCGTTAAACCCCCAGGACAGGTGGTGAAGGCTAAGAGAGGGCGTGGACTAATTGGGTTAGGCTCTGGAAAACGTAATCGGGCTTAATATCAGAGGCTTCCAGGTCTTGTCGCTGGCTGATTCCTGTGAGAACCAGTATGGTGGTGAGGCCGCACCGTTGGCCTCCCAGGATGTCGGTCTCCAGCCGGTCTCCGATGACCGCTGTCTCTTCTTCGGTGGCTCCCATGCTTTGTAAAGCCATCTGGAAGAGGGCGGGTTCCGGCTTCCCGATGACGGTGGGTTGTACGCCTGTTGCCGCCTCTATGGCGGCGAGGATGGCACCGGTCCCGGGAACTATCGCCTCCTCCGCGGGGAAACTCTTGTCCGGGTTGGTGCCCACGAATCGAGCGCCTCGGCGGATGGCTAGGGTGGCGGTTTTCAGTTTCTCGTAGGTGACCTGTCTGTCCATCCCCACGACCACGGCCCCTACTCCCCTCTCTCCGAACTGGAAGCCTTGGGCCGCCAGGGCGGAGTATAGCCCCTCCTCGCCGATGGGATAGAGCCGGGCGCCCTGGGGGAGGAGGTTTCTTAGATAGTCGGCCGTGGCCAGAGCCGAGGTGAGGATGCGCCGAGGAGAGATCTCGATGCCCATCTCCTTGAGTACGGCGATGTACTCCTCTGGGGTACGGGTGGAGTTGTTGGTGACCAAGATGTAGGCGGTTTCCCTCTCCTCCAGATGTTGAAGAAACTCCCTGGCCCCAGGCAGGGGGCGACGGCCCCGGTAGAGCACTCCGTCCATGTCGATGATTAGGCTCTTGATCGAGTGCAGCGACTTCATTCCATGCCCTCCAGATGGTTTAGGTCTTCCTGGGTGTCGATGTCGAGGAAGTAGTCTGCCGAATCCACCTCTACCCATTCTACCAAATGGCCATGCTTCTCGATGAGGCTCCTCCCCCCTTCCTCTCCTTGCAAACTTGAAAGTTCAGGGAAGAGAGGACGAGCGAAGAGCACCGGGTTCCCCCGTCGGCCTCGAAAGCGAGGGGCCACGATGGGGGCTAAGGTGCGGCGGTGTCTGCTGACGATGCTTTCCACTAGTTGGGGCGCCACCTTGGGCTGGTCGGCCAGGAAGAAGAGGCAGGCCTCAAAGTGGGGGGAGAGGGCCCCTAAGCCCACGCGGAGGGAACCGCTCATCCCCTGGGGCCACTCTTCGTTGACTACCACCTTTACCCCCTTTAAGAGGGGTCGCATCTCTTCTGCTCGGTATCCCAAGATGACGACCACCTCTTGAAGAGGGGAGGAGAGGGCCACCTCCACTACATGCTCCAGCATCGTCTTTTCGCCTAGGGGCAGGAGTTGTTTGGGGTGCCCCAGGCGACGGGATTCGCCGGCCGCCAGGATGATGCCTGCCACCTTTGTCCAGCACTCGAGAACGGGTTCAGGTTCCGTTACAGCGCCTAGAAGCACTCGATCTATGGAGTGGGCGGATATGAGATGCTGGGCTACCTCCTGGGCTGATGCCAAGGTCGAGGAGTCCACCTTGTTGATGAGGGGGGTCAGTCGGGCTGAAGGAGGGGCATTTTTGAGCCCCCCTTCTGGGTGAGCAATGACCTGGGCCGCCACCTCTGGCGTGATTAGGTCTCCCAGGGAGGCTCCTGTCAGTCGAGCGATCAGTTCGGGGCGATGGGCGATCTTCTCATCGAGGGGCTGAGATAGGGCATCGATGGCCATCATGGGAACCAGGATGCTCGTAGCCGGAGAGACCGGCGGCTCGTGGGGAGCCGGGGCCTTGAGGGAGCGGCCGCGGGCTCCGTCGGCCTCTACGATGAGAGCCTCTATCGAGGGAAGGGTAGCCAGTTTGCTCACCAGTTCAGGCTGGAGGCCCACCAATTTGCCTTTCTCGTCCTGCTTCTGCCTGGTAGCCACGGTAAGGTGGTGGTGGCTCTCTAAGGCTCGTTCAACCTTCTGAAGGAGCAGGGTTGGATCGGCTTCCAGGATCGTCTCTTCGCTCTGGTCGGGGGTAGGGGGGCGGATCATGGTGGTGGTAGTGGTTACCACCCGCCAGCCCAGGCTCACCAGTTCGTGGGCCAGGCGGAACATGGCGGTGGTCTTTCCGCCAGCACCGACCAAGGAGACGATGTCGCCGGGATTGACGGCTAAAGAATCTTTGAGACGCATCGCGGGATAAAGGGTAGCAGAATTGGAAGAAAAATGGAAGGGAGGGGAGGTCTCTCTTTCCGGCTAAAGCCTCGATTCCTTTTCGCATCAGGAATGGAGCCTTTAGGCGGTAAGGAGCAGCGTTATCTCGTCGGGCTGAAGTCCCTGGCCTAGCGATGCCAGGACAGGCCGACGCTACGCAGAAACTGGATCGATGTTTGTCCTGGATTTCAAATCCAGGACAAGCGGTAAGGAGAAGCGGTAGCAGGTAGGGCAGGTATGGCCTGTCCTGGCGCTGATTTGGGCCAGGGAAACCTGCCCTACGGGAGGCCACGGAGGCTCCCTACACATAATCTGGTAGGTCGGGTTTCTATACCCGACCACAACTGGTATTCGAGAACAAGAGGCCGCTTTACCGTCTCTTGCGCGGCAGTTTATACAGGCCCGCTTTATTGACACCAAACATACCGGCCTGGTACGACCGCCGATCTACCAGCGATAGGTTGGCACTCATCTGCTCCTTGATTAGAGGGACTTTGCGAATCTTGTCTAACCGCTGCGCGATGCGCTCCAGATGGTCATCGCTGACCATCCAGTTGAACTTGTCAAAGGTCTTCAAATTCAGCGGCACAGTATAGCCCCTTAGCGTCTTCTCGCGCTGAACGTTGTAGTACTGTTCGAAGTACGACAATACTAATTCGCGCAAGGTGCGGTAGATGGGTTCGCGAAACCGCAACCAGACAAAATTGGATTTTGCCACAGCACCCCAATACCTCTCATGCTTGCGCAGGGCGAGAAGGTGAACATCATCTCGGTCGTTGGGTATCATCTCTAGGACGAGCGGAGGGTGTCCGAGGCGCCGCAAAGCGGCTGCGGCGAACAAGGCACCATCAAAACAATGAGCGGTGCGATCGCGCAGGACGCGAAGCGGGCAGCGGTAGATCTTTTCGGCACTGTAAGGTAGTTCATCCAAGAAGGCTTGGATCTTAATTGGACTGCTCAGGCGAGCCATGACCTTGCGTTCGACCTTGGTCAATGCCTGATCAAAGGTTTCTACAGGCAGCATGCGAACTCTCCAACGGGCTTCCCATTTTAGTGGTGTCAGGAGTCAACTCCTGACACCAGTTGTAAACCTGCCCTACGTTGTTATTGTGGCATGGAGAGCGCCCGGGTGGGGCAGCGGGTTACGCAGAGGCCGCAGCCGTAGCAGAGGTCCTCGTCCACCTGGGCCTTATCGTCGATGACGTTTATGGCGTCGTAGACGCAAGATATCTCGCAGAGTCGGCAGGCGTTGCATAGATCGAGGTCAACGAGGGGCGGCAGGTGGGTGGTGCGGAATTTGCGCGCTTTTATGCGTCGCAGGGTGAGTCCCTTGACCTCGTTCACCGACTGGTAGCCGTGGGAGTCGAGCCAGACTTCCATCTCTTTAGCGATTTTGCCGAAGACGGAGGGGCCGCGAAGGATGGCGGCGGTGCAGAGTTGGACGGCGGAGGCCCCCACCATGAGATGTTCGACGGCGTCGATGCCCCGGGAGATGCCCCCGCAGCCGAAGACGGGGATATCCACGCTCCGCGCCACATCGAAGACGCAACGCAAGGCCAACGGTTTAAGGGCCTGTCCGGAGAGCCAACCGTACCCCTCCTCGCTCCCCATTAACGGAAGCCCGGTCTCCACATCGATGGCCAAGCAGGGGCCGAAGGAGTTGATGGCTACGATGCCGTCGGCTCCTGCCTCTTGGGCTGCCTGGGCGGCGGCTTTCATCTCCCGCCCTAGGGGGCTGAGTTTGACGAAGATGGGCACTGACACCGCGGCCTTCGCCGCCTGGATAGCCTCGATCATAGGTCTTGGATCCTCGCCGATGTAATGGGTGCTCAACTCCAACCCATCAGCGAAGGGTCTTACTTTGGGAGCCAGTTCTGAAATTTGGTCAGCGGTGTAGCCTAGGCTGATGATGAGGGGGAGTCCCGCCTCCTTGGCCATGGCGTACTCTTTCTCTATGAACTGTTCAGGGGGGAGTTCCGACCAGAGTTCGGTGTTGAGCATGGAGGCCTTGCCGAATTGGGCCATGCAAGGTTCGGGGACTTGAGCAGCGGTGGTGGAGATGGTCTTGGCCACGATGCCGCCCGCTCCTCCCTGGGCGCAGGCCACCATAGCCTTGCCGTTCCAGGTAGGAGGGCCGGCCGCGGCCAGGACGGGGTTTTTAAGTGTCAAGCCACAGATCTCTACCTTAAGGTCGGCCATTCCTTCCTCCACCAAGAGCCGAAAGTGGCATCCTCTCGTTCGGTCTCCCTATAATCTTTACAACGGTGATCCACCCTCACTATGGCTTTTCTCATGGTCTCCCACTCTCCTTTCTTTCTAGGCCAACCGGGGACCAGGCGGCGCAGAGAAAGGGTGCAGTACCCCGAGCCGCCTCCGCTCTCCTGATAGGAGAGGGGGGAGAAACAGAAATGGTGGCAGGAGCCACAACCCTCGATGAACTGGCCACTTCCTCGGCAGAGGGGGCAGGTCTCTTCTTCGACTGTGCCTTGCCCTTCGCAGAGGTTACACCTCTTGGTCATCTAGACCCCTTCGTCCTCCTTTACCTCGTGGATGGCCCGGGCTATGGCCCAGGTCACGACCCCTAAGGTGGCGAGGGAGATGAGGAGGCCGAGAAGCAGGCCCAGTAGGTTTCCCCTCTCCCGAAACCAGCCCAGAAGGGCCATAGTTACACCCATAAAAAGGCCACCCAGAACGCCGGAGAAGAGCCCCATCTTAACCGGGGTGGTAGCGTGGCTCCAGAGGTAACGGATTCTCTCCAACATAGTTCATAGTTCTCGGGCCAGTTCCTGAGCCCGGGCTATCTAGCCTTCGTCTTTCTCTACCTCGTGGACCGCCTGGGCTATGGCCCAGGAAACGACCCCCCAGCTGGCGAAGGAGATGAGGAGGGCGAGAAGTAGGCCCAGTAGATCTCCCCTCTCCCGAAACCAGCCCAGGAGGGCCAAAAGGGCACCCAGAGCGCCAAAGAGGAGTCCCACCTTAACCGGGGTGGTGGCGTGTCTCCAAAGGTAGCGGATTCTCTCTGACATAGTTATACTCTCACCCATAGGTCTTGGGCCAGTTCTTGAGCGCGGGCGAAGATAGCCTCCTCATCGAGGGTAACTAGCCTCCGGCCCCGCATGAGAACCTGTCCTCCCACGATGGTGGTATCCACCTGGCTCCCGTCCATGCCGAAGATGATATGCCAAGGGAGGTTTTCTACCCGGAGAGGGGTGGGAGGGAGATAGCGCAAGAGGATGATGTCGGCGTAGGCCCCGACGGAGAGTTCTCCCAAGGGGCGAGGGAAGAAGAGGTTGGCGATGCGAGCGTTATTTCGCGTAGTGATTATGACTACCTCATCCGCAGGCATCGCTTGGGGGTCCCCCTGCACGTGTTTATGGATCAGATAGGCGGCTTTCATCTCTTCGAACATGTTATTGGAGAAGCCGTCGTTCCCCAAGCCAACGTCTATATGACGTCTCAGCATGCCTGGGAGATCGGCTGCCCCGACGGCGTTGTTCATGTTGGAGCGAGGGTTATGCACCACCTTGGTTTTTGTATCTCTCAGGATCTCCATCTCGTAGGCGTCGATGTGGACGCAGTGGGCGGCGATGGTCCGTTCTCCCAGGATGTCCATCTTATTAAGCCGCTCCACGACCCGAAGCCCCGACCTTTTGAGGCTGTCCCGGACATCGGCCTTATCCTCGGCCACGTGGATGTGGAAACCCACCCCCTCCGCTGCCTCCACCGCCTTCTTGAGAGTGGCGTCGGAGAGGGTGAGGGAGGCGTGGAGACCGAAGGTGCCAGCGATGAGGGGGCCAAACTTCCCCTCTCTCGCCGCCCCAATGAACTCTCGGTTCTCTTTAAGCCCCTGGGCGGCCTTCTCTCCCCCGTCGCGATCAGAGACCTCGTAGCAGTGGCAGGCTCGTACCCCCGCTTCTTGGGCCGCCGAGGCGATCGTTTCCAGAGAGCCTTCGATGGCGTTGGGGCTGGCGTGGTGGTCGATGAGGGTTGTGGTTCCATGACGTATAGCATCCACTAGACAGACCAGCGCGGAGTAGCGTGCATCTTCCAAGGTGAGAGCCTTGTCCAGTCGCCACCAGAGCGATTCAAGTATCTCTGGGAAGTTGGTGGGAGGCTCGGTCTTGAGGGCCATCCCCCGGGCGAAAGCGCCGTAGAAATGGGTGTGGGCGCAGATGAGGCCAGGCATGACCAGCATCCCTTGGGCATCGAGGCTCTCTTCGTCTGGGTACTTAGCGAGGAGTTCTTTTGTGCTTCCCAGAGCGGCGATGTGGTCGCCCTGGATGAGGAGAGCGCCTCCTTCGATGATTTCGTTCCTCGCCCCGAAGGTTATGAGGGTTCCGTTGGTGATGAGCATAACTCAATTATAGAGTCTCTAAAGGGGGCTGTCAATCTTTCATGCGAGCAAGAGCGTGAATTCCTCCTGTTACGCTCGCTTGCTTTTCTCGATAAAAAAGGGTATATTTATCTTAATTGATTTATGAAAGGAGCGGCTGATGAGAAAATCGCTCATTATGTTTTCGCTTTTATTCTTGTTTGCTTCAGGCTGTGGGTCGGCCTCTCTCACTCCATCGCCGACAGCCACGACAATAACTCCCATCCCAAAGGAGGAGTGGGGATCTATCATCAATCAGCACCCCTCTGAGGTGGATAATACCCTGCTCCCCATCACCCCTATCGAGGAACTCAACCGCACTGGCAGACCGGTGGAGGTGGATATCGAGGAGTATCGGCTGGTGATCGACGGACTGGTGGAGCGACCCCTCAGCCTGACCTATCAGGAGATCCTCTCTCGTCCCCAGGTCAGCGAAGTGGTGCTTCTCATCTGCCCTGGGGTCTTCTGGGATAACGCCGAGTGGACGGGCACGCCCCTGGCCCCCTTGCTGGAGGAGGCGGGGCTTCAAGAGGGAGCCAAGAAGGTTAGGTTCCACGCTTTGGACGGTTATCAGAGCAGCCTCTCGCTAGAAGAGGCGTTAGCCGAGGGAGTGTTTTTAGCCTACCAGGTCAACGGAGAGACCTTGCCCTCCGAGCATGGTTTCCCCTTGCGTCTAGTGGCCCGCCACCAATTCGGAGGAAGGTGGGTCAAGTGGCTGGAACGGATCGAGGTGACGGAGTAGCAGGGGCAGGAAAAACACCGTTATTCGTGGCATTCAATGACGCTTGTGCTGGATTTCAAATCCAGCACAAGCGGTGGCTCAAGATGTGGATGTAGCGTCGCAGTTCATCTGCGACGTTTTTCGTCCGAGGTGAACCCTTCGCTAGGTGCTCAGGACAGGCTGAGGGTCTCCTCTGCAAGGATTGATGCTTGTCCTGGATTTCAAATCCAGGACAAGCTTAATACTTTATCCCTCGCTTGCGGGGCGCAGATCCAGTACCCTCAACTGTAGTCGCTCCCTGTCATTCCACCATTGGATCTCGGGGACGTAGACGAGGTCGATGTAAGGAGGCAGGGAGTTGGCCTCCTCTCCCCTTCCGAAGGCGATACCATCCCAGATCACCCGGCCACCCTTACAGGATCCCGTCCCACAGGGATCCCGAGGGATGGGATCGGTGACCATGAGCCTGAGGTGGGCCTCGCCCACGAGGCGTGCCTCTCGCACCTCTACCTTTCGGCTGAGGAGAGCGGGGGGCGGGTTAGAGGGGCCGAAGGGCTCCAGGGTCTGGGAGGCGGCGAAGATGGAGGGCTCCAGATCGGTGAGAGGAACCTCGGCGTCGATGGAGAGGGTGGGTACGAGTTCTAGGTCCGAAAGTTGGCCCGCGGCGATGTCCCTCAGTCTCTCCCCCAAAGTGGCGATGTCCTCGCTCTTCACCGTGAAGCCGGCGGCCAGGGAATGGCCACCGTATCTCAGAAGAAGATCCCGGCATTCATCCAGGGCCTTGGCGATGTCGAACTCGGGGATGCTCCGCGCTGAGCCTCGGCTCTCCTCCTTTCCCCATTCTACCACCACCGCTGGACGGTAGAACTCCTCGGAGAGGCGGCTGGCCACTAGGCCGATTACACCGCAGGGGAAACCCTCTCCTTTGGCAAAGAGAATGGGCTCGCTCTCTTGTCCCTCGATCTGCTTTTGGGCTTTTCCCAGCACTTGGAGGGTGAGATCCTTTCTTTGACGGTTCTTCTCTTCTAATTCCAGGGCCAGTTCTTGGGCCTCGGTAAAAGAAGAGGTGGTGAGCAAGCGGTAACTGGTCATGGCGTCTCCCAGGCGTCCGGCGGCGTTCAGCCGGGGGCCCAGAACGTAGCCTATGGTTTGGGAGGTGATAGTCTTCTCTTTCAAAGACGCAGAAAGGGCCAAGATGCCCAGCCGCGGTGAATGGTTAAGGGCTGAAAGCCCCCTTTTCACCAGGCTCCGATTCTCGCCCAAGAGGGGGGAGAGGTCGGTGATGGTGCCCAAGGCGACCAGGTCTAAGAGTTCCTCCTCTTCTAAAGGGGCGCTCTTCCTAGAGAGGGGGACGCGCCCTTCGACCCTTAAGAGGGCCTGGGCCAACTTGAAGGCCACCCCGACCCCAGAGAGCCCCTTGAAAGGGTAGGGGCAATCCTCTCGTTTGGGGTTGACAACGGCTAGAGCGGGCGGGAGTTCTCGGGGAGGCGAGTGATGGTCGGTGATGATCACCTCCAATCCCAGTTGTCGAGCATATCTCACCTCATCCGTGGAGCGGACGCCACAATCGACGGTAACCAGGAGGCTACACCCCTCCTGGGCCAATCTCTCCACCGCTTCCTTGTGGAGGCCGTACCCCTCATCAAACCGATGGGGGATATAGGGCAAGGGGTGTCCGCCTAGGGAGGAGATGGTCTGGGCCAAAAGGGCGGTGGCGGCGACCCCATCGGCATCGAAGTCGCCGTAGACAGCGATCTGTTCCTCTTGGCGGATCGCCTGGCGGATGCGGGCCACCGCCTGGTGTATCCCCCGCAGTTGGAAGGGGTCGTTTTCAGCCTCGCCGGAAAGGAAAGCATAAGCCTCTTGGGGGCTCTTGAGCCCTCGGTTGTAGAGGCATTGGGCGATAGGGAGAGGCAGATCCGGAAAGCGACCCAGATATTCACGAGGGGCTGGCTTGGCTACCTCCCACCTCAGTTCAGGGGCGGTCAAATCCCTCCTCCCTTTTTCCTATCCCTACGGGATCCTTTGGGAATGGAGATTAGCCCTCATTATAAGGCAAAGTTACTTATGGCGTTAGATGTTACCATCTGACGCTTTTGGCTGGCAGCCTGCCCCAAGGCGTACCAGGCCGGGGGAGGTAACTCCTGCCAGCACTGAATGGAGATCATCCACCATTATAGGGAAAGTAGATGGATTGAAAAAAAGCGAGGAGAGACCTCCTCGCTCTTGGGCGGAACCCTTGTTGGTCTAAACCCAGCCTTGGTTCTTGATGAAGTCGGTGATCGCGGGGATGTCGAAGTACTGGCCTTGGTAAGAGAGATAGGCCCAGTAGAGGGTGACGAACCAGAGCAGGAGGGGAAGGAACCCGCCACAGCCAGCTATGAAGAAGGTCACCAAACCGAGGATGCAGGCCAGGATGGCGATGATAACCCAAAGGGCGATGTTTGCCACCAGCGACTGGACGGCATGGAACTTCTGGAAGGGCCTCGATTTCATCGTTTCTACCAGGAGAATGACGATTGCCAACAAGGGGATGGGGTAGGAGATGGCGGCCATCAGTTTGTCGTTCTCCGTTATCTCCTCCGGCGGCGCTTTCTCTTCGGCCATAGTTTCCTCCTTTAAGGTTATTCTTTATCTTCTTCGGCCTTTTCTGCTGGGGCCCAGGAACTCTGAAGGGTATCCAACTGGGCATTGATCTGGCGTAAGGCTCGCAGGAACCCTCGGCGCACCTCCGTGCCCAACTCTCCGCTTTGGGCCTTCTCCTTCACCTCACGAGCCCTGGCCTCTAAGACCTCACCTTCAGAGCGGACTCGACACTCCCTGAGCGCTCTTGGCTCTCCCAAGCGGCCTTGGCGGTGAAATGCAGTTGAGTTCCCAACCGCTTCAGTTCCTCTGCGATCTCTCCCTCGGCTCCTTTGGTCTCCTCAGTCACGGTTTCTCCTCTTCCATCATTCTACCACCCTTTGCTCGGATGTCAAGCACTTGGAATGGCAAGTTAGGTGTGATAGAATCGTCCAAGGTATGTAACCCCCGGCGGGGTAAGGGGTGCGCTTGAGCCTGCTTGGGAGGTCGGATGGGTGAGCGGTTGATCTTTATGGGCACGCCACGCTTCGCTGTTCCCTCCTTGGAGAGGTTACAGGAGGAGTACGGAGTGGTGGCCGTGGTCACCAGGCCCGATAGGGCGGCGGGTCGGGGACGAAGGGTCTCCTTTTCGCCGGTGAAAGAGGTGGCCTTGTCCTGGGGCATTCCGGTGATGCAGCCGCGCTCTCTTAAGACGGAGGAAGTAGTGGCCTCCTTATTAGAGTTGGAACCTGCGGTCATAGTGGTAGCCGCCTATGGTCAGATACTGCCGCCAGAGGTTTTGGCTATCCCCCCCTTCGGCTGCCTCAATGTGCATGCCTCCCTCCTGCCTAAGCATCGGGGCGCTTCTCCGGTGGCCGGGGCCCTCTTGGCCGGGGAGGAGGAGACGGGGATCACCATCATGCTCATGGATGAGGGGATGGACACAGGTCCCATCCTGGCTCAGGCGCGGCAACCCATCGCCCCCCAGGACAATCGAGACTCCTTGACGGAGAAACTAGCCTACCTGGGGGCCGACTTGCTATTGGAGACGCTACCTCTCTGGCTAAAGGGGGAGATAGAGCCCCAGCCTCAGGAAGAGGATAAGGCGACCTATGCGAAGATGTTAAAGAAGGAGGATGGACTCATCGACTGGAATATGAGCAGCGTGGAGATATGGTGGCAGGTTCGGGCCTACAACCCTTGGCCCAGCGCATATACAGATTTTGAGGGGAAGACGTTGAAAATCCTGAGGGCTCGCCCCACAAAGGGAGAGCGGGGGGAACCTGGTATGGTAGTAGCCACCAAAGAGGGGGCAGCGGTGGGCACGGGAGAGGGGCTCTTGGCCCTGGAGGAGGTGCAGTTAGCGGGGAAGAAGGCTATGGGGATCGCTGAGTTCCTGCGGGGACAGAGGAAATTCCTGGGTTCGAGGCTGGGGTAAGCCCATACTTCGATTTCTAGGAGGTAAGAGATGTTTCCCTTGCCGTTATTGCCCTACCCGGTTGAGATGTTATCGCCCCTTTGGAGGTGGTCTCCACTTGTCTATCTAGGTGGGGTTTTCTGCCTCTGGCTGACGCGCTATACGCATCAGATGGCGTCCAGGTTTGGCAGGGGGTATTACCTCATCTCTGCCGTGGTCAGGCCCCTGGGCATCCTGCTTATTATCGTCGGCTGGGGGGCGGTCTTCGCCGCTCCAAATCTGCCTCGCTTTGAGGAGACTTACTGGCCGGGAGGACCCATGTGGGCCTATTACTATACAGAGTTACCTCTCTTCGCGGAGAACATGGGGCTCAAGATAGTGGGCTGGATAGGGGCGCTTGCCTCTTTCGCCTTCTTCCTCTGGTCGGTGGCCTATCTGGGGGTGAGAAGGTCGTTTCTCTATCGCAGCCTGGAGGATGAGTTAGTCACTGAGGGGCCGTATGGATTGGTGCGTCACCCGCAGTTTCTGGCCGCCATCCTCACTTGTTTCTTCGGCTCCCTCATCTACTCCTCTTATTTTGCCTTCGTGAACGTCATCGCCTTCGCCATAGCCCTTTGGGTGCTCTCTATCCTGGAGGAGAGGGAACTGGTGGCCCATTTTGGCGATATCTACAGAGAATACGCGCAGTGGGTGCCGCGAATGGTGCCGAATTGAATTGAGGCCGCCAGGGAGAGGGCTATGGGGATCGCGGAATTTTTGCGGGGGCAGAGAGAGCGAAGGTTTATGGGTTCGGTGTTGGGGGATGAGGAGGTGCGGTGCGGAGTAAGAAACAATGCTATTGAGAAGGGAGGCATCTTGAATCATGACTAGCATGAAGGTCAAGCGAGTGCCAATGTATTGTGAGTTGTTAGATGGAAGGGTCGACTTGGTGATCCAGGAAAAAGTCCAGAGGGTGGGTACACGGGACCCAACTGGAAGAGTTGGGGTACGGCATTGCTCGGAGTGGAAGTCCTGCCGTAGACAAGGTATGGATTGTAAATGGGCACGGCTAGGTGCGTCACAGGTTGATCCATTGAGAGAGTTGAAATAAGATGCTTTCTCTCTGATAAGCGATTGCCGATTTGCTTGACTCTGGGCTATGGCTCTCCAAAAGGGCTTTACAACGTTCTCACGTTTGAACACTTACAGTTATATACGGCATAGTGTCGCCCTTTAGGGCGAAGGTCTCCCGTCGGGCTGAAGCCCGACGCTACGAGTATGGAAAAGGAATTGTATCTTCTGAATCTAGGAATTGAGCCGTACGACCGAACCCTCGATCTCCAGCATCAGCTGGTGGCGGCGCGGAGGGAGGGGCGGGTTGAAGATCTGCTTATCCTCTTGGAGCATCCGCCAGTGATAACCTTGGGTCGGCACGGGGATGAGAGTAATATCGTGGCCTCAAGGGAACTCTTGGCCCGGCTGGGGATAGAGGTGCACCGAGTGGAGCGGGGCGGCGATGTCACTTACCACGGGCCGGGGCAACTGGTAGGCTACCCCATCTTGGACTTAAGGGAACACCGGCAGGATGTGGGGTGGTATATGCACTCCCTGGAGGAGGTGCTGATTCGGGCCCTTTCCGATTTCGGCGTGGAAGCGAGCCGTCGGGAGGGTCGAATCGGCGTATGGATAGGGGAGAAGAATATCGCTGCCCTGGGAGCCCGCATCGAGAAGGGGATAACCTACCATGGCTTCGCTCTTAATGTCTCGACCGACCTCTCCCATTTCGATCTCATAATCCCCTGCGGCTACAGGGATGTGGGGGTTACATCTATGGAGGAGGTGTTGGAGGAGGCCCCGGATATGGAGGCGGTGAGAAGGGCGGTGGCTTTGCGTTTTGGGGAGGTGTTTGATGTGAGGTTGAAGGAAGCCAAGAGGGAGGAGATATTAGAGGGTCTGGAGGCTCCCTAGCAGAAGTTTGCGCACCGAATAGGTCCCCGTCCCAAGGGGATCCCTGTGGGATAGGGGAGGGTGTATCTTGGCTGGTGTAAGCATGGGCTCAGTGAGAGGGGAGGGTTACAGAAGGAGGTCCAAGAATACAGCACTTGGCTTGACAAGGGGAGTCGTTGATGTTATTATAAAAAGTGAAAAAAACCTCGCAACACACTATCAAGGAGAGGGATATGGAGCGGAGACGGAGAGCGTTAACCACGGGTCAGATGGCGGAGTACTGCCAGGTCCGTCCGGCCACGGTTTTCAACTGGATAAAGGAGGGAAAACTCGAAGCCTATTCCACTCCTGGAGGACATTATCGCGTTAGGTTGGAGGACTTTCGAGATTTCTTGGAGAAGTACGAGATACCCATCGACGAGGATTTCTTCGCTCCTCCGGGCAACAGGATCCTCATCGTGGATGATGAACCCAGTGTGGTGGCGTTCATCGAGAGGGCACTGAGCGAGGCAGGGGAAGATTACCGCTTCGAGCGGGCCTTCGATGGCTATGAGGCTGGGCTCAAGGTTGCCAGTTTCGAACCCAATTTGGTCATTCTGGACCTGGTGATGCCTCGGGTTGACGGCTTTGAGGTCTGTCGGAGGATAAAGACCGATCCACAGAGCTTGGGGACCAAGGTTTTGGTGGTCACCGGCTACCCTGATGAGGTGGAACGGGCCAAGGAGTACGGCGCCGACGACTATTTGGTCAAGCCGTTGCGGGTAGAGGAGTTGAGGGAAAAGGTGCGGAACCTCATGGGGCGTCGGGCTCCGGTAGCGGCCCCCAGAAGGGGGTAGAGGGCCTTTAACGTGAAGAGTGAGGTGAGGGGGACGACAGGAGGTCGTCCCCCTTTTATTAATAGCCAAGAGTGGTTTGACATAAGGTCTATTCGAGCCCATTTCGTTGACATAATAAAACGAGGGTTGAGAGGGGCTGGTTAGGGTGGGAGAGGAACTAGACGTAAACTAGAGGCAAGAACTCGCTCGATTTTATGTTTGGGTCATTATTGACATAAGAATAGGAGGGGACATGGCAAAGAGGTTGATGCGGCTCCTTGACGGGGAGCGACCAAGGTATGCGGTGAGGGAAGGGGGGGAGGGTTACTGGTTAGAGGGATCGTTGGATCGGTGGAGGCGAGGAGAGCGGATTAAAGGGTTAGAGGGGCTTCCCCTCCTTGTGCCCTGTGAGCCGACTAAGATAGTGGCTTTAGGGCTAAACTACAGTAGTCACGCCGAGGAGGTGGGAACACCTCTCCCTGAGGAGTCTATCATCTTCCTGAAACCGCCCAGTGCTCTGTTGGCCCATGAGGGGAAAATCGTCCTCCCTCGCCTGGCGCAAAGGGTAGATTATGAAGGGGAGTTGGCGGTGGTGATAGGGAGGAGGGCCAAAAGGGTTCGACCCACGGAGGCCAGAGATTACATCTTGGGGCTCACCTGTGCCAACGATGTCACCGCTCGGGATCTGCAGGAGATGGATGCTCAATGGACCCGAGCCAAGGGGTTCGATACCTTCTGTCCCCTGGGGCCCTACCTGGCTGTAGATTTGGATCCAGGGGATTTGCTCCTACGGACATGGCTTAACGGGGAGTTGCGACAAGAGGCCAGGGCAAGGGAGATGATCTTCGATGTGGGGGCGATCCTGGCTTATATCTCTGCGGTGATGACCTTGGAGCCGGGAGATGTGATACTCACCGGGACCCCACAGGGGGTGGGCGAGTTGAAGCCGGGGGATGTGGTGGAGGTGGAGATAGAGGGGATTGGCACTCTAAGAAACAGCGTGGTCCCAGGGGACTTTGGAAGGGACTAGCGAGGGGGATTGTGTTATAATGGGGGCGAATCCCATATAGGGCAGGGGTGTTCTCTCTTTGGGAGGCGAAATGGAGCATCTCATCTCTTTGGCGGAGCTCTCCTCGGAAGAGATCTACGAGATCTTAGACCTAGCGGCCGAATTGAAGGAGGAATGGAGGAGGGGAGGGAATCGACCCCTTCTAGCGGGTAAGACGTTGGGCATGATCTTCCAGAAGCCCTCCCTTCGTACTCGTGTCTCCTTCGAGGTGGGGATGAAGCATCTGGGGGGTGAGGCCCTCTACCTTTCGCCCCAGGAGATCAAGTTGGGGGAGAGGGAGTCGGTAGCCGATGTAGCCCGGGTGTTGAGTAGGTATGTAGAGGGCATCATGGCCCGGGTCTTTGCCCATAGCGGTGTGGAGGAACTGGCCGCTCAGGCCACGGTGCCGGTCATAAACGGCCTCTCCGATTTCAGTCACCCTTGTCAGGCTTTAAGCGATCTCTTCACCATCAGGGAGGAGCGGGGGACCTTACGTGGCTTGCGGCTAGCCTACGTGGGGGATGGCAACAACGTGGCCCATTCTCTCCTCTTCGGGGCCAGCCTAGTGGGGATGGACATCTGGGTAGCCACGCCCCCGGGTTATGAGCCTCAAGATGGGGTGGTGGCCAAGGCCCAAGGGTTCGCCCAGAGGATGGGTAGCCAAGTGGTGTTGACTCACGATCCCCAGGAGGCGGTCCGAGGGGCGGATATAATCTATACCGACGTCTGGGCCAGCATGGGGCAGGAGGAGGAGAGGGAAGAGCGATGGAAGGTGTTTCAGCCCTATCAGGTAAACGCTCAGTTAGTGGCCAAAGCGGGGAGGAGCCCCCTGGTGATGCATTGCTTGCCTGCCCACAGAGGTGAGGAGATAACCGATGAGGTGATAGATGGGCCCTACTCCATCGTCTACACTCAAGCGGAGAATAGGTTGCATCTCCAGAAGGCTATACTTCTCTTACTTATGGGAGGTTCATAGATGGGTCACCGCTCCGCCTTCGAAGAGGCGATGAGGAGGGGACATAACTACGCCTGGGCCGAGAACTGGGATAGGGCGATAGAGGAGTACCGGAGAGCCGTTCATGAGTTCCCGGAGGACCCGGTGGCTCACAGTAGTCTAGGTCTGGCCCTCCTAGAGGCGGGAAGGCTGCGGGAAGCGTTAGGGGAGTACCGTACCGTAGGCGAACTTCGGACGGATGATCTGGCCGCCCGGCGGAGGATAGCGGAGATATGTAAGGCTCTAGGACAGGTCGCCGAGGCGGCGGAGGCTTGGGAGAGGTTGGCTCTCTTCTATGAGGAGGGGGGAGCCATCGATCAGGCGCTAGAGGCCTGGCAGGAGGTGGCTCGCTTTAAACCCGAGAGCGAGAAAGCCCTTGAGAAACTGGCCGAGGCGTATATTTTCGAGGCTCCAGAGGATGCGGCCCGGGGGTACTTGACTCTGGCTCGTCTGGCCCATCGCAGGGGGGAGACAGGAAAAGCGGTGGAGCATTGTCGTCGAGCCTTGACCCTGGACGAAGAGAACGTAGAAGCGCGGGAGTTGCTTCGAGCCCTCACGAAGGTGGGGGTGCCTTCCAGGGAGGGGCATAGTCCTGCAGCCATCGCTGCTCGGGAGGCCAGGGCGCGCCTGGCGGAGTCTATCCTAGGGGAAGAGCGAGAGGAAAGCCACCCTGGAATGGTGGCCATTGGGAGGGCGATGGATCTCGAGGGCAAGGGGATGGTGGAGGAGGCGATCGAGGAGTATGGGTTAGCCTTAAAGGAGGGGGTGAAGAGGGGGGAGGTTCTCTTTAACCTCTCCTTCCTCCATGCGGGGAGAGGACGGTGTAACCGACTCCTCCCCCTACTTCAGGATCTGGTGGGGACAGAATACGAGTTAGCTGGCCAATTCCTCTTAGGAAAATGCTATCTGGGAGAGGGGGAGGCTCGGAAGGCTCTTAGGCATCTCTTGGAAGCCCTGAAGATAGTGGATCCAGCGGTGGCGAGGGGGGAGGAGGGTCTAACTCAAGCCTATGAGGAGATCCTCTACGAGGATGAGAAGAGGGCTCGTCTTCTGGTCGATCGCGTTGTTGACTTCTTCGAAAGCGAAGGCTGGGAGGGGAAGGCCATCTCCCTTCGAGAGAGGGTGGAGGAGATAAGCCCCCAGGGACTTACCATCACTCTGGCTGAGGTCTTAGAGCACCTAGGCTTCGAGGGGTTACTGGCTAGCATGACCCTCGTTGATGGCTACTGGAAGCAGGGGATCCCTCTTACGGCCGTAGAGGAATGCTAC
This sequence comes from Anaerolineae bacterium, assembly GCA_034419095.1. Taxonomy (GTDB): domain Bacteria; phylum Chloroflexota; class Anaerolineae; order UBA7937; family UBA7937; genus UBA7937. Next base: position 8,463 of record DAOULQ010000078.1, on the reverse strand, counting down.
CGCCTCTTGGAGAGGGTGCCTGACTATCTAGTCTTGCATCTCTATTTGGGGGAGATCTTCCTGCGCCAGGGGAAGATAGACGAGGCGGTAGAGAAATACAGGGCGGTGGGGAGGGTCTATGCTATGCGGGGGCTTCCCAGGAGGGCCATAGCCGTCTACAGGATGGCCACGGGTTTGGCGCCTATGGATGTGAGGATACGTAAGGGACTCATCGAACTCTTGATCGGCGTGGGGGAGATCGATAGGGCCCTGGAGGAGTATCAGGAGTTGAGGCTGCTTACCGCCGATGACGAAGAGGCGTGGCGAGCGTTGGTGGATCGTATTTCAGACTGGGTCGGCGGAAGGAGGCCATAGAGGAGATCGACACTTTCGTCCAGAAGCGAAGGGAGAAGGCTATACCGGCCCTCCAGGATATGATAAGGGAGAGGCCTCAGGATATGGGGCTTCGGCAGCGGCTAGGTGAGGCTTACCTTTCGGTAGGGATGAAGGAGGAAGCGATCGCTGAGTTGGATGCCCTAGGGGAGTTGCAATTGGAGGCTGGTCAGGAGGAAGAGGCCCGGGAGACCATCCAGAGTATCATCTCCCTGGGGCCTGAAGATATAGAGGCTTATCGGCAACTCTTGGAGAGATTAGGCGACTCGTAGCCACGAGGAGATGGTGTGTCTGACATCATATGGGTATTCTCCCAGATAGATCTGCGCAGTATAGTCGATATACTCTTGGTGGCCCTCATATTTTATGGGATCCTCTTCCTGATGCGGGGCACAAGGGCTATCCAACTGATTAGAGGCATCGTCTTTCTCATCGTAGCCGTAGTTCTGGCTAGCAACCTACTAAATCTGACCGCCTTCAATTGGCTTTTAAGGAACACCTTGCCTGCCCTTCTGGTTGCCATCCCGGTGATCTTTCAGCCCGAGTTGCGTCGGGCTCTGGAGCGGCTAGGGCGGGGAGGGGGTCTAATCAACCGAGCATCGCCGGAGAGGACGATGATGAAGGTTACCCGTTGCGTGGCGCAGGCGGCACGGACCCTTTCGGAGCGCCACCACGGAGCCCTGATGGTCTTGGAGCGGGAGACCGGCTTGCAGGAGTATGTGGAGACCGGGGTGGAGATGAATGCTGAGTTATCGAGGGAATTGCTCCTTACCATCTTTCAGCCTAATACCGTCCTTCACGATGGGGCGGTGATAATTCGGGAGGACCAGGTGTTGGCCGCGGCTTGTATCCTCCCTCTTAGCGAGAGCATGAGGGTGGAGCGTGGGTTAGGGCTGCGCCACCGGGCGGCGGTGGGGATCACGGAGCAGAGCGACGCCTTGGCTATCGTGGTCTCGGAGGAGACGGGGATCATATCCCTGGTACGGCATGGGAGGATGATCCGTCATCTAGATGACGCACGCCTGCGGAAGGTCCTGCAGGCTTTCTACAGGCTCCAGCCCACGGAGAAGCCCCGTTGGTTCTCCCGGCAGGAGAGGGGGGAAAGATGAGGCGTTCTCTTCTCACCGAGCTGAGTTCGGCGCTCATAGCCCTCATTTTGGCCCTCGCCATCTGGGTAGTAGCCATGGGGGAGCAAAACCCCGTAGTTCAGGATCGCTTTCCCCAAGCGATCCCCATCGAGGTGACCAATAAGGGGGAGGATCTACTGATCTTGGAAGGTTTCGAGGAGAAGGGGGTGACTCTCCTGATTCGAGCCCCCCAGAAGGTATGGGATGGTCTGGAGGCTGAGGACTTTTACGCCTACATTGATACAGCCGACTTGGGGGTAGGAACCCATGAGGTGCCGATCGAAGTTGAGTATCCGGAGACGGTACGGGTGATAGAGAGGTCGCCCGAGGTGGTATCTGTTACTGTAGACAAAGTGGCTCAGAAGTGGCTTAGAGTGGGGGTGAACATCTTGGGAGATGTGCCGGTAGGGTACAAATACGGGCTTCCGGTAGTCACCCCTTCGCAGGTGGCGGTCAGCGGGCCTCAGAGTTTGGTGGATCAGGTAGAGGCAGTGGTCATCGATCTACAACTTCAGGGGGAGAAGGCTACCTTGGAGAAGGCTTTTGAGCCCTGGCCCCAGAATAAGATAGGGGATACCGTTTCCGGGGTGGAGATCAGCCCTTCCCAGGTGATGGTGAAGTTGCCCATAGAGCAGGAGTCGGGCTATCGGGATGTATCGGTGAAGGTGGTCACCCAGGGAACGGTGGCCTCTGGCTATTGGATCAGCGAGGTCAGGGTGGATCCCTCTACGGTGACCGTCTATGGAGATCCTCAACGGGTAAGCGAACTTTTGGGGTTTGTGGAAACAGAGCCGGTGGATGTGGAGGGTGCCAAGGCCAACCTAACCCGTTCGGTAGCGATGGTTCTTCCGGAGGATATATCTCTTTTGGGGATAGGGAGGGTCCTGGTTCGCATCTCCGTCTCTCCTGTCTTGGGGGGCCAAACGATCCGGGTCTCGCCGACCCTTCAGGGGCTGGCTCCGGGGCTAGAGGCCACTGTGTCGCCGGAGACGGTGGAGGTTATCCTGGCTGGCCCCCTGGCCGATCTGTCGGCTCTCCAGGCGGAGGATGTGCAAGTGCTCTTGGATCTCCTCGATTTAGGGCCGGGCACACATAAGATATCGCCTCAGGTAGTGAAGCCGGAGTCCCTAGAAGTGCAGAGCATCGTCCCCGATCAGTTGGAGGTGGTGATAACCGAGTTATGAAGCCCCTAGTGGCCATAGTGGGACGGCCGAATGTAGGGAAATCGACCCTCTTCAACCGCTTGGTGGAGGAGCCGCGGGCTATAGTGGAGGATCTGCCAGGGACCACCCGTGACCGTCTCTACGCTGACGCCAGGTGGGGAGGAGTGGCTTTTACCCTCATCGATACCGGAGGGCTCGTCCTTTGGACCGAGGATGAACTGACTATGCAGGTGAGGAGGCAGGTGGAGTTGGCCATGTCTGAGGCGGAGGCGATCCTCTTCATGGTGGATGCGGTAGAAGGGCTCACTGCAGGGGATGAGGAGATCGCGGAACTTTTGAGGGTTTCCCAGAAGCCGCTTTTCTTGGTGGTCAACAAGGCGGATAACGAGGCTCGACGGGTGGCGGCTACAGAGTTCTATAGTCTGGGCTTGGGGGAGCCATATCCTGTCTCCGCTCTCCACGGTACGGGAACGGGAGATCTCTTGGATGCCTTGGTGGCCTCCTTTCCTCCTAGGGAAGAGGTCGAGGAGGTGGAAGGGGTACGGGTAGCCATCGTGGGGCGTCCCAATGTGGGTAAGTCCTCGCTTCTCAACGCCCTTTTGGGCTGGGAGCGGGCCATAGTGAACGAAAGCCCGGGGACCACGAGGGATGCTATCGATACCCAGATGAGTTGGGATAGTCAGCTGGTGACCCTCATCGACACCGCAGGGATCCGGCGTCGGGGGCGGGTGCGGAGAGGAGTGGAGCAATACAGTGTGTTGCGGGCTCTGCGGGCTATACAGAGGGCCCATGTGGTACTTCTGCTCCTCGAGGCTCCGGAGGGGGTGACGGCTCAGGATACCCATATCGCCGGCTATGCCATGGAGGAGGTGAGGGGCATCGTGCTTGTGGTCAACAAATGGGACCTGATGAAAGAGGCCGACGTATCCGAGTATACAAAAGGGGTTCGTCAAGCCTTCAGGTTCATCCCCTACGCTCCTCTCCTTTTCGTATCCGCGCTAACGGGCCAAAAGGTGGGCACGGTTCTGGAGACGGCGCTTAGGGTCTACCGAGAGAGGCTTCGTCGGGTCCCCACCAGCGCTCTCAACAGGTTGCTGCGGGAGGCGGTGGCTAGCCACTCTCCTCCTTCTAAGGGGGGGAAGAGGCTGAGGTTCTACTATACGACCCAGGCGGAGGTGGATCCCCCCACCTTCGTCTTCTTCGTCAACGACCCGAAGTTGGTCCACTTCTCCTATCGCAGATATTTGGAGAACCGATTACGGGAGGCTTTTGGCTTCGAGGGGACGCCCTTGCGGATGCATTTTCGACGGCGAAGCGAAGAGCGCTTCGCATAGTGCATAGTTGGAGGCTATCATGGTAACTGCAGAGCAGGTCTGGGAGGCGTTGCGGGAGGTGTACGATCCCGAGATCCCGGTGAATGTGGTCGATTTAGGGCTCATCTACAAGGTGAATATAGAGGGCGCAAGGTAGAGGTAGATATGACCATGACCGCTAGGGGTTGCCCCATGCATGCCTATATCGCCGAGGAGACGCGGAAGAGGTTGCTGGAGATGGAGGGGGTGGAGGAGGCGGAGGTCAAGATAGTCTGGGAGCCGCCGTGGAACCCCACTATGATCTCCGAGGAGGCGAGGAAGAGGCTGGGTTTGGGCTGAAGGGCTGGCACAATGAGGTTGGATAGGCTTGCCCCTTTGCTCATGGTCTTGGCCTTTCTTTTCAACCTGCTGGTGTGCTTTTTGGACCCTACCGAATTCGCAGGGACCAGGGCACTGGGGCAGGTTGTCTTTCTCTTAGGCTTCTTGCTGATGGTCTACGTCGCATACTACCTACGCCACGGCTTTTTGGGAGAGGTGGAGCCGAACCTTGATCATCTGGTCACAAAAGGCCCCTATCGCTGGTGTAGACACCCTCTCTATCTCAGTTTCATGGTTATCGTTCTGGGGATCGATCTCATGTTCGGCAGTCCTCTTGGGGTTCTGGCAACTCTGCTCTTGGTTCTACCGAGTGTCATCTATCGGGCCAGGCTGGAGGAGAAAGCCTTGGCTGACCGTTTCGGTGAGGAGTGGGAGGCCTACAAGAGGAGAACGAGGTTCTAGAGGAGGTATCACCATGGGAAGGGTTTGCATCGAAGGGGTTGGAAAATTCTATCACCATTATCCAAGGGTGGCGGCGGTGGTGACCGCTCGTGCTGGGGGAAAGGCGAACGCCATGGCCGCGGCCTGGCACTCCGCTCTCTCACGCAAGCCCCCTCTCTACGGCGTGGCTATCTCCCCCAAGAGGTTCAGTCACGACCTCATCTTGGAGGCCGGGGAGTTCGGGGTGAATTTCTTGCCTTTCGATAGGGCGGGGATAATCGCCGCGGTAGGGGGAAGCACGGGACAAGAAGTGGACAAGTTCCGGGTCTTCAAGATCGCCGAGGAGAAGCCGGTTTCGACCTCGGCTCCTATTCTCACGGAGGCCTATGCCGCCTACGAGTGCAAACTGATGAGTCACCATACCTTTGGAGATCACGCCTGGTTCGTGGGGGAGATAGTGATGGTTCACCTCGTAGAGGGAGCACTGACGGACGAGGGGATACTCGACCTATCTTCAGTGAAGCCGGCCATGTATCTAGGGGCTGATCGGTATGTTACTGCCTGGCGTGAAAGCCTCTCCTACCTTGATCGTAAGGCTTGGACAAAGGGGTAGGAGGAACGGCGGTCAGCCTGAAGGGCGCTTAAGTTGTTGACAGCCTTGGCGGGCGATGCTACAATTTTCACAAATCAAAGAGGAGGTCCATCGATGAGGATGGAAGATGTGGGCAAGGCGATGGAGCAAGTGGGCATCCCCGGGCGGGATGCCTATGATTTGCCCACTAGCCCCAAGCGGTTCCCCGATGGGGCTTGGTATCGGATGGAGATCTCGGGGGTGGAACGACCTCAGGTGCTGGAGGCGGTGATAGACGAGTCGAACAAACGGAATATCCCCATCCATCGCTTGATCTCCGTGGTCATGGGAGCCACTCTCTTGGATAGGGCAGAACTCAGAGATTTCGCTCAGATGGCGGCTGAGGCTCAGATGGAGGTGATCCTGACCCCTGGCCCTCGGGCGGCTTGGGATATCGGTCGCCAGCCATATACCCCGGAAGGGATCATATCTGGTCTGCGTTTCCGGGGCTCGGACGCCCTCCGCCAGGTGATCACCGACATCATGCGGTGCATAGACCTCGGCTTTCGAGGCTTTCTGGTCATCGATGAGGGGCTTCTCTGGCTCCTCAACGAGATGAGGAAGAGGGGCGACGTTCCGGAGGATGTGATCTTCAAAGTCTCCATCTACGCTGGTCACGCCAGCGCTGCAGGGGGTAAGGTGTTGGAGATGTTGGGCGCGGGCACCTTCAACCCGGTGGCCGATTTGACTTTGCCCCAGTTCGCCTCCATCCGCCAGGCGGTCGATATGCCACTGGATTTGCATATCATCCTCACCGAGTCGTTCGGTGGGTATATGCGCTTCTACGAAGCGCCAGATATGGCCAGGGTTTGTGCCCCTTGTTATTTCAAGATAGAGCCCGGCCCGGCCTGCTCAGCCACGGGGGCGGCTCTCTACAAGCCTTGGGTGAGCGGCCAGATGTTGGCCGACTGGGGCCGGGAGAAGGTGAAATACGCCCAGATCATCCACGAGATAATACAGGAGAACTTCCCTGAGGCCACCATCTCTGGCGTGGGGCCCACCGATTTGGCCATCCCCAAGCCCTAAAGGTGGGGCCAATGATCAGCGACTAGTTCTTTCGCTTGTTTGGAATTATGCGAAACGGGACGGAAAAGCGATATTCCAAGTCCCCAATCTGCGAGCAGAGCGGACCTTAGTTTGGTCGGCGAAATAGCCAGTTATAGGCCGTCTACACAGGGCTCAGAGTTATAACAGTGCCAATCCCAGTTGATCCAATCACGCACAGAAAACTAATAGTCGTCAAGCAATTGTATCAGCAAGCAGTAGTGCAGTCCGCCTCGCAGCATAGTATTGTTGGCAGGATTATGTCAGTCATAGGATTTGATCTCGCGGTCGAAACGGCCTTGAAAGCAGTTGTAGGCTCACTGAAACCCGCAAAGCCGCCTGCTGATAGTTTCCAAGGTTTGGTTCAGCAATGCGAGGAGTTGTTGACTGCTGCTGGTCATAACCAGGTTCCCGACAAAGCGAACATACAGCATGTACATTCAATACGGAACGATACACAGCACAAAGCAAAGTATCCCAATGAGTCAGACGTAAGTGACTGCCGAACTTACACCAGGGATTTTCTCCAAAAGATCATTGCTGAGGTGTGGGGGCTCTCGTTCGAGAGAATTAGTCTTACCGATATTGTTCAGCATGAGGGCGTTAAAGAGTTTCTTGTTGATGCTGAAACGGCTCTTAGCAAAGGTGATTACCAACAAGCGGTGCAACACGCGGCTGCTGGTTTGACCTGGGCGCTGCGCAGCGTGAAGACCGCTGTCGTGGGGCGCACACCAGGTTCCGCCAAGGCGTTTCTGATGGAAGACAGTTTTGGGCGTCCAAAATCAGATCGGGATGTTTACCGCGCATTCGAAAGGATGCAAGAGACCTTACTCTATATGGCCTTAGGCATGAATTATGCTGACTATATGCGCTACGGACAAATAGCAGGGTACGTGGAATTTGCAATGAGTGGAACGCCGATATACCAAGGCATGAAGCAAGACATCAACGCTAGTGACGCCGAGTTTGTGGTTGCCTATTGTACTGACACGGTCGTTCAGATTGAGAGCCGTGTAGGCAGTCTCGATGCACCGTTTGGGTCGGACCGTTGGTATTGACTTGCAGTCGGAGATCTGGCCATCCCCAAGCCCTGAGGGTGGGGACTAGCCATTAGAGATTAGTCCCTTCGCATATTTTAGGTTAGACGAAATGCCACTTGCTGGTGAGGTTGTGGGATGTCCAGACTGATGTCGCTCCTAATACCATACGTTATTTTTCCTTTCCTGGGGCCCTTGTTGATACTTATTGGAGGCCTTACCCTCTGGCGCACTCGCCGAAGAGGGAGACGTTGGTCTTTGACCGGCGCGGTCGTTGTGGTCCTGGGGCTGGCGTTTACAGCCTTTGTCTTGTGGCTCGACCCGAGTCTGTTTGCACCTGTTCTGGGGCCTGTGAATCGTCTGGTGGAGCGGGTCAGTGGGGAAACGCCCCAGGCGAAGGTCTCATCGTATCTCGCCCTCGTGGCGCGGGGGGAACGGGACGAGGCCTTGGCGCTATGGCCCGCCAACGAGTGGCCGGGACCGGAGTACGAAGCGCGCCGCCACTCGGTAACAAGGGAAATTGAGGAACTAGGACCTGATTTGAGCCATTGGGTGATGAAAATCGAGTGGTGGGGCACCTGCTGCGAACCGCACATTATCACCGATAGCCGAGAGGCTGGTTTCGCCCGGCTCTGGGTAGAAGTGTCCGGGGGTAATGAACCGAGGCAATATGTATTCGATGTTCTTGCGCCCGGAGGGTGCTGTTGGGGAGGGATGACGGGATACCCGGTGCGTCACTGGCAGATTCTGGAGGTCTACCCGGAAGGAGAGGAACCGCTCGCTTGGCGCTGGCCTGGTCGATGAATTCAAGCACGCCAGCCTTAGATAGAGGATTGAGGTCGGTAAGGGGGTTTCCATGGGCAAGAGGGACTTCACGAAAGAGCCTCAGGTAATCGCAGCCATAATCAGCGTCTGTGGCACTATCATCGGGACGCTGCTAGTTACCATTCTTGCGGGCTTCTTAGAGGGAAGGATTGGGTTGGGGTCGGCCGTTGGCGTTATCGCTTTCCTTGTGCT